>CAZHQX010000199.1:0-2984 GCA_964534195.1 uncultured Oscillospiraceae bacterium
CGTTTCTTCAGGCGCTGTCGTTGTAGCTCTGGTCGGTTCAACGATAGGAATGCTGCTATTAGGAGCACCAGGAATTTCCCTAACTGGATCGAAGTCAAATGTTTTGCCCCATATGAATTCCTGCAGCAATGGAATCATTCCATTATAATCACAAAGGTTGACCCACTGATTACCGCTGTATTCACGGAAATAACCGTCTATAGGTATCTGCAGCTGTTCGATCTGAGTACTCATCAAAGGCAGTATCTTAAGACCCATATCCATAATTTGAGACTGCTTAAGATTAGTAGTAATATACTCGAGACCCTCTGTCATCATATTTGTTTTTTTTGCTATATTCGCATCCACAAAGGCATCAAGCATTGCTTGAAGTACTATTCTCTGACGACCCATCCGCGCATAATCAGAATCACCATGCCTGATTCGAGAATAGGCAACAGCTTGCCTGCCGTTAAGTTTCTGTAATCCAGGACCTTCAATTGGTTCCGAATATCCTCTCTCTTTAGCAAAATCATTTGCATAAGCTATTTCACCGTTGACATGATAAACCTCTGATGCCTGAACATCTACAGTTACTCCACCAACAATATCAATTAGTTCTTCTAGAGCCATCATGTTTACAACAACATAATTCTGTATATTAAGTCTAAAAGTGTCGTTAACAACTCGCATAGCAAGAGCAGGACCACCAGCTGCATTAGCTGAATTTATTTTTTGGCCATCATCTTTGCCAGGAAGATAAACCATCATATCTCTCTGAAGTGAAGTTAATTTCAATTTCTTATTTGTATTATCAACAGTAAGAATCATCATTGCATCCGAGAGTGATGAAATGCTATCCTTGCTGCGAGAATCAATTCCCAGCAGAAGAATATTGGTTACTCCCTTTACCTCAGGCAGTGGATGAACCAGACTCTCAGTTGGAATATTGTACTCTTCAGGTATAGTCTCTGTATCTGGATCAATTAGTGTGATTTTTTCCATCATTGATCCCCAAATAAGCCAAACAGCTAATAAGGCAATAAAAACAACAGCTGCTACTGCTAAAACGATTCTGCAGAGCTTCTGTTTACGAGAAAGACTTTTCCAGCGTTTTTTGAAAGCGGTCCTTCTATAAACAGGTTTGCTCTTCTCATGCTGAGTTTTACTCGTTGATAATCGTCTTGCGGAAGTTTTTCTATTTAAATTGTGAGTTTTCTTAGGTAACGGCTGCCATAACTCAGGATCCTGACGAGTCATTTCTTTTTCGTTTTTTCTATTATTCACAACATTCAATCTCCATATATTTATAATTTCTCGTTCGGACATATGTATGCATAAGTTCTTTAATGATATCACTATGCAAAAGAGGAGGCAATTGAATTGCCCCCTCGTCATGTTTTTTTTACATTGTCTTCAGCCGATTACTAATGATCAATCATTATACCCTTGAGGATTCATACTCTGCCAACGCCAGGTATCTACACACATTGATGTCAGATCACGCCTTGCTGTCCACTTAAGAAGCTTAGCCGCTTTTGACGGTTCAGCATAGCAAACAGCTATATCACCCGGTCTCCTGGGATCGATCACATAAGGTACACTGCGCCCGCTGGCCGCTTCAAAAGCTCTTACCAGCTCCAGTACACTGTAGCCCTGACCCGTTCCTAAATTAACAGCCTCAACGCCCTTATGATCCTCTGTGTATTCGATCGCACGCAGATGACCGGCCGCCAGATCAACTACATGAATGTAGTCTCTTACACCAGTACCATCATGAGTGGGATAATCATTTCCGAATACATGCAGTTCTGAGCGGCGGCCGACCGCCACCTGAGCTATGTATGGCATCAGATTGTTTGGTATACCCTGAGGATCCTCGCCAATTAATCCTGATTTATGTGCTCCGATCGGGTTAAAATATCTCAGCAGAACAATTGACCATAAGGGATCTGCCACAGACAAGTCACGTAAGATCTGCTCATTCATCAGTTTGGTCCAACCATATGGATTTGTACAGGACAACGGGAAGTCTTCCGTTATCGGTACTGTTTCCGGCATGCCATAAACAGTGGCTGACGAACTGAAAACTAATCGGTAGACATTATGTGCGGCCATAACCTCGCATAATACAAGAGTACTGTCAATATTATTTCGATAGTACTCCAGCGGCATTGAAACTGATTCACCCACAGCTTTTAGGCCGGCAAAATGAATAACCGCGTCAATCTCAAAATTATCAAAGACCTCATTCAGTGCATTCTTATCACAGACATCCAGTTTAACAAATTCAAAATCTCGTCCAGTAATTTCCCTGACACGTTTCAGCGATTCAACGCTGCTGTTCACAAAATTATCTACTACTACAAGATCATGACCCTCATTAAGAAGCTCAACACATGTATGACTGCCAATATAGCCGGCTCCACCAGTAACCAGAATTCTGCTCATATCTTATCTCCCGTATGCTTTTACATGTATTCAATATTTGATGCCAATTCCAGGATGTTCCAAACATGGCACAGTCCATCTATCTAAACTTTATTATTAAAACCTCAACCTTAACAGCTGCATAATTATTGAATTCTAGTCATTTTGTTGCTTCCTCTTCCGGTTTATAAGCAATAACAACAAAGATTAACCCTTTTACTGATCGGGTTCGGGCATTATAATAGCAGATATGCTATTATTCTTTAACAGTATATCATCAGGTAGCATATGAGCACAGATATGCTTGTAATTGATCAATAACCATTACAACAGGCTGACAAAACAAATCTATCACATATGGGGAGATTATCAGTGAACAGCAATTTGGCTATCAGCAAACTAATTCTGCTGAGAATTGTTAAGCAAATACCATCGATCACCAGTAATCAGTTAACTAATCTGGCATTGGAAACACTTTATATGGACTATTTCACAATGATTCAGGCCTTTGGCGAATTGCAGCGCGACCATTTGCTTTTAATCGCCGTGCGCAAGGATGAATCAGAAACAGATGC
>CAZHQX010000200.1:0-2967 GCA_964534195.1 uncultured Oscillospiraceae bacterium
CTATACTTGAAAAAAGGTATATAAGAGGCTATTCTAGATTCAGCTGTTAGGAGGGATTAATGTGCAGATAATTGTCATAGGATGTGGCAAGGTAGGCTCTTCTCTTGCGTCATCACTTGTAGATTTGGGACATGATGTGGTAATAATTGAAAATGACAGCAATTTGATGCAGCTTGCTGATGATATTGATTGCATCAAGATCACTGGTGTGCCGATAGATCGAGATGTTCTTAAACAGGCAGGAATTGAGACGGCCGATGCGGTCTGTGCTGTAACCCAGAATGACAATATAAATATAATGGCTGCGCAAGTGGCCAGAGAAGTATTCGGTGTTAAGAAGATAATCACCAGGGTATTTAATCCTGCCAGCAGAGAAGTGTTTGATGAGTTTGGTCTTAATACGATCTGTTCAACAGATTTGACTGTTCAGGCATTTCTTCGTGAGCTTGCCGATGAAGGCAAGGAGCAGCAGCATCGAGTATATGGCGCGCAAATCATATATACAACAGTACCGATCGAGGAGGATCTCATCGGTGAGGATATCAATGATCTCAGTACCGATACCGGTAAGCTGGTTTTTGGACTTTTGCGCAGAGGCAGATTAATTCTGGCTAGACCTGGATTAACGATACGCCTTGGCGACGAAATGGTCCTGGCTGATCGCGTTTAAATCGCAAATAATAATCATCGCAGACAGAAGAGAGGTTTAACTAAATGCGCATAGTAATCGTAGGCGGCGGCAAGCTGGCCTACTATCTGATAAAAACACTAAGACCATATAAGCATCAGATCTCTGTCATCGAAACACTTAAGGATGTAAGTGAGAGGATCGCTACTGATTTTGATGAGGTCAATGTGTATCAAGGTGATGGAACCACGATCAAAATCATGGAAGAGAGCGGCTGTCATAATGCTGATTTCTATATAGCTGTTACCGGTAAGGATGAGAATAACCTGATCGGTTGTGAGATCGCCAAGAAACGATTCAATGTCCGTAATACAGTTGCCAGAGTTAACAATCCCAAGAACGCTGAGATGTTTACCCGTCTTGGCGTTGATAAGGTTTATTCCAGCACACAGATTCTGGCTGATATAATCGAGCAGGATATTGATTATGAAGGTATGAGATCGGTTCTTTCCATTGATAAGACCTCAAAAAGTATCATCGAATTTGTGCTATCACCGAAATCAGAAGCATGCAATAGAACTCTCGCAGAGTATGAGTTTCCTGGGAAAAGTAAATTAGTTTTAGTTACAAGGCCTAACGGGACAGTTGAAATGCCTGCCGGTAATCTTGTGATGAAAGCTGACGACACAATGCTTCTTGTCTGTGATCAGATGGATTACGACCTTATTTGGAAGACAATGGTCAGAAGGTAGGATTCGACATCATGGCAGTAATTAAGAAGGGGAAACCTGTACATCCAGTAGTTAAATGGATAAATGCTAAACCGGCCAGGTTGATCATTTTATCTTTTTTAATGGTCATTTTGATTGGAGCTATCCTATTGGCAATGCCCTTTGCCTCTCAGGACAGAAAGAGTGTTGGTATACTTAACGCTCTTTTTACGGCCACGTCCGCGACATGCGTTACCGGCCTTGTTGTAGTAGATACTGCTACACACTGGAGCTCATTTGGCAAGGGTGTTATTCTTTCTCTGATCCAGATAGGTGGTTTGGGATTAGTTACTATTACCAGCTTTTTTTATAGCTTGATCAGACGCAAGGCTAGACTGAGGACAATGGTCGTAGCACAGGAATCTACTGCCAACTTCAGCTTTACAGATGTTTTTCGTCTTATTCGTAGAATCGTATTGATAACGCTGTCCATCGAACTTGTTGGCGGTATTATTCTGACTTGGCGATTCTTAGGCGAAATGAAGCCATTCAAGGCTTTTACCAGAGGCTTCTTCCAATCAGTATCAGCTTTTTGCAATGCCGGATTCGATCTTCATGGTGATTCAGTTTCCGGACCATATAGCAGTCTTGTCGGCTGGAATCATGATCCGATCGTAGTAGTTGTCACTGCTTTGTTGTTCATAATTGGAGGTCTCGGTTTCGTTGTATGGTCAGATCTGCTGCGCTGGCGGCGTGAGAGCAGACTTAATTTCCATACCAAGCTGGTCCTGATGATGTCGGGAGTTCTGATCGTGTTCGGATTCATCTATTTCCTTATTGCGGAGTTTGATAACACCCGCTCTATTTATTCAATGGGATCATTGCCAGCCTGGCAGCGTCCCTTCGCAGCGTTTTTTCAGTCTGTTACGCCGAGAACCGCTGGATTTAATACTATCGATCAGGCCAGTCTGCATGATAGTTCGAAATTTATGACGGTCATTCTGATGTTCATAGGCGCCGCGCCCGGATCGACTGGCGGCGGTGTGAAGATCACGACTTTTGCCGTGATGCTGGCAACGATCTTCTCAGACATCAGAGGTTTCGACGATATTATTCTGCTGAGACATAAAATCGCACGTGAGACTTTTACCAGAGCTCTGGCTATTGTTGGGTTAGGTCTAAGTATAATTCTCTCAGTGACCATTATCTTAAGCGTTGTGGAGCGTCAGGCTCTGGACAAAAATATATTCAGCTTCCTTGACATTTTATTTGAAAGCTCTTCCGCGTTTGCTACTGTCGGATTATCTTCAATAGGTACACCTAATCTGACGCCGCTAAGCCATGCCATCCTGATACCTGTCATGTATTTAGGCCGAGTTGGACCGGCATCGTTCGCGATCAGCCTGGCAATGCAAAAATCATCCAGGCGTGAATTAGTCAGACCTGAGGGCAAAACACTGGTTGGATAAGCCTAAAATGCAGGATGCAAACCGACACGTTGCATAACTGAATGAGTTTGACTGTTGAAAAGGTTCAAAAATGTGTCAAATAGCCTTTATATTTGGATAAATAGAAAAAATACTCCGCGAAAATGGGTTGACAGCATATGGGTTCTTGCATCATAATTAA
>CAZHQX010000201.1:0-2957 GCA_964534195.1 uncultured Oscillospiraceae bacterium
TAGCTTTACCTGCGGGAATCTGCAATTTTACATACCCGGTAATTTTCTTTGCCATGATGGCCACCTCCCAAATTTCTTTATATTCGAACATCTCTTATTACGGAGATGTGCAAATCTGTGTTTCCTGAAGCTTATATTCTCAGAATCTGAGTCAGCTCCAATTCAACTGGTGTTTCACGACCGAACATGGATACAAGAACTCTAACTTTCTTCTTCTCCAAATTGATCTCTTCAACAGTTCCGATGAAGCTCTCAAGAGGTCCATTGATAACCTTAACTGAATCGCCGATGCCATAATCAACAACAGGCTCCCAATTAGACTCAAGACCCATGATCATGAGTTCTTCCTCTGTAAGTGGTGTCGGCTTGGAACTGGTTGGACCGACAAACCCGGTTACTCCGCGGGTATTGCGGACAATATACCAAATCTCATCTGTCAGAACCATTTTCACAAGCACATATCCAGGATAGATCTTACGCTGAATGGTCTTCTTCTTACCATCCTTGATCTCGATCTGCTCCTCTACAGGTACAGATACATCCTGAATATAATCCTGTATTCCACGATTCTCGACAAGTCGCTCCAATGTAGCCTTCACCTTGTTCTCATAGCCAGAATAGGTGTGTACTACATACCACTTGGCTTCTTCCAGGTTATGGTCTACCATTGATCAGGCTCCTTCACTTGTTTCAACTGTCTCTGTTACAGCCGGCCTGTCTGCCTGAGGTGAATAGAAACCAACACCATTCAGGACGGCGCTGAGGACAGAATCCACAACGAACAGAATGATAGCTGCAGCCAGGCAGATGAATAAAACTGTAGCTGTACTCTGGATAAGACGTTTCTTATCAGGCCATATTACGCGCTTCAGCTCAGATCTAAGATTGCTGAAAAATTTCTTCAGCCCTTTGCCCATACGGACAAAAAAAGCAGCGATCTTCTGGAAAGCGTTCATTTTAGGTTTATTCTTCCTGTTGTCTCTCTTCTCGCTGATCTGTTTCTCTGCCATGTTCAAACCTTCCTTAACGATACTCGAACTACCTTATTTCGTCTCTCTGTGATCGGTATGTTTACGGCAGAATCTGCAGTATTTCTTCATTTCCAGACGATCAGGATCGTTATTCTTGTTCTTCATAGTGTTATAATTACGCTGCTTGCAGACTGTGCAGGCCAGAGTAATCTTATCACGGGCTCCTGGTTTTGCCATTTGTATCACTCCTCCATAATAACTTTTAACGGACCGAATTCCACAAATTGGTCACAAAAAAAAAGACCCTGATGTGGACAAGCAAACGAATGATACCACAGGCCAGAGTCTTTGTCAAACCTTATCTTCTCTTCTTGAGCTCCTCATAGATATCGTCCAAAGTGACTCCCTGCTCGACAAGCAGAACGTTTAAATGATAAAGCAGATCAGAGGCCTCATATATGACCTCTTCCTTGGATTTGTTCTTAGCCGCGATAATAACTTCCGCGGATTCTTCACCAACCTTTTTGCAGATCTTATCGATCCCTTTGTTCAGAAGATAGTTGGTATATGAGCCTTCCTTGGGATTAGCCTGTCTGTCCAGTACTACATCATAAAGCTCATCAAGTATTTTTCCAATATTGCTCATAAAATTCTCCCTCTATATTGTTTATTTCACTTCGCTGCCGGCCGAACATCGTTTATTTCGGTATATCGATCGACGACCTATACATATTACCAGAATTAAGCCACTGGCAAAAGTCCGGCTCTCGAAACAATTATTCCTGAGCCAGGTCAGCAAGCTGACGGAAGAAGCAGGATCTGTTGCCTGTATGGCAAGCCGGTCCTATTTGGTAAACATCAACCAGCAGAGTATCCGCATCACAGTCAACGGCTATCGCTCTGACCTGCTGAAAATGGCCGGAAGTCTCTCCCTTGAGCCATTGGCTCTTGCGGCTGCGGCTGTAATAGTGCATCAATCCGGTCTGAAGAGTCTGTTGCCATGCCAGCTCATTAAGCCAGGCCATCATCAGAAGCTCGCCTGATTCATAGTCTCTGATGATCGCAGGGATCAGTCCATTACTGTCAGTTTTAAACTCAGACCATGTAACCTGAGGTATGACAACAGGTTCCGGAAGCTTCACATCACGATCAGACGGCTGCCTGATAGCAAGGCCGCGAAGTGACAGATAATCCTTGAGCTGATCAATTTTTATTTCACCGAAATGAAACAGGCTGGCTGCCAACGCTGCATCGGCACCGCCAGTGGTCAAGCCCTCATAGAAATCATCCAGGCTGCCGGCACCGCCGGAGGCAATTACAGGTATATCGACCGCATCGGCGACCATTCTGGTTATTTCCAGATCATAGCCTGACTTGGTTCCATCCTTATCCATGCTTGTAAGCAGTATCTCACCAGCGCCCAGCTCAGCTGCTTTTTTGGCCCAGGCAACTGCCTCAAGTCCTGTTGTTTTAGTACCGCCTGCAACCAGGACTTCATAATGGCCATCACTCTCCTTGCGCACATCGATTGCCACAACTATACACTGGCTGCCGAATCGCTCCGAGGCTTCCTTTATCAATTCCGGTCTGGCAACAGCCGACGAATTCAACGATACCTTATCGGCGCCAGCCTGCAGAATAGCCCTGATATCCTCAAGGGTTCTGATGCCTCCACCAACTGTAAACGGTATGAAAACCTGCTCAGCTACCTGTCGTACCACATCGATCATTGTCCCGCGCTCTTCAAGAGTTGCCGAGATATCCAGAAATACAAGCTCATCAGCCCCTGAGGCGTTATACGCTCTGGCGATCTCAACAGGATCACCAGCATCCCTTATATTAACGAAATTGATTCCTTTTACTACACGTCCGCCCCGTACGTCAAGACAGGGTATTATCCTTTTTGCCAGCATTGCTCAAGCTTCACCTTCCCTTCATATATCGCCTTACCGACGATCACACCGGCAGCACCGGTGCCTTCTACTG
>CAZHQX010000202.1:0-2956 GCA_964534195.1 uncultured Oscillospiraceae bacterium
AGAACTGCTTCGGCAGCGCCACGGCTGACAGCCTCAAGACCGATCTGTCCGGAGCCGGCATATATATCTAGAAAACGAGAATCCGCGATCCTCGGCATCAAAATTGAAAAAAGCGCTTCCTTAGCCTTGTCTGAAGTAGGTCTGGTCTTCTCTCCATGAGGCGTTATAAGCGGTATTCCTCGTGCTTTTCCGGCAATGATTCTAGGCATGTTATTCACTCCATACAGCGGCAGCTGCCGCTCTCGATCTTCTCAATTAATTCTTATCATACAATACAATGACAAAGCCTGATAAGCAGGTCAAAGAGCGAGATCAGGAAATGCATCGCCATAGCGGTCATGCAAAACCTCGATCATGACTCTGTGCTGCGGCAGTTCAAGTTCCGGGTCTATTTCAAATAAACGATCAAGACTATGTCCGACAGCAGCTATTATGTCACGGTCATCATAGAGATTAGCTAGCTTGAATATGGGTAATCCATGCTGTCTTGTACCGAAAAAATCACCAGGCCCACGCAGCTCCAGGTCTTTTTCCGCGATGACAAAGCCATCCTGACTATGACACAGAGTTTTAAGCCTCTCTCTCGCCAACTGCTCCTTGCTGTCGCTCAAAAGCACACAAATCGATCTATATGGGCCTCTTCCTATTCTTCCACGAAGCTGATGGAGCTGTGCCAAGCCGAATCTCTCAGCGTTTTCTATCACCATCATAGCTGCGTTAGGCTGATCGACCCCTACCTCTACTACAGTCGTACTGACCAGAATCTGGAGATTGCCATCATAGAATTCCTGCATGACTTCATCCTTGATTTTTGGTTTAAGACTGCCGTGAAGCAGTCCTATTTTTTTGTCAGGGAAAATCTGCTGTGAAAGCTCATTAAAAACACCAACCGCAGATGCAAGATCACTGTCAGCATCTTCTTCGATCATCGGACAGATGACATAAACCTGTCTGCCTTCCTCTACCATTCTCCTCATCAGATCATAAACACGTTTGCGATCGGCAGAGGTAGCGGTATATGTCTCAATAGGCTGTCTTCCTTTTGGCAGCTCGTCAATCACTGATATATCAAGGTCACCATAGAGAATAAGGCCAAGTGTTCTTGGTATAGGTGTAGCTGACATAACAAGATTATGCGGTACATACTGCTCTGCTTTTGCCAGTTTTGAACGTTGTCTGACACCAAATCTATGCTGCTCATCTGTTACTGTGAGCAACAAATCATTAAACACGACCCTATCTTCCAGCAGGGCATGCGTGCCAACGAGCAGATGACAACTACCATTCGCTGCTGCTTCGAGAATTTCCCGGCGTTTAGCCGCAGTTGTCTGACCCGTCAGAAGTGCTATCTCCATACCACAATCAGCCAGAAGAGATGACAGTGAGTTGTAATGCTGTGCCGCCAGGACAGAAGTAGGCGCCATCATTACGGCCTGACCTCCTGCCAAAGCACATGCGTACATAGCCATAGCGGCAACGACTGTTTTACCTGAACCAACATCACCCTGGACCAGCCTATTCATAGGTCTGACAAGGGTCATATCAGTCAGCGCTTCTTCAAGAGTTCTTGCTTGAGCCGTCGTAAGCGCAAAAGGCAATCTGGAAATGGCCTCAGCTATTTTGCTTTTGCTCTCACTATCAAGCAGAACGCCGCGGCTGATTCTCTTGAGCAGACGCTGCTGCTTGAGTATACGCAGTCCTCCCTGAATCAAAAACAGTTCTTCAAACGCCAATCGCTGCCTTGATATTTCGGCTTCCTGGGCTGAATGAGGCAGATGAATCTTATTGATAGCATAATCAATGGCACATAAATGATTATCCCGGCGGACCCAATCAGGCAGAGGCTCCGGCAAACGGTCCTTAAGAGAGCCTAATACAGTACCGATCCACTGTCTAAGCATGGCTTGGCTTATCCCCTCAGTCAGAGAATAGAGAGGTTTGATCGAAGCCGGCGGTATCAACTCGTCGTATAGCTCAAAGGACGGATTCTGAACTGAAAAGTAGCGGCTGTCTCTTTTGATTTTTCCGTGAAATATATAAATCTGGCCCTGCTCAAGCTTCTGTATCAGCCAGGGCTGATTAAACCATACAGCCGTAACAGCAGAGCTGTCGACCCTGATAACTGCTTTTTGCACAGACAAACGCCCTCGCTGGCTGTTTTGAGGTTTTCTGGCAACCACACCGGTAAAAGTCTGCTCCATCCCATCCTGAAGCTCTGATGAAGATTCAACAGGAGACCAGTCCTCATAGCCACGGGGAAACCATGTTATGAGGTCATACCAGGTTTCAATTCCAAGCTTGCGCAAAGCAGCTGTCCGTCTGACAGAAATGCCTTTGATCGTTGTAATTGGAGTTGCAGCTAAACCTGAGGCGCCTGATTTTACTTCTGTCATTGCTCCGTTGCTCCATTTGGTGAAGAAATGTCAGTTGCGCCAAGCTCTGATGACCCTGCAGCAAAGCTGCAAAGAAGCGCGACCGGACATCTCTCACAGGCTGGTTGTCTGGCTTTGCAGATCTCCCTGCCATGCGCAACCATCAGGTGACCCCAGCTGATCCACCATTCTTCAGGCAACAGCTTCATAAGATCCTGTTCGATCTTCGGTGGCTCCTTATGACTGGTCAGACCCAATAGTCTTGTGATACGGGCACAATGTGTATCCACAACAACTGCCGGTATACCATAGCTGTCACCAAGAATTAGATTTGCTATTTTCCTGCCAATGCCTGGCAGCTCAAGCAAACTATTCATATCCTGCGGCACCTTGCCATCATACTTATCAATCAGCATTATACTACAAGCAATGATAGCTTTTGCCTTGTTGCGATATAATCCGCAGCTCTTGATCGCCTGCTCCATTTCCTCCTGAGAGGCTGAAGCAAAGCTGAAGAGATCCGGATAATTTACAAAAAGTTCGGCTGTTATTATGTTAACTCTGGCATCAGTGCATTGAGCTGC
>CAZHQX010000203.1:0-2952 GCA_964534195.1 uncultured Oscillospiraceae bacterium
ATCATGATATACCCGTCCGTCGCACGCAGAGTAGTGATCAGGCCCGATTTCGACGCGATTGGAACAGCAGATGGCATCTGTGATCGTGGATCCTCCTGCAGCATAACTGCCGAGAAGCCTTGTCTGCCATGATTGGCCGGGATTGCTCTCGTCAGAATGGCATCGATACTTCTTCTTACAGGCGGCTTGCGTCCGCATAGGAGATTTATCAACGGCAAAACAATTTGATCAGCCATGAACCAGGCGGCGACAGGGTGCCCGGGCAGACCGATTATGGGCAGGCGATCTGATAGACCGATCAGTGTCGGCTTGCCTGGCTTAACCGCCAAACCATGTTGAATTACGCCCGGCTGTCCGTGCTTAGCTATAGCGGCCGCTGCATGGTCACGGTCGCCCGCTGAGCTGCCTCCGGATATGATCACCAAATCGTGCTCTGCTGAAGCTCTGCTTATTGCCTGAGTCAATTCAGTAAGATCGTCAGCAACTATGCCGAAGCTGTTTATCTCCGTGCCGGCTCTCTTAAGCATAGCTGTAAGCATAGAATCGTTAACATCGAATATTTGTCCATCAGCTAAATTATCACCTGGCTTCACAAGCTCATCACCGGTGGAAATAAGCGCGATCTTCAACTTACGTAAAACACTGACGGAGGTTTTTCCCAGAGCCGCCAAGGCTCCAATGTGATGAGGCGTAAGCAAAGTACCGGCAGGAAGTAAACAAGAACCCGCAGTGATATCATCACCACGGAAAATGATATTTTGACCGGGTGATACAGGCTTGAGGAGATATCGCAACTCATCCTCCGGATCCGCAGGTTCGGTATCCTCGATCATTATTACGGCGTCAGCTCCTTCCGGAACTGCTCCGCCGGTAGCTATCTCACGACAACAGCCTGAAGCGAGCATGATCCCAGCTGATCGCCCCATTTTTATGCTGCCATCGAGCCTGAGCATAGCCGGGAGCGACTCACTGGCACCGAAGGTATTGGCAGCTCTTACCGCATAGCCATCGACAGTTGATCTATCGAAACCTGGGACATCATGCTTAGAGACAACTGATTCCGCGAGAATTCTGCCGGCGGCTGTGCTTATATTGATTAGTTCCGTCTCAGCCACTGGTTTCGGCAAATCGACACAGGCAGCAGCTTGTCCAACTGTATCAGCATGAAATGAGCGCAGAGTCTTAACAAGGTCCAGATAATCAGTACCATTAAGCCTGATAGCCTGTTCAAGCCTCTCCATCGCATCCTCGATAGTACTTACATTTAGCATCATACCTGCTCAATCATCCCTTCCGCATATGGTTCCATTATACATGCCTTCTCAAATCGCAGATACTGAATGAGGCTTTTTGTTGGCTGATTTCTAAGTGTTTCCGCCATCGGACCTGCAGCATCAAGGCGGCCATTATCTAAAAATAAAAGCTGTCCGCATAAACGTTCAGCCAAGCTTAGCTGATGTGTAACTAAGAGCAACGCACAGCCTGTATCAGCCAGATATTTGGAAATCGCTGCTTCGGCCAGGCTGAGTCCTTGTAGGTCAAGCGCACCGGTTGGCTCATCAAGCAGAAGAACGTAGCGCTTGACGACCATAAGTCTGGCCAGTGCCATGCGCTGAGCCTCACCACCGGATAGCTTGCTGCCGGGCTCATCACGTAAATGCAGCAGTCCTAAGCTCTCAAGACTATTTGTTATGGCCTCGTTTTGTTCGTTCTGTGTAAGGCCAAGCTCAGGTGAAATCCCCAGACGCACATTATCAGCAACTGTCATGCGAAACGCATAAGGCGACTGTGGCAGATACCCGACTGCTCCAGGAGCTGAAAACTGTTCGCTTATAATCATTGAACCTGCCAACAAACGCAGGAGCGTGCTTTTGCCAGATCCATTGGCGCCCAAAACAGCGTAACTGGTATGCGGCTCGATATTTATGCCTTCGATATCAAGGCAGAAGCGTTCGCCCCATTTGTGGACAAGTCTGCCGCTGGCAAAAGCCGAGAACTCTGACTTGTTGCGTTCAGCTGACATGGTCTTCCTCCTTCAGGCTGTTGACTACTAAATTAATAAGCAGAGCCAGAAGCATAAGAACAACACCTAGTACGATGGCAGATGTAAAATTGCCGCGGTTGGTCTCCAGCATAATAGCTGTAGTAAGAACTCTGGTTTTACCTTCGATATTTCCACCTACCATCATAACGGCACCTACCTCGGAAATAGCTCGCCCGAAGCCAGTAAGCATTACAGTGACAAGTGCCTGGCTATTCTCCCTGAGAATGATCCAGTGAATTTTATAAGCAGGCTGGCCCAATGTCAGCAAAGTCTCTCTGATCGGCTTCTGACGGCTCTCAACAATGCTGCAGGTAAGTGAGGTCATGATTGGAATTATCAGAAGACATTGCGCGATAATCATCGCCGGTAAGCTAAAAAGCAAACGCAGACTGCCAAGAGGTCCCTGTCTGGATAACAGAAGGAACACCAGCAAGCCTGCGACAACTGGAGGCAGACTCATTCCAGTCTGCATCAGTCTGCGGATGAAACGGCGCCCCGGGAAGCTTGAGGCAGCCAGGAAGGTTCCAAGTGGCATACCGATAATTGCAGATATCATCGTGCTTAGCAGCGTCATAATAAGTGTAAGCGCAAGAATCCGCATCCATTCATATGTTAATTGAGTATCGGCAAAAACTGCCTGAAAAATCAGCATAACTCTCTCCGAATCTGACTTGTATTCAAGGTCTAATACAATCAGCCGCCGAAACCATCATAGTTGAAGAGTCCTTCACCATACTGGCTAACACCGTATTCACGAATTATATCAGCAGCCTCATCGCTAGCAAGGAAATCTATCCACGCCTGTGCGCCCTTCTCATTGATGTCAGGATGCTTCTTGGAACTGACAGCTATAACACTATATGTGTTTTTAAGGTCATCAGATTCATCAACCAGCATTGCCAGCCCAT
>CAZHQX010000204.1:0-2931 GCA_964534195.1 uncultured Oscillospiraceae bacterium
AGAATAGAAGTAGTTCTAAGACGGTTCAGCCGCAGCAATCAGCAGTTGAATTATCATGACATAGAGGTCAATCTTACCGAACGCATGGTCAGGCAAAATGGCGAACCGATATTCTTGACGCCTAAGGAGTTTGATCTTTTGGTCCTGCTTATTAAGCATGTGGATGAGGCGCTTAGCCGTGAGGTTATTCTGCAGCAAGTCTGGGGCTATTGCTTCGTTGGCGAGACCAGAACTGTAGACATGCACATCATGCAGCTGCGCAAAAAGCTCGATTTCCAGGACCGGCTAAAAGCTGTAGTCAAGATAGGTTACAGGCTGGATAACTAGAATGAGGTTCTGGCAAAAAATATTCCTTTTTTCTCTGGCGCTTCTTATGGTTACAATTAGTATCGTCTCACTGCTTCTGCTTCGCGGCAACCATCAGGGTAATATAGAGCAGGCCAGGCAAAACGGTATCAGTACACATGATCTGGTTATCGGCTCGATGCAGACAGCTGTCGTACATGACCGCTATCAAACCGGGGAAGGGTTTCTGACCGAGAATGAGATGATCGAATCTCTGCTGCGCCTGGCTGAGAGCTATAATCAACCGGTTTTTTTCTCGGGCCTGCAGGACCTGAGGTCGCCAGCTGTTTTCTTCCAGCTTTATTCCGGACAGGATCAGCTTATCAGCTCACTTCCATTTGAACCTGTTCTTAAGCAAGATCAGGACAAGGGCCGATTAGGTGCATTTGTCAGCAATTACTCCGCGCTGGATCAGGTCATGTCCCGGCCGGAGCTCGAGCCAGTCGATCCGCTCGACCGCTATACGATCATCAGAGCTCTTGAACAAGGCCACTGGTTATTTGTGTCAAGCCAGATCGAGCTAGAGAACAGAACCTATACTCTGGTCACGATTCAGGACATCTCATCGATCTATGATCTGCTCTATAAACAAATAAGGCTCTTCGCCGACCTGATGCTTATACTAGCTCTGGCCGCTGCAGGTGTTCTTCTGATCATAGTAGTTTGGCTGACCAGACCGATCGCCATACTCAGACAATATACCTCGCGCTTTTCTCAGGGTGAATATAATATACGCTTGTCAGTCGGCGGCCGCGATGAGCTGTCAGCTCTGGGTCATGACTTCAACAATATGGCAGACGCCGTCGAGAAGAACATCAATTCCCTCCAGCAGATGAATGAAGAGAGAACACGTTTCATAGATAATCTCACACATGAGATCAAGTCGCCTTTGACCAGTATAATCGGTTTTGCTGATTTGCTCAGACAGGCGCCCTCCATCAGTGATGAGGAGCGGCGGCGTCAGGCTGATTTCATCTACCGCGAGGGGCGCCAGCTTGAGCACATCGCCAAACTTTTGATGGAGCTGACCTTGATGGGGCGCAGCCAGTTCGATCTAGAAACAGTTGACCTGCATGATCTTCTTGAGGAGATCTGGCTGTTGATCAGGCCGACTATGGAGAAGTATCAGGTCAGACTGATTCTCGACAACCAGCATGGCTATGTCCGTGTAAGTCTCGAGCTGTTCAGATCACTCATCACCAACCTTCTCGAGAACGCTGCCAAGGCCTCAAATCCTGAACAGACAGTTCTGCTGCAGGCAATTAAGCAGGATGACAATAGCATGATCATGCTGGTAAAAGACGAGGGCTGTGGTATTCCGGAGGCTGAGCTTGATAAAATCAAGCAGCCGTTTTATGTGCTGGATAAAGCGAGAACGCGCAAGGCAGGTGGCGCAGGACTCGGCCTGGCGCTATGTGATGAGATCGTCAAATTACATGATGCCGACATGATTATAGACAGCAAGCTGGGAGAGGGCACAACAATAAGTATTCACTTCCCGCCGGTTCAAGCTGCTGAAGAAATAGAGGCCGCAGAAGAGATCATGCTGAATGATGAGCTTCAGGACGATGAGGGAGAGCAGAAAAATGACTAAGATGAAAATTCGTTCTTGGTTTCAATACATTGTTGCCAGGCTTGGAAGAGGCAATCTCATGACTATTGCCATTGGCCTGTTGATTGTTCTTGCCGGCCGCTTCTTCATCCTTTCGCTTGCTGCAAAAATACCGCAGCAACAGCCAGAGATGATCGTCCATCAGGTGATGGCTCAAAACGAAATTCAAGAGAGCGTACAGAGCTTCGAAACTGCAGCTCAGGATCATAAGCTGCTTAAACCATTTGAACTGCTAAGCAATAACAACTCGATTAAAATTGCTGCGACAGATATAACTGCGACAGAAGAATACTGGAATCATGACTGGTGGGTCCGCTATCTGCTTCAAAAAATGGCACAGGGCAGTGAGCCTTTTGTCCTCAGTGAGGATAAAAAATTCATGCTGTATCGTGATGATGGCGCCAAGCCGAAGAACGGTACCAGAGTGGATCAGCTTGGTCAGGATTGGCTGCTCAGTGAGGGTCAGGTAACAGGAAGTCTCTTCGATCGAAACTGGACTTTGAAAACGGCCTGGCAACCCAAGCTTGGGCTGACATATTTCAGGCTTGACGCCCCGCAATACCTGAATGGTGAGCTAAAAGCAGATGAAGCGATTCTTGAGCAGGCTAAAAAAGCAGCCGGCAGCTTCAAGCGCAAGCTGATTGCATGGGTTCGAGAGGTTACGAATGAGGATGCGACCGCACCTGTAGCAATTCCGGCCAAATGGTATTCAATGCCGGTGGAGTATCGTATGGAAGGCATGATCTGCCACGTAATATATGAGGATAGTGATGACGGATCAAGATTTATTATTTTTTACAATGTTGCTATAATGCAAGTAACGGGTTTCACATTGCAATAGATTGAAGCTGTTGCATAAAATAAATGATCGTCATAACGATCGAGGAGGACTTCATGAAAGCTTTTGTTGATCAGGATACTTGTATCGGCTGCGGACTCTGTGCTGAGATCTGCCCTGAGGTTTTTGCCATGAA
>CAZHQX010000205.1:0-2924 GCA_964534195.1 uncultured Oscillospiraceae bacterium
GGTGTTAAAACGGGCCTGAACATAAAAACTGACATACCATCCCAGCTTGGTGCAGATATTGCTGTATGCGCGGTTGGTGCTCAACAGATGAGGCCGCAGCCTCAAATCATCATATCCATGGGGACGGCCACGACTTTTGCCAGTATAAACAGCGATGGTGAATTGTGTGGTGTTTTGATTATTCCTGGAATTGGCATATCGCTGGATGCTCTGGCAGCAAGCGCAGCAGAATTACCCAGAGCAGCGCTTAGCCAGCCGTCTGCACTGCTGGGGCGAAATACAGTTGACTCAATGAACAGTGGCGTTATTTATGGCAACGCTTCGATGCTTGATGGTTTACTAGATCGGATTTCTTCTGAATGGAGTCAGACCGGGCTGGAAGTCGTAGCGACAGGTGCGTTCGCTGAAATGGTTATTCCCTATATGGTCAGCAACCATAGGATAAGGTATGTTAAGGATCTATCTCTGCAGGGCCTTAAACGCATTTATCAGCTTAATATTAAGAAGAAGTAGCGAATTCATATTTTCTTTGTCTGCTTCCTGCCTAATTTCCGAAACTGGGAGAATGGCGTATATATTGAACGAAATATTGTGAAAATACATAATAGAAGTTGTCTATTCTGCATAGTATAATGATAGCCACGGTGCTGGAAATACTTTGCAGATGCACAGTTTATCAGCAGGGCTACCCGGCATTAGTACGACATGACAAGGGGGAATCCTGGATATGAAAAACTATCCCACTGCTAAAATTCGCAATCTCGCTTTGCTGGGGCATGGTGGAAGCGGTAAGACCGCATTGGCCGAAGCTGTTCTCTATCATGCCAAAGCTATTGACCGTATGGGTAAGGTGACCGACGGCAACACTGTTATGGATTTCGATCCTGAGGAAATTCGCCGCAACATTTCGATCAACACTTCTGTTGCCACCTGTGAGTGGAAGGATACCAAGCTTAATTTGCTTGATACACCAGGAGATTTTGACTTCCTGGGTGAAGTTATGCAAGGTCTGCGTGTCGCAGACAGCTCCTTAATACTTATTAGTGCCAAGGACGGTCTGTCCGTTGGCGCTGAGAAGGCAGTTCGTCTTTCGCGCAAGGCGGGTCTGCCGATTTTTTTCATGATAAGCAAAATGGACGAAGCCAATGCCAATTATGACAAGGCTCTGGCAAGCATAAAAGAGAAATATGGCAATCAGGTCATACCCTTCATGCTGCCGATAACCGTAGACGGTAAAATGACAGGTCTGATTGATGTAATAGAGCAGCAGGCATACGCTATAGATGCTAAGGGCGCAATAACCCCTGCTGCGATTCCAGAAAACATGGCTGATCAACTGGCTGAGCTTCAGGAAGCCGTGAATGAAGCTATCGCTGAGACAGACGAAGTTCTAATGGACAAATACTTCGGTGGTGAGGGCTTCAGTGATCAAGAGAAGAATGATGGTATCAGGGCAGCGATCATGAGTGGATCTGTTACCCCGGTATTTGTTGGTTCCGCGATTGCCAATTGGGGCGTAACTGCTATGATCGACCGTTTGATCAAGTATATGCCTTCTTTGGCTGATTTCCCGGCTGTCAAGGCCTCCAAGCCTGATGGAACTGAGGTGGAATTGAAAGCAGATGCCGATGGACCGCTAGCTGCGTTTGTATTCAAAACAATAGCTGATCCATTCGTTGGCCGCATTTCGATCTTCCGCGTTTATTCCGGTACATTTAACGGCAATACATCTCTCTATAATCCGCTTAAGGAGAAGGACGAACGTATTGGCAACGCATACATGCTGCTTGGTAAGAAACAACTGGCGGCTGAGAAGATAGTGGCCGGCGATATCGGTGCTGTTACCAAGCTGATAGTGACAGCAACTAATGATACTCTTTGTGAGCATGAGAATCCGCTGATCCTGCCTCCGATCAAATTCCCGGTACCTTGCTTATCAATGGCTATTCTGCCGAAGGTAAAGGGTGAAGAGGATAAGATCGTTTCTGGTCTGCATAAGCTTGAGGATGAGGATCCTGTTTTCTCGGTAATCAGTAACGCCGAGACTCATCAGGTCGTCCTGTCAGGCTTGGGCGAGCAGCAGCTTGATGTTCTCCGCTCCAAGCTTAAGGCCAAATTCAATGTGGAAGCATCCCTGGAGGAGCCGCGTGTTCCTTATCGTGAAACTATCAAGAAAAAGGTTAAGGTTCAGGGTAAGCATAAGAAGCAGTCCGGTGGTCATGGCCAGTACGGTGATGTTTGGATCGAGTTCGAGCCAGGTGATAAGGAAGAGCTGACATTCGAAGAGAAAATATTCGGTGGTTCTGTTCCTAAATCATTCCATCCAGCAGTTGAGAAGGGCTTGCAGGACGCGATCAAGAAGGGCGTTCTCGCTGGCTATCCTGTCGTAAATCTTAAGGCCGTTCTGGTTGATGGTTCATACCACGATGTTGACTCATCAGAAATGTCATTTAAGCTTGCCGCCAGACTGGCATATAAGAATGGTCTGCCTCAGGCTAATCCGGTACTTCTGGAACCTATCAGCATGGTAAAAGTCCACATCCCTGATGAGTATCTGGGCGATATCATGGGTGACATGAATAAGCGTCGTGGACGTATTATGGGTATTAATCCTGATAGTGAAGGCCAAGTTGTCGAAGCGGAAGCTCCTACATCCGAGTTGGCCAAGTATGCTACAGATCTGAAATCTATGACTCAGGGCAGAGGCTGGTATACTATTGAATTTGCCCGTTATGATCAGGCTCCTCAGATCGTAGCTGACAAGGTTATCGCTGATGCCAAGGCACGTATGGAAGAAGACTCTGAATAAGTGATTATTTGTTCCTGAAAATCCTCCTGCAGCTGCACCAAGCGGCTCAGGAGGATTTTTTTCTTATAACAGAGATTGTGGGGGGAAGTAAGTAATGGTTATGAACAACAACGGT
>CAZHQX010000206.1:0-1464 GCA_964534195.1 uncultured Oscillospiraceae bacterium
ATAAGTCTCTGACGATAAATGATGCTAATAAAATTCACCAGGCCAGCGGTAACAAAGTACAAAACGATCCGCTGATTATAATCACTTCTGCTTAGTTCAGAATAAATAGTTGTATCAGAAAAGAAAAGAATAGATTCAAAGACGACTGCCGATACAAAAATAGCGATAAGAATAGATTTATTATGAAAAACTGTAGTAATGATCATAAGAACTATTGGTAATGCCCAAATGACATTGTTATATTCATCTCGATACAAATAAAGTGTGAGCAGAGGCGTAAGTACTGCCATAGCTAATCCCAACTGCAGATCCTGCGCTTTTTCACTAAGATTGAGACTTGGCAGAATCCCTATGTAAATGCCAAGAGCAAAAAGGAAAAAGCTTAATAGGATCACACTGTTGATTGAGCTTCTTAACAGTAGATAATCAGCAAATAAGTATACGAAGCTGCCAACAATCATAACAGTCGCAATAATACTGTAGATGCCAGCTCGTTTCTCATACGAAAGAACTCTTCCGTTCATACGGTCAACAAACAAATTCCCAGGTCTCATAATACCGTGCTTCTTGACAGAATACAAAACGGAGAAAACCGGAAGAATCGCGAAAATAACACCCAGCTGAGGTCTTATCTCCTGCATTGAGCTTCTGAATATTACGTCTGTTAAGCCACCTATAGAAATGCTTACGGCAAAAGATACAATTAGAATCAAAACAGTTTTCTTGACCTTACGATCTTCTGATTTGCGTCGCCAAGACAATAATGCCAATAAGCTCAATGCTGAATACAAGACGTAATAGCCATAAAAGATCAAATCAAACAAGCTGTCCTCAGATATATTAGCCCACCCAGCTGAAGTCTTAACAAGCTCAAACTCAGCTGTCGCTATATCGCCATTTATACCAAATACATAGACAACAAAAAACGCAGGCAAATACAAAAGCCAATGATGGAAAACAGTAGCAAGATACTTCTCCTGATCACTTAGAATCAAGAAATAATGAAGCAGAAGACTATAAACCAGGCCCCAGCCCACAGAGCTTACACGATTCCAGGCCAGAGCAGCTTCATATGTATCAGATGAACTGATCATACTATACGAAAAAGCCCATATACCAAGCGCAATACTGATAAGCCAAAAGAATCTGTTTAGTTTTGCCGACGAATTAATAACGAAAACATATGCACCAACAACAATGCAGACGAGAGCTGCTATGTAAAAAACAATAGCATAAATCTCATTCAAAGCCATGGCTGAAAGCATCATCGCTGTCCTCCGTCTGCAATATTAGCTATCTAATAATATCACATTATTAACCTGCTTCATCTGAGGACTTTTGATATGAACTATATGCACAATGCACAATTTGTCATTATCCGTTTTCGATATTGACAACAATATATACTATGTTTCACAACCAAATCTCATCAAGATTCTTCTTCGCACGACGATAGGCATCCAT
>CAZHQX010000206.1:1564-2917 GCA_964534195.1 uncultured Oscillospiraceae bacterium
GCATCCATTGCATCGGTTCCAGTGTGAAATACGTATTCTTAGGTTTGACCTTGTCCAGCATTGTCTGAATGAACTCGACATTACGCTGATAAATTTCATCTCCGAAGTTTCCCTTATCCAGAAAATACCAGTGATCGCCTGTGCCTCCGGAGACATTTACACAACAGCTGGCACCAACATGATCTGCCAGTTCCAAGCTGCGATAACTCTTCTCAACAACCATTTCAGCTTTCACCGGATCCTTCTGAAATGGCGAATCCCATATCCCAATCTCGGCAAGTAAAATATCTCTATCCTTAGCCGCTTTCATGTATGCGTCGATAACACTATCCTTCGCTAAATAATTCACTGGAAAAACCGTCGCCCTGTAGCCTTCTTTTACCAGTATATCGGCCCATTCCCCGGGGGATGAATGACTTGGCACGTGATTTATTCCTATTCGCATAAAACGCCTCCATATATCGCTCTGTGAACTCAAAAATTCCTATAATGAATGACCGTTGGATCAAATGAATTTGTATCTGCCACACCGGTAAAAGCCATCATGCCCTTAAGCTCAAGATTCATTTCCCTGATACGTCCGGCAACTGCCTCGCCGTCTTCTTTGATAGCCAGTCTCATCAGATGTGCACCGACACTAGCCGCTGTTGCGCCCAAAGCCATGGCTTTGTATGCATCTATGCCTGAAGCGATACCGCAGTCAACGAAGATTGGGAAATCCTTACCAAGCTCTTGTCTGATCTCAGGCAGCAGCATAAGAGGCGGAACTGCACTTGGCATGCGGCCGCCATGATGCGATACCACAATTCCAGAAACGCCCATTTCCACAGAACGCACCGCATCCTGCACACTAAGTACGCCTTTCATCACAAATGGAAGTTTTACAGCAGAAATGAATTCTCTCCACTCACTCTGATCGAAGATCGCCAATTTCTCATTCATACACAGGTCAGCACTGCCATCAAGTCCGAATGTATGATCAATATCCATGCCAACAGCAAGCGCGCCGCAGACCTCAGCCTCCTGCAGCTGAGCGAATATTTTACTCGTATCTGCATATGGTTTTACAATACGAATGGTTTTCGCGCCACATGCCATAACAGATTGGAATTCTTCACTCTCTGACATGCCGATCCAATGAACAGTGTTCGCTGACGCTGCCCCCAATGCATATGCTTCCATTGGGGATTGTGCATCTGGATTGAAGGTTTTCAGATGTGAAAGCGCAGCTGTCATGATTGGAGTAGCAAATTTCTCTCCGTAGACCGTGACGGAAGTATCTGGTTCTTTTGCTCCGATCAGACGCTGCTCCAACAAAATACTGTCGAAATATTCTCTTGTGACAGCTTGTGG
>CAZHQX010000207.1:0-2902 GCA_964534195.1 uncultured Oscillospiraceae bacterium
GGTTCCGGATCAGATCGCCGGCTTCCCTGTAGAAATTGATGCGACTGACCGTTGTAATCGCTATATCGCCGCAGTTTATTCTGGCTTGAAATATGAGCCATCACCGTATTGGCTTCAGCTCAAGCTCTGGAAGGTAGGACTGCGTCCAATCAACAACCTGGTCGACATAACCAATTATGTTATGCTGGCAACTGGACAGCCGACCCATGGTTTCGATAAGGATCATGTTGATGAGAAGATCCTGGTACGTAATGCACGCAGTGGTGAGAAGCTGGAAATGCTTGACAGCTCGATGCTGGAGCTTAGCCAGGATGATCTGGTTATCTGTGATGCCAATAAGCCGATGGCGCTGGCCGGTATCATGGGCGGCAAGTCCGATTCGATCCTGCCGGAAACAACTGAGATGATCCTCGAACTGGCCAAGTTCAATCCTACGACAACACGCCGTTCAGCCCAGCGTCACAGTATGCGTACAGAGGCTGGCATCAGTAACGAAAAGGGTGTCGATGCCGAACGCATGGATCAGGCTATGGGTGTCGCTGACCAGCTGATCAAGGAACTCATACCTGGCGCTAAGCTGACTGCTTATGAAGACTGTTGGCCGGTGCATGTCACATATCCTGAAATAGAAGTACCGCTGTCATTTTTGAATGTCAGACTTGGTCGTGAGCTCGATTTCGCAGCTATCGCCGCAACCTTGAAGCCGCTGGGATTCGAGGTCAGTGAGGGCAATAAGACTGAGAAGGATACTATTCTCAAGGTAAAGGTTCCTTCCTGGCGTGGTACAGGCGATATCGATCTTCCGGATGATATTCTTGAGGAAGTCGCACGCATGATCGGCTATGAGAATTTTGACTTCATGCCGCCCAGAATAACTCTTGATCGTGCCATACGTCAGCGCAAGATCGAGACTGAGCGAGCGGTCAAGGAATATCTTGCCTTCCGTGCCGGCTTCAATGAGATATTTACCTATCCTTGGGTTGATGATCAGTATCTGGAGGCCGCGTCGATCGATCCCGCCAGCTGCCTTAGATTGGCAACTCCACCCTCACCAGAGACCTCACATCTGCGTTCGTCGCTTGTTCCCGGTCTGCTGGAGGCGATTGCCAAGAATTTGAGATATTTCGATAAAATGAAAATATTCGAGCTCACGCAGGTTTTCGAGCCTGGTGCAACTAATCCCAGCGAAGAAGCCGAAACGCTGCCGCTGATGCGGAAGAGTCTGGCAGCAGCCATTGTCGGCAAGGATCCGGTAAAGGTTTTCCGCGAGGCTAAGGGCGTTATTGAACTGATGCCGCGTATAGCTCAGATAGAGGGATTAAGTTTCGCACAGCAGGAGAAGCCAGGCTGGGCTGATCAGAAGGTTTGGCTGAACATTATGGCCGGTGAGCAGGTCATAGGTACACTGGCATTGCTGTCAATGCAGACGATGCATTCTGCTGATATCCGTAAAACGATGGCTGCCGTGATTGAGCTTGATCTTGAGAAGCTGGAACCACTGCCTTCAAGAGAAAATAAATACCAGCCACTGCCCCAGCTGCCGCTGGTTGAGCAGGATTTCTCAATTCTGGTTGACAGGACGGTTAAGTGGCAGGAGATCGAAGAGCTGATTTCAGGAATGGTCAAACGCTGTGCTTTTGTCGAGGAGTATACAGGCAAGCAGGTTCCAGATGATAAAAAATCTGTTATGTTCAGAGTCTGGCTGGGTTCTGATACAAAAACACTGACAGCTGAGGAGATCGACTCAGAATCACAGAGGATCCTTAATAAGATCAAGAAGAAGCTCGGCGGCGAAATACGCCAAGGCTGAGCTGGGCTAAAACATTGAATTGCCGCTCTGGGCAGTTAAGCTGTCCAGGGCGGATTCGTGTTTTTCCGGAGGTTCTGTTATGAAAACATCAACCAGAAAGAGGACGCTTCAAGGAGGCTTGTTCAAGTCATATTTTCTGCTGGCAATGGCGGTGCTGCTTGTCTTCTCTATTTTTTTCTATCAATACACATCATCTATCCTGATCGACCGTGAAACTGAGAATATGACAAGTCAGCTATCTTATCTGCAGGTACAGACTGACCAATCTATTCAGACACTTGATGACCTTTCTATAAACATTGGCTACAGCAATTTGATCATGTCTAATCTTGAGGAATACTTCTCGGAGGATAAACCGGATATGAGTCAGACTAAACGGCTGGCTGACTTGTTTGTCGCGATCAACGGTACTGAGGTTCAGGCTGATCAGATCAATATTTATAGCTTCTCAGGACAGGTTGTAGGCTTCGGCGCAACAAGTGTATCTGGTTATTTTGACCTTCGTCAGCAGGCCTGGTATTTGCCAACACTTGAGCTGGCTGGCCGCAAATATATATCCGAACCTTACATTACCGATTCATTGAACAAAAACACTCGAGCCCAGGCTCACTATATTTCATTGTACCGTACCTATTACAACAGATATGGCAGGCAGGTCGGTATCATAGAAACAATGATGCGCTGCAACGCCGCTTTCAAGCCGCTGATATCACTGAAAAACAGTGATAAGAACGCTCCTGCAACCTATGTGTTTGATAATGATGGTACTCTTATCTATCCATATACTGAGAGTGACAGAGAGAAGCTGTCTGATCCCGAGCAGTATCTGGCGGCTGTTAAGTCGGATTCTGGTCACGGTACTGTTCGCAATCTAGAAACAAGAGCACAAGAGGTCGTTGCCTATGAGCGGTCCCGCTATACCGGCTGGACCTATATATCTGTTTTGCCCGAGCATTTTATTCTGACACCGGTTCGCCAACTTACCATGCTGTTGGTGCTTATCTTTTTGGGTCTTCTGGTTCTTGCAGCCGCGTTGTCCTATACCATGGCCGTTAGACTCTCCAGACCGATCAAGCATTTGCGTGAGATCAT
>CAZHQX010000208.1:0-2895 GCA_964534195.1 uncultured Oscillospiraceae bacterium
TATACTCACAATAATTACCTCTATCCTCTGATATTCTTCTTCAAGCTAAGTCTGCTGAGCAGATGCCGTGAATTGCGGCTATACAACCTGCCCTGATGGCTCATCATATTCTGCAGCAAATAGAAACCACGAATAACGAGCTTCTCAAGTATCATACTCATAATAATTATGACCGCGGTATAGGTAAACAGATCTATCGTTTCCAAATATATTTTCGATTCATAAAGCTCCTTGCCAAGTGAAAAAGCAGGCGTGCTCAGAACTTCAGCAGCTATACCTGCCTTCCAACCTAATCCAAGAGAAGTCGATACTGCACTGATCAGATATGGAGAAAGAGATGGCAGATAAATTATTCTTGTTCTCTTAAGCCTGTTCATTTTGAACGAGCGTCCCATTTCAAGCAGCTGGCTATCTGTTTTCTTGATTCCTTCCACCAGATTTGCCCAAACGATTGGCATAACCATCAAGAAAACTATGAAAACCACAACTCTGACACTGCTCATCCATATGAGCGCCAATATAATAAACGATGATACCGGTGTGGCTCTGATCATACTGAGCAATGGTTTGAACAGCATGGAAAACCATTTACTGACTGACGAAAAAACAGCTAGTACGATTCCTGATGCAAGTCCAAGGATGAAACCCAACCCGATTCTACCAAGCGATCTCAGTGTCGATAGCCAAAACACATCTATCGTAATAAGCTCAATTAAACGCTGCCAGACCTGATATGGAGACGAGAACACGATGTCGCGCCCAACTGCCAGATAAATAAGCTGCCAAACGATCAGCCAGAATATAATAACAAGAAAGAAGCGCAGGCTCCTGCCTGCGCATTCTCTAATGCGACCTGATAATGTCATTTTTTTATTAGTACCACTTATGGCACCAAAGCTGCCCTTGTTTTTATTTTCAGTCATTTACCACGTAATAGAAATCTTCTCCCGGCATCTTGCCACCTATGGATTGCGGATTAGCCGCAAACAGTGTTTCAAGTAATGGATCGAGAACAGACTTCATATCATCTCCTGCGATCATAGTAATATAGCAATTAGGAATCGCAGAGGCTGCAAGCCCTGCATCTGCCATTATCTCATATTTCGCTACCAGCTCGCCAGTATCTGCAGGATTTTCATTAGCAAATTCAGTTGATATCTCATAATCGGCCAAGAAGGCAGCCAATGCCTCTGGATATTCCTCGGCAAATGTCCTGCTGACAGCAAGACAACCCATAGCCAGATCTCCTTCACCACCCTGTGCCTTCTGATTCTCATTCCAAACCAGTGTAAGATCAAGAGCTCTTCTCATATCAGAACGTTTGTTCAGAACAGTTGTGACAAACGGTTCAGGAAGCATAACAAGATCTGCCTGACCAGAAGCTGCCAGCGTCGCAAGCTCTGAATGCTCTGCCTTATAAGTAACAGACGCATCAACATTATTGTCAGCGATCAGTTTAGCCAGGACAAATTCCGGCACTGCACCCTGACCAGTAGCTAAAATCTCCTTACCGGAAAGGTCCTCAATTCCCTGTACGCTGTCTCCTGCTTCTAAAACATATAGGACACCCAGTGTATTGATCGCCAGAAGCTGTATTTCGCCCTCAGTTTTATTGTATAGAACAGAAGCGACATTTGTCGGCAGCGCCGCTATATCAAGCTGTCCACTGATAAGTCCCGCTGTCAGCTCATCAGGAGCACCTGCGAAGCTAAACTCATAGTTCTGATCAATATTACCTGAATCATACTCATTGACCATATGAGCGATGCCCATGCCGGTAGGTCCCTTGAGAGCCGCAACTCTTATTACCTCAGGAGTCTCAGCCGGCTCATCAGTTGAAGCAGTCTCTGTTTCAGTGGTCACCTCAGTACTCGTCTCAGTTGTGGCTTCAGTTGTGCTCTCCTGAGTTACAGGCGCGGCAGTAGTTGTCTGTGCCGTATCTGTTCCGGCCGCACAAGCCGAGAACACAACTGCAGTCACAGCAGCTATTAAAACAAATGCGATCATTCTTCTGATATTCTTACCAGACTTATTCATTATGTATTCACCATCCATTCAGTTGCTTGTCCGGTCGCAGGGCAAGTTATTCAATAAGAGCCAGCAGAGGCCATTAGGCTTCACAGGCTCCAAAGAACAAGTTAATTGAATTGATGAAAATAGTCAAACGCAATCGTTACGCCAAATTGCACAAAAATAGTTAAGCGACAGTGCGATGGCTTCGGCGATGCCTTGGATGGCGGTACATATTATTTTGCCCTGATCTGCTGGTTTTTATCCGTCCGGTATCATTGTAGGCCTGATCAGGTCTACTATTGGCAGCAGCTGTATAGTAATTATTTCTGACATAAGATCCTTTGGTACCACTTGCATACACATCGCACATATGTTCTTCCATCAACAATCGCTCATATTGGCGCTCAGCTTCTTCTTCAGCAGCGGCCATATATGCGTATATTTTCCACAAAACAATAGAAACTAAAACCAAAGTTGTCCAGAATAGTATATTAATTATCGGCATAAAGACCTCCATCTGTAAGCTCTCGCCCAAACCGAACAATTGTTCTTATGACGATATTATCAGCTTCAGACCATGTTGTCAAGCGATATCGAACATTTGTCCGACAAAAAAAGACAACCCTTATCGGGCTGTCTCATATAGTCAGTATTTATCGAAAAACAGTCTAATTATGGCTTGAGGAATGCCGATCAGATATCTTCAGTTCTATAAGAAAGCTTAAGCTCCTCTATATCTGTTGAAAGTATTCTGTACTTAACGCCGGCATGATCCATCATCTTTTTCGAAGCCTTGACTGAATCTGTTGCTGCATATTTGTCAGATATATAAATGACCTCACGGATACCTGATTGAATGATCGCTTTGCTGCATTCATTACA
>CAZHQX010000209.1:0-2891 GCA_964534195.1 uncultured Oscillospiraceae bacterium
AAACCTACAAGGCAGAAAGCTATCAGGTCGATCCTGAGACATCACTAATTGATTATGATGCTCTGAGAGCAAAGGCTCTTGAGGTTAAGCCTAAAATGATAGTTGCTGGTGCCAGCGCTTATCCAAGAGTAATAGATTTCGCGAAATTCCGTGAAATAGCTGATGAAGCCGGAGCCTTATTATTTGTAGATATGGCTCATATTGCAGGTCTTGTTGCTGCAGGTCTTCATCCAAGCCCGGTTCCATATGCTGATTTCGTTACTACTACTACACATAAAACCTTGCGTGGTCCGCGCGGAGGCATGATCATGTGCAAGGAACAGTATGCAAAAGCAATTAATTCAGCTGTTTTCCCAGGACAGCAGGGTGGACCATTGATGCATATAATCGCAGCAAAAGCAGTCGCTTTCCTCGAGGCGCTTAAGCCTGAATTCAAACAGTATCAGCAGAGTATCCTTGACAATGCACAGGCACTTGCTTCAGGTCTATTGAAACGTGGAATCAAGCTGGTTTCTGGTGGAACAGATAATCATCTGATGCTCGTTGACCTCAGAGGTACAGGTGTAAGCGGCAAGGAATTGCAATATCGACTTGATGAAGTTAATATTACCTGTAACAAAAATGGCATCCCATACGATCCAGAGAAGCCGACAATAACTAGCGGTGTGCGTCTTGGAACTCCAGCCGTTACAAGCAGAGGCATGACAACATCCGACATGGATGAGATCGCTGACCTGATCAGCTTGACATTGACCGATTATGAAGGCTCAAAGGCTGATATAATCAAGCGTGTAGACGCGATCACCTCAAAATACACTCTATATCCGGAGTACTGATTAATTATGAAAGAAACCCCTTCAGAACCTGGTCCTGCGATTAATAGCCGGCAGCCGCTGGCTTATCGTATGGCGCCCGTAAATCTCGATGAGTATGTAGGCCAGGAGCATATACTGGCTAAAGGGAAAATGCTAAGAAGGATGATCGAAGCTGATAGACTCAGCTCGATCATCCTTTTTGGCCCTCCGGGTACCGGCAAGACTTCTTTGGCCAGGGTTATCGCTGCCCAAACGTCTGCAGGGTTTCAGAAGCTTAACGCCGTTACATCAGGTGTTGCAGACATAAAAAGGGTAATCGCCGATACAACGAACCCGATCTTAAACCCTTCTGGTAAAACAGTGTTATTTATAGATGAGATCCATCGCTTCAACAAGGCTCAGCAGGATGCTCTGCTGCCTCATGTGGAGGATGGCACATTAATTTTGATTGGTGCTACTACTGAAAATCCATTTTTCGAGGTAAATAAGGCGCTGATCTCACGATCAACTGTTTTTCAGCTTTTCCCACTTGATGAGGCACACATAATTCGTGTGCTTGATAATGCTCTATCAGACAAAAAGCGTGGACTTGGAAATTTCGATGTCAACCTCAAGGAAGAGGCGCTTCACTATATCAGTAATCTGTCAAATGGAGACGCACGCATTGCCTTGAACGCACTCGAACTTGCTGTTACCACTACTCCTGCTGACAGCAAAGGCACTATTGTTATTGATCAATCAGTGATAGAAGACTGTATGCAGAAACGCAGTATATCATTTGACAAAAATGGCGAAGGCCACTACGACAACATTAGTGCGTTTATCAAGTCAATGAGAGGAAGCGATCCTGACGCAGCTGTTTTTTATCTGGCAAGGGCGCTGCATGGTGGTGAGGATATAGAATTTTTAGCAAGGAGAATTCTGATTTGCGCTGCGGAAGATGTTGGATTAGCGAATCCTCAGATGCTGGGTATCGCTCTTGCAGCTTATCAAGGGATTACTATGATAGGTATGCCTGAAGCTAGAATATTGCTTGCTGAGGCTGCGATAGCTGTAGCGACAAGCCCTAAATCCAATGCTGTCTATTCTGCTGTTGATTCGGCACTCGCCGATATAAATAAACGTCAGACAGGTGAAATACCTATGCATCTACGTAACGCACCGGCAAAAGGAATGGAAGCTCTTGGTTATTCGCAAGGATACAAATATGCCCATGATTATGAGGGGAACATTGTAGATCAGGAGTATTTGCCATCTGCTATCGCAGGTACTATCTACTATAAACCTACAGCAAATGGTTATGAAGCCAGAATCAAGGAATGGCTTGATAAAAGGAGGAACAAGTAAAATGGCACTTGAATACAGTATAGGCTATGGCAGAGAGCGGCAGTCATTTGCTCTACCTGAGGCTAATCTGTTGATGGATATGAAAGCAAAAGTGCCTGATCAGATGGTTGATGAAGACGATCTGATAAGACAGGCTCTTGCTCAGCCGATTGGTACAGATAGAATTGGTGACATCTGTAGACCTGGCGAAAAAATATGTATTATTACAAGTGATATTACCAGACCATGCCCTTCGTATAAGATTCTTCCTCCTTTGCTGGAGGAGCTTGAGGATGCAGGCGTATATCCTGAAGATATTACTGTCGTGTTTGCTTTGGGAAGTCATAGACGACACACTGAGGAAGAGAAGAAAAAGCTTGTTGGTGAGGATGTATATGCCAGAGTTCATACTGTTGACAGTGATCCTGAAGATACGGTCTATTTAGGTATGACTCAATATGGCACACCAGTGAATATAACTTCATTTGTAGCTCAAGCAGATCGCAGAATTTGTCTGGGCAATATAGAGTATCATTATTTTGCCGGTTATAGCGGAGGCGGTAAAGCGATCATGCCTGGTGTCTCTGATCGTGCTGCGATTCAGGCAAATCATAGCAGAATGGTTGAGGAGTGTGCCAGAGCGGGTGCGATCGATGATAATACACTGAGGCTTGATATAGAGGAGGCCGCAGATATCTGTGGATGCGATTTTATCCTCAATGTAATACTTGATGAACAGAAAAATATCAT
>CAZHQX010000210.1:0-2854 GCA_964534195.1 uncultured Oscillospiraceae bacterium
TATAGGAGGCATTGTTTTCAAGTGCCGCTGAGCCCTCGTAGTAGAATTTTAAAATGATCGAGAGCATTCTGTACTGTTTATTAAGAGAACAATAGGTATCTACATCATCAAATGAGTCCTGCTGCAGGAAATCCTCACGCAATGATCGTGCTGCTTCCAGCTTCAATCTGTCAGTGAATGAGAGCGCGTCCTGTCCAACAAGTCTGACAATTTCCTCAAGCTCGGCCTCATCCTGAAGCAGCTTGAGCGCATCACCGCGCAGACGACTCCATTCCGGAGCGACATTTCTATCCATCCATTGGCCGACCTTATCAGCATATAGTGAATAGCTGTTCATCCAGTTGATAGCCGGGAAGTGACGTTTGTATGCCAAAGAGGAGTCAAGACCCCAGAACACCTTAACAATACGCAGTGTAGACTGCGCGACAGGATCCGAGAGGTCGCCACCTGGCGGTGAAACAGCACCGATCGCAGTTAGAACACCGATGCGCTTGTCCTGACCATAGCAGCGGACACAACCGGCTCTCTCATAGAAATTGGCAAGTCTCGAGCCCAGATATGCCGGATAGCCCTCCTCACCAGGCATTTCCTCAAGACGGCCGGACATTTCACGCAGTGCCTCGGCCCAACGTGATGTTGAGTCAGCCATGATGGCGACTGAATAGCCCATGTCGCGGAAATATTCAGCGATCGTAATGCCTGTATAAATAGACGCTTCACGTGCGGCAACAGGCATATCTGAGGTATTGGCGATCAGAATCGTTCGCTCCATCAGCGATTTGCCGGACTTGGCATCAAGCAGCTCAGGGAACTCACGAAGAACGTCAGTCATTTCATTGCCGCGTTCGCCACAGCCGATATAAACTACTATATCAGCCGCAGACCATTTGGCCAGCTGATGCTGAACAACCGTCTTGCCACTGCCGAAGGGACCCGGAATAGTCGCGGTACCGCCCATGACGACAGGGAACATAGTATCGATATTACGCTGACCAGTGAGCAGAGGCTCATCTGGAGCGAGCTTCTCAATATAGGGACGGCCTCTTCTGACCGGCCATTTCTGAAGCATATTGATCTCTCTCTCGCTGCCGTCCTCGCCCTTTACAACCGCGATCGTGTCAAGAATCGTATGGTCACCGGTCTCTATTCTGGTCAATCTACCCTTAACGCCATGTGGCACCATGATTTTATGCAGAACAAGCTCAGTCTCCTGAACCGTACCGATCACATCACCGGTTTCAACGTAATCACCAGCTGATGCGACAGGCTGGAAATTCCAGAGCTTTTCTCTATCCAGTGACTCGACTGAAACACCTCTGGCAATATTATTACCGGCAAGCTCTTTTATCCTCTCGAGCGGTCTCTGAATGCCATCGAAGATCTGGCTCATCATGCCTGGAGCCAGTTCAACAGACAGAGGAGCGCCCTCTGATACGACTATTTCGCCTGGTCCGAGACCTGCTGTTTCTTCATATACCTGAATAGATGCCCGATCACCGTGCATTTCGATGATCTCACCGATCAGCTTCTTATCCGAAACACGAACGACGTCAAACATTTCGGCATCACGCATACCCTCGGCGATTACGAGCGGGCCCGATACCTTAACGATTCTGCCCTCAATAGTGCTTTTCATGTTTTCACTCCTCAAACTGCTTCTGGTCAATACGGCTGACCGCCGTACTTAGGCCAGTAATAATGAATATATTATCTATTTCTCATTAGGCTCAGCAAACAGATCCATACCAACGGCCTTTCGAACCGATTCTCTTACCTGTCTCATGCCCAATCCGGTACTGCCTGTAATTGAAGGAATCGGAATAACCGCAGGCAGCTTCTGGCTGCGAAGCTCACGTATCAGCTCCATATTTCCCTCAGCCATGCTCTCTGTAATAAATACAACGGCAAAATTCTCACGAACCATCTGTCTGAGGTATTCACCGGCCTGGACAGCATCATTTGTATCATAGACTGACATGCCAATAGCACGAAATCCTATTATACTATCGCGGTCACCTATAACGCCGACTCTATACATTTATTGAAACCTCCTGTATTGTCCCTGCGGCACAAGCCTAAATCGCCAGTCTGGCCAGATCTCTGGCCTGTGAAGGCGGAATACCGTTACGCAGGCAGGTTAACGCTATTCTGATATTTTTTATCTCCAGCTCTCTTCTTAAGAGATATGCTACTGGCACCTCTGGACCGCGCAGCACTTTTGATGCTGCCTTGAGCCAATCAGCAATAGTCTCATCGGCGATTCGATTATAAGCGGCCGCGGTTCCTGGAGCTCCATATTCCTGGAGGATCCTTGTCTGCTCGACACCGGCAAAAGACTTGCTCAATCCAAGCTGCTCAGCAACTGTTTGGATATTTTCTGAATCCAGATCATAAGCATCTCTCAGTACAGCAGCAGCATTTTCCGAAAGCGGAGGCAAAGCCTTTGACAAATATTCTTTGCCCGTTCTCAACGCTCTGCAGCGCAGCAGTATTTCAAGGCCTAACAGTCGCTGTCTGAGGTTCATATACCCGGAGAAGAAGCTGTTGCCAAGCGAATCAGCGATGGCTGCGGCCCTCTCCCAGGCGGCCCTATCGATAAGCATATCAACGCTGCCTGTATCATATGTTTTAAGCCAGACTTCCGCCCCTTGGCCGGCAAGCAGAAAAAGCCAGTCCGGAATCAGTTCAGGTCTGCGGTCGCGCACCGCACGGAAAAGTCGCGAAGGCTCAACCAATGATGGTGTTCTCAGCAGATTATCAAGACCATGCCATGTCAGACTTGAGTCGGACTCGGGCAGTACTGCATCACCATCATTATCAGTTGATTTTTCAGTCCACCAGGCTGACAGATGTT
>CAZHQX010000211.1:0-2853 GCA_964534195.1 uncultured Oscillospiraceae bacterium
CTGGCATAGGCTGCGCTTACTTTCTCATTCCATGGCCCCGTCACTTCAACTAAGACTCTTTCGCCCTTCCTCATTTCCAGTACGCTGTCAACAGTACCTTCACCACCATCAGCTACGGGAAAAGAGATGACCTTGCATTCCGGGAAAAATCTGGGAACGCTTTCTAGCGCTATCTTGCTGATATCCAGACTAGATAAAGATCCTTTGAACGAATCTGAAACAACGACTATTTTTCTCATTTTATCCTCTCGATGCAAGCTGTTTTAGTTAACCTTATTAATAACATTGCCAGCTAAAAATTGCTTAAGATTGTCTACCGCGATCGACATTAATCTAGCACGAGATTCTTTGGGAGCCCAGGCGATATGTGGTGTGATCAAACAATTGGGCGCCTTCAGCAAAGGGTTATCAAGTTTTATCGGCTCTGTTGAAACTACGTCTACGCCTGCTCCGGCAACTTTTTCTGATGCCAATGCTGCAGCAAGGTCATTTTCATTGATCAGTGGTCCTCTGGATGTATTAATGATAAACACTCCATCTTTCATCTTTGCGATGCTATCCTTGTTTATCATAGCCTGATTCTTATCAGTCAAAGGACAATGCAATGATATCACGTCTGATTTAGCATAAACTTCATCAAGCTCCGCATAACGGATTTGATCAGTCTCCACGCCATCAATTTTATATTCATCATAGGCCAATACATCCATGCCAAAAGCAACCGCAATTTTCGCAGTCGCTTGTCCTATACGGCCAAAACCGATAATTCCAAGAGTTTTACCTGCCAGCTCTACCAATGGATAGTTCCAGTAGCAAAAATCTTCACAGGATGACCAGTCACCTGCTTTTACACTGCTGGCGTGCTCACCCACATGGTGACATAGCTCAAGAAGCAAAGCAAAAGCAAATTGTGCAACAGCTGTTGTTCCATATGTAGGAATATTTGTTACTACAATGTTTTGCTCTGCAGCGGCTTTTGTGTCCACCACGTTGAAGCCTGTAGCCAGAACACCGATATATTTCAGATTCGGACATGATTTAAGCATTTCTTTGTTAAGCGGCGTCTTATTAGTCAGAATGATCTCTGCGTCACCTATTCTATTTCTTATCTCTGCTGCCGGTGTCCGGTCATAGACCTGGACCTCTCCTAGCTGACTTAAGCCTTCCCAGCTTAAATCTCCTGGATTAAGCGTATACCCGTCTAGAACTACTATTTTCATGGACTGATTCCTCCGTTATATGTCTATGATGTATCACCTACCGATTACCTGCAGAATTCAACATAATAGTAATCATAACTTCTTGGGATAGCCTTTCATACTGGTAAAAGAATGGCATAATTGTAATTAAACAGCGTTTTATCTGTTCAATCAAGTATATGTCTTAGATAGAAGAAAGGTTCTACTTATATGCAATTCTATAAATATGAAACTCATTCCCATACGTCGTTGGTAAGCGAATGCTCTACAATTACACCTGAAATTCTCGCTCGTTACTACAAAGCTCATGGCTACGCTGGTGTTTTTATTACTGACCATTTTCTAAATGGCAACACCACCGTACCTAAGGAACTATCATGGCAAGATCAAATTTATAAATTTTGCGAGGGTTATGAAAGAGCACTAATTGAAGGTCGTAAAATTGGTCTGGATGTCTTCTTCGGCTTCGAGTATTCGTATAGCGGAACTGATTTTCTGACATATGGACTAGATAAGCAGTGGCTGCTTGATCACCCTGATCTGCTTGATTTGAGTCTTGGAGATTATTGCGATCTGGTCAGATCCGAGGGTGGCTTGATTGTGCATGCACATCCTTTTCGAGAAGCTGATTATATTGATATGATCAGACTATTACCGAGAAAAGTCGATGCAGTTGAAGTTATGAACGCTGGACGCACAGACTTCGAAAACAACTGTGCCAGGCAGTATGCTGACACGTATCAGCTTAAGCTGTTCGCCGGTACAGATACGCATCATGATCGGCAGACAATTCTTAACGGTATACAACTTAAGAGACGATTGTCTGATGAACAAGACATGATTCAAGCTCTTATTTTAGGTGAAACAGAAGTCTTCAGCCAATTTATTTGACCAATATCACACCTTCAATCTACAGAAAAATGGCTTATAATACTAATTATTACGGGGCGTGCTCCGGCACGGTTCCAAAATGGAGGTAATTGATCATGAAATTCTATGTAAACGCTAACGCACCTAAGGATGGCAATGGTTCGCAAGCGAATCCATTTCGTACTATAAACGAAGCAGCGAAACTTGCACAACCAGGTGATGAGGTTCTTGTAGCGCCAGGTATTTATCGCGAATATGTTGATCCAATCAATGCCGGCACGGAAGATGCACGCATAACCTATACCAGTACAACTCCTCTCGGCGCTGTTATCACCGGTGCGGAGGAAGTGAAAAACTGGAAGCGTCATGATGGCGATGTCTGGGTAAGCCGCGTCGCAAATAGTCTGTTTGGCAGCTATAATCCTTATACCACTCTTGTGTATGGTGACTGGTATTTCTCAACACCAAACAAGCATACCGGTTGTGTCTATCTTAATAGCAAAGCGCTATACGAAGCTGCTACGCTAGACGAGTGTATCAAGGGCGAAGTATATGAATGCAGCTGGGTACCGGAGGATTCTATCTACAAATGGTATACAGAGCAGGATGAAAAATCAGATGAGACTATTATCTATGCCAATTTCCAGGGACAAGACCCAAACAAGGAAAATGTTGAGATCAACGTCCGCCGCATGTGCTTCTTCCCGTCCAAGACTGGTATCGGCTATCACACTGTCAGTGGTTTTAAAATCGACAAGGCAGCAACGACATGGGCACCTCCTGC
>CAZHQX010000212.1:0-2853 GCA_964534195.1 uncultured Oscillospiraceae bacterium
ATCCCCTATCAGGAAATTTAGTTTTCGAACACAAAATCCTTAAACAATATTCCTTCTGCACCATCTAAGGACAAATGCCCTCTTCTTTTCTCATCAGGTGACTTTATAGTGGCAATATAATTGTCGTTTATATAGATTTCAATCTCATCTCCGATAGACTTCAAGCTACATTTATTCCATATTTCTGTTTGATAATTCTCAACAAAAACTCTATTCTGTTTATCATCTTTTATCGAATCATCGTCTACACCAAAAGTAGTTTTATACGATATATAGCCTGCACCTTTCAATTCATACCAAAAGTACTGGTCTCCAAGATAATCATTAGCATGTGTAATATTTGATTCATCAAACAAAACGAAATTTAGGAATCCGCTTTTGGGAACAAAATAAGAAAAAGCAACTTCATAGTCACCATTATGAGCGTCGGCAAGTCGCAAAGATGGCGGGAAATTACCAGGGGCAGCAGGGAATTCATTCCCTAGACGCTTTATTACATGTGTTCCTAGTGGGATGTTTTCTCCATCATATGATAATGTTACTTGAGATGTTTTTGATATCTCCCAAACATCTTTTTCATATTTGCATTCATAAGTGGGTAATCCTACTTCTTCTGGTCTAACTGCTTCTGAGGTTTCAGACTTAGTCGTGATATTGTTGGCTTGTGTGCTTTTTGCAATATTCTCAGAAGAAGCATCATTTGAATTTCTCGACAGAGATTCTTTGGAACAAGAAGAAATACATATAACCATGAATAAACTAAGTATAATTATTATTCGTTTCATACCACACCTCATAATTCGCCATTTAGCACAGGTCGTTCACCGTCCTATTACTTATACGAATCAAACAAGGTATATGTTCCATTTTATGACGATTTCTTAAGCGTTGACATGCTATTTCGTCGAAACAACTATATCAACCAGAGAGTTTTTGTCTATAGTGCCTACAAGACTAAATGCTATAGTTTCTTCAAGCTTCTTGTTAGTTCATATAGGCCAAGTTTGGTAAATCCGCCTGTCTGTAGTCTGGCACTGTCATATGAAAACAGCTGTTCCAGATGCTGCGATAGCAATAAACGGTCCTGCTCTGATTTCAAGCGGATAAAATCGATCACAGCTAGTCCTTGAAATCGTCTCAGACGCAATAACCGGGCAATTTCTTCTGCTGCCTGCATATTAGTCTCCAGCCAGATCTTCTGAGGGTCGCGGCCGCGAACAGCTTTGCCACTGTTGACGTCGATTGCCAGCAGTGCTTCTGTTTGATCCCAAACAATTTTACCGCCATTTTTCAGTAAGATTGTTCTATTGTTGAGTTGCTTGTCTAAGTCTCCCAGGCGAAAAATATCAACTAGACTATAATCGCTGTCTTCTGGCTGAAGACGCAGCAAACTGCGCCAATCAGGAGCATGCTCAGACAATATGCGATCGACTTGTTCAAATAATTCTAAACCCTCAATCTGAATCTGGCGCAGGCCATGTCCGGTCCAATCACGAAGTGCTTGCATAAGCGGATCCTGAAATCTTGCAAGCAGTTTGGGCATACTTCCACCCTGTTCAGCTGATTGCAGTATATCAAGCCATTCCTGTTCAAGATTCTTAAGTTCATTTTGGAATATCTCTTCCCTGTTATTCTCATCGGCGAAATTAAGCTTACTACGTTTCAGCGGTCTGGCTTCAAACGGTCTGCAGACTGCGAAGAAACCAGGCAGCTGCGGTCTGGCAGTCAATTGGCTGCCTTTGCCCTCAGCAGTCGACCTGCGTATCTGAACTATAACCTGCTGCCCCGGTTTGATTCCTTCCGGTGCCAGCTTAAGTGGCAGCATGCCTTCATGATCCTCACCGAGATCAACAAAAGCAGCTGCCAGAGATGGAACGATTCGTGATACCTGCGCTAGAATTATATCCTGTTCACGCCAGCTATTGATCACCTCACCGATGTCAGTAGCTACAGAAGATATTTTTTCCAGCATTTCAGCCGGCTTGCCGTTTTCCAGTAAAACGCAGCGCAGCCTTATGCCATCAGGCTGCGTCTCCTCATATATAAGAATATCTCTTCTAATTCCAGACTTAGAATCATTCTTCACTTATGATCAGCTCCATACGTGTAATCATAGCGTCTGCTGCTGCCAGGTTATCCAGTCCGCCTTGCTCTGTGAGCAGCTTAAGCATGAGATCTGGCCTGAGATTACTGCTGCTGCCGGCTTTTACCCTTATGTCCAGGCTGTTATCATCTACGCATTTCCAATCAAGCAGCAGAGCTCTGATATCGAGCTCAGATGTTTTGCCCTTCCGAGTTTTCTCAGTTATCAGCGGTTGATTGCCCTCGAGCACATGTTTAGCTGCAGCACAGATATCGTTTGCTTCAAGTCTGTAAACCGCTTCGCTGACCAGGCTCATCAAACTACTGCGGCCCGGGTTGATCAGATTGCAGCTAGATACTGCAAGTCCCTCAGGCAATTTATCATTTATACGCTTGAGAAAATCTGACTCATCAACCTTTTCGGCACAGCTGACATCGATCAGATCCGCCTCGGCGGCCAGGCCGACACTTATCGGCAGTGCGAAAACCATCTGCGGCCGCGGATTATAGCCCTGACTCCAGGACAGCGGTATCGCAGCCCTGCGCAGCGCGCGTTCGAAGGTTCGCATCATATCCAAGTGGCCCAGCCATATCGCCGGCCCCTGTCTGCTGAAAATCAGTCTGTAAACAAATACTTCAGCTCTGTTCTCATTATCGTTGCTCATAGCAGATGCCACCTCCGAAGCAGTTTGCTCCACAAGCCATACAGGCTTCATGGCACGCAGGGGTCAGTTCACCTGTCAAAGCACGCTGATATTCCTGCCAGAGGAA
>CAZHQX010000213.1:0-2849 GCA_964534195.1 uncultured Oscillospiraceae bacterium
TGCCCATCCTTCATGACAAAACGTGATGAATTCAGAGATTGCCAATATCGTCTTGACATGATTTTTACCCGATGTTAGCATCGACTCAGAAAATATCTTTAAATTGGTACAGAGATGCCAGCAAGATCATATTGCAGCGTGCCTTAAACAGCGCATGTCTGTATTCATGTCCTGAAGGACATATCTTGTTCTTGCATTTTTGTGCAGGAATTTTTTTGCGGGTTTTTAAGTTTGTTATCGATTTGAATGGTCGAGGATCTCAAACAGGCCTGCATGAGATTTCCAAAAGCACAACAGGAGGATGCAATGAAAGAATCTAAAAACAACCATGTCGATGCGGATTATTCGTTGGAGCAGGTTCCAACAACCGCGAGGAAGGGCTTCTGGCCCATGTTTTTCATCATGCTTGGTTTCACCTTCTTCTCAGCCAGCATGAGCGTTGGTGCCAAGCTTGGCAACGGCCTCGATCTCGGTGGTTTCATCTGGTCGATCGTTATCGGCGGTATTATTCTGGGAGCCTATACAGGCATACTGGCATATGTCGGCAGCTCGACCGGCCTCAGCCTCGACCTGCTTGCCCGTAGATCATTCGGCAAGTATGGCTCATATCTGCCCTCAGCCCTGATCAGCTTCACCCAGATCGGCTGGTTTGGCGTTGGTGTTGCCATGTTCGCGATCCCTGCAGCTGAGCTTCTGAACATCAGACCTGAGATACTGGTCGTAATCGCCGGTATCTGTATGACAGCCTCAGCCTATTTCGGTATCAAAGGACTGGAGATCATCAGCTACATAGCTGTTCCACTGATCGCGATACTCGGCATCTACTCTATGGTTACTGCTGTTGGCGAAGGCGGCGGACTCACAGCGATCTTCGCAGAGAACGCAGGATCGATCACAGTATTTGCCGGCACAGGCATGGTTATCGGTTCATTTGTCAGCGGCGGTACCGCGACTCCTAACTTCATACGATTCGCGAAAAACAGTAAGATCGCCGTCATAACAACAGTTATCGCCTTCTTCCTCGGCAACACACTAATGTTTGCCTTCGGAGCAGTGGGCGGGGCTTTTACCGGTCATGATGATATCTTCTATGTACTGATCGCGCAGGGACTGGCTGTTCCGGCATTGATCGTGCTTGGCGCAAACATCTGGACAACAAATGATAACGCACTCTATACCTCAGGCCTTGGCCTCTCTAACATCACCAAGATACGCAAGCGCCCGATGGTTCTGATCGCAGGCTTCGTCGGCACAGTAACAGCGATCTGGCTCTATAATAATTTTGTCAGCTGGCTGGCTCTGCTGAACGCGACACTGCCGCCGGTTGGTGCTATTATCGCACTCGATTTCTTCCTGCATCGTGCTGAATACAAGACGGCAGCCGATGTCAGCCGCAAGTTCAACTGGGGAGCTATCATCGGCGTAATTGCTGGTGCCGCAGTCGGCAACCTGGCAAAATTCGGCATCGCCGCAATCAACGCAATGGCAGCAGCGATCGTCTGCTACCTGATAGCTGAGTTTGTCAGTAAGCGTGCTTCTGTTTCTGCTGTGGCAGCAGCTCCCGCAACCGATGCTGAATAACCTGACCAGTTGATTTAGTGGTAAAATCTGAATAGAAGTTTAGTTTGAAAATGATCGATGCTGCAGCTTCTCATGGGGGCTGCAGCATTGACTGCAATTATGAGAAAACGGAGACTCGATGCTATGCTTATTAAGAACCTATATATTGAAAACGCCGCAGAATGCTCTGACATCAGAATTCAGGATGGCTTGATAACGGAGATCGGATCGGGTCTGATGCCTGTTCCCGGCGAAGAAATCGTCGATTACGGCGGGAAACTCGCGCTGCCGCCTTTTATCGAGTCTCATGTTCATCTTGATACCTGCCTGACCGCAGGTGAGCCTGACTGGAACCGGAGCGGCACGCTGTTTGAGGGAATCGATCTCTGGAGCGAGCGCAAGAAGACACTGACCAAGGCAGACGTCAAGGAGCGCGTGGGTCGGGCTGTGCGTATGCAGGCTGCAAATGGCGTACAGCATGTCCGTACCCATGTCGATGTCACAGATCCGCAGCTGGTGGCACTCGAGGCCATGCTTGAACTGAGAGACGAGCTCAGAGAGCTGATAAACATCCAGGTCGTCGCCTTTCCCCAGGAGGGAATTATGAGCTTCCCGAACGGCCGCGAGCTGATGGAAAACGCGATCAAGATGGGTGCCGATGCTGTTGGCGCGATACCGCATTTTGAGTTTACGCGCGAATATAGTGTTGAGTCGCTCAACTTCGCGGTCGACCTCGCCTGCCGCTACGATAAGCTGGTAGATGTCCATTGTGACGAGATCGACGATGAAGCCTCACGCGGCCTCGAAACACTCGCGGCCAGAGCCTACGAGGCCGGAATCGGCGAACGCGTAACCGCCAGTCATACCACAGCGATGCACTCATATAACAACGCTTATGTTGTCAGACTGATGCGCCTGCTTAAGATGAGCGGCATTAATTTTGTGGCCAACCCTCTGGTCAATACTCATCTGCAAGGACGCATGGATACATATCCTAAGCGCCGCGGCATCACACGGGTAAAAGAACTGACCGAGGCAGGTCTTAACGTCTCCTTCGGCCATGATGATATTTTCGATCCCTGGTATCCGCTCGGCAATGGCAATATGCGCGATGTCGTTTTTATGGGACTGCATGTCTGCCAGATGATGGGCTATGAAGAAATCATGAGCTCATACAAATTTGTAACAAACAATGCCGCAAGAACGCTTAATTTAGGCGATTCCTACGGCATTGGCGTTGGTAAGCCAGCGAGCTTCGTCGTGCTTGACGCGGTCAATTATTATGACGC
>CAZHQX010000214.1:0-2846 GCA_964534195.1 uncultured Oscillospiraceae bacterium
ACAGGCATCTGGAACAGATCCGCGAAGATCTGACGCCAGAGCGGGCTTGAAGCGCCGCCGCCGGCCAGAACTACCTCGCCTGAGCCCTGCAGTGTATCACCCATGCCAGCTGCGATCAAATCATAAACCTGACGCAAAGAGTAGGCAACACCTTCCAGAACAGATCTGGCAAAATGACCTTTGTTATGCTGTGAAGTAAGTCCGATGAAGCCGCCTTTTGCCGTTGGGTCATTGATCGGGCAGCGTTCACCAGTCAGATATGGCAGATAGATCAGGCCGTCAGCACCAGCATTTGTTTCCTTAGCCAGCTGATCGAGCAAATAGAAAGCACTCTTGCCGAGTTCTTTTCCTTTTTCGATCTCGTGCTGTCCCAGCGCATTGCGGAACCAATGATATGATCCTGCAGCTGCCAGTGTAACGCCCATAGCTGTGAAGGTTCCGGGACTGTTGCCGCGGAACAGCTGTAGACTGCCCTCAGGGTTATCCATAAACTGAGGCAGACCCATAGCCACAACACCTGATGTGCCAAGAGTTACAGCGACACGTCCAGGCTTGATCAGCCCAAGTCCGGTAGTTGAGATAACCGCGTCACCGCCGCCGCCTGAAACAGGAGTTCCAGCTGGTATACCGGTTTCCTCGGCTGCCGCTGGTAAAATCTCACCTGTCAGATCTGTAGACTCAACTACTTCCGGGAAAATCGCCGGATCGAGACCAGAGGCCTTGATCAGCTCTTCATGCCAGCAACGATCCTTAACATTATAGAAACCGAAACCTGAAGCATCTGATACATCAGTCATTTTCAGACCGGTCAATTTGTATCTGATATAGTCTTTTGGATTGACGATCAAGTCGACCTTGGCATAGTTTTCTGGTTCTTCCTGCTTAAGCCAGAGAATCTTACCGCCTGTATAGCCGGTAAGCATCTGATTATTTGTGAAGCTCAGAAGCTTATCCAGACCACCGGCCTTTTCCGTGATCTCCCTGCATTGTTTATCAGTTCTCTGATCGTTCCATAGTATTGCTCTGCGTACTACATGTCCATCTTCATCAAGTGCTACCATTCCGTGCATTTGACCAGAGAAGCCAATGCCGCTGATCTTATAATCTATACATGAAGGAAGAACATGCTTAAGCGCCTTGACAGTAGCGTTCCACCAATCCTGAGGATCCTGCTCTGTCCAGCCGGGATGAGGTGTATATAGTGGATACTCTTCGATTGCCGAGCCCAGGATCTTGCCATCATGAGCCAGAGCCAGGACCTTGACGCCGGAGGTACCAACATCGATTCCTATAAGACATGCCTGTTTCGTCATAGTGTGCTGGCCTGCCTCCTTCTTATGAGAGGCAGGCCGCCCCCTTTCTTTTGCGTAAAAATCTTCGACAGCTTAATAGTATCAGCCGAAGAGCATTGAGTTCAGGACCGCCTCGAGGTATTCCTGACGTCCTGAGCCAACCTTGACATCACCCATATCCAGAGCATATTTCTCAAGCTCAGCAATAGAGATCTGGCCCTTCATGATCTTCTGACCTAATTCATTATTCCAGCTTGCATAACGATCATTCACGAAATTATCGATTCTGCCGTCATCAATGATCTTCTGAGCCATTTTAAGACCAAGTGCGAATGTATCCATACCAGCGATATAGCTGTAGAAGATATCTTCATTGGTGTTAGACGCACGACGTGCCTTAGCGTCGAAGTTCAAGCCGCCGTTTGTGAAGCCGCCAGCCTTGAGCAGCTCATACATCGCGAAAACTGTATCATAAATATTGGTTGGGAATTGGTCTGTATCCCATCCAAGCAGCATATCGCCCTGGTTAGCATCGATTGAGCCGAAGAAGCCTGTCTCTCTTGCCAGACGGAGCTCGTGCTGGAAGGAATGACCAGCTAGAGTGGCGTGGTTAGCTTCGATATTAAGCTTGAAGTCCTTATCAAGACCATAATTGCGCAGGAAGCCAATGACTGTTGAAGCATCGAAATCATACTGATGCTTGGTTGGCTCCTTTGGCTTAGGCTCAACATAGAAGTCACCCTTGAAGCCAATGCTGCGGGCATAGTCTTTTACCATATGCATCAGTCTTGCGAGGTTATCAAGCTCAAGACCCATATTTGTGTTCAGAAGAGTCTCATAGCCTTCACGACCGCCCCAGAATGTATAGCCTTCACCACCAAGCTTAACTGTCAGCTCAACTGCCTTCTTGGCCTGAGCTGCTGCAAAAGCAAAAACATCAACGTTTGGTGATGTACCGGCGCCATGAGCATAACGGGGATTTGAGAACATATTGGCTGTGCCCCAGAGCAGCTTCTTATTGTATTCCTGCTGCAGATCCTTAAGCAGATCTGTAATTTCGTCGAGACGCTTGTTGGACTCTGCCAGTGAAGAGCCTTCTGGTGCGATATCGCGGTCATGGAAGCAATAATAATCGATATCAAGCTTGTCCATCAGTTCAAAAGCAGCATGTGCTTTGTTTCTTGCCTGTTCCATCGGATCTGATGAACCGTATTTCTTAGCCAGGGTGCCGACACCGAACATATCGGAGCCTTCAGCTACCATCGTATGCCAATATGACATAGCAAATCTCATGTGGTCACGCATGCTCTTGCCAGCGACCAGTTCGTCAGGATTGTAGAAACGGAATGCCAGCGGGTTGTCGGTCTTGTTGCCCTCATAGGCGATCTTCTTGATTGTAGGATAAAACTCAGACATAGGGGACCTCTCTTTCTTAGGCCATACAGGCCAGTTCAAAATTGCCTTCAGGCTGATTTTTTAATATATGCATCACCTTACGGTGAAGCGGGCCGATTGATTCATGTTCTCACTTATTACTATCTCGTTTCTTGTCCA
>CAZHQX010000215.1:0-2843 GCA_964534195.1 uncultured Oscillospiraceae bacterium
CAAGTTTGGCCCCACAGCCATTTAAGGCCCTGGCAAAAGCCGAGCAGATCGCACCGCCTGCGCCGGTCATGACTACGACCTTGTCTTGTAGATCGATTGCAAAAGGTACATCCATACTTCATGCCTCCTCAATTTCAGCTGATTTCTCCAAAGCTTCCCAAAGTCCGTTGATATAAGAAGCACCAAGAGCTCTGTCATACAAGCCATAACCTGGCTTGCCTGTTTCACCCCAGATCATACGTCCATGATCTGGACGCAGATAGCCTTCAAAGCCGTTCTTGTATAGAGCTTTCATAATCGCGTAGATATCAAGAGAACCAAATTCTGAAGGGTGAGCAGACTCTTCGAAGCTTCCGTCCTCCATAAGCAATACATTGCGCACATGAATGAAGTGAATTCTCCCCAGTGCTGAATACTTATCAACAAGTCGAGGAACATCGTTGAAGCTGGCACTGCCAAGCGAACCAGTACATAGTGTTAACCCGTTTGCCGGGCTGTCGACTATGCTCAGCAGCCGGTCAAGATTTGCTTCCTTGGTTATGATACGGGGCAGACCAAAAATAGGATACGGCGGATCATCAGGGTGGATCGCCATTTTGACGCCTGCTTCTTCGGCCACAGGAATTATCGTTTTGAGAAAATACTCTAGATTCTGCCAGAGGATATCTTCGTCAATCTTATTATATTGATCGAATAATTTGACCAGATCTTCTTTTCGATAAGAGCTGTCCCAGCCTGGCAGTGAGATCTCGCCAGTAAGTGGATCCATCTTCTCCAGCTGGTCACGATAGTATACCAATGCCGTAGACCCATCCTCAAGCACCTTATCAAGCTGCGTTCTGGTCCAGTCAAAAACAGGCATGAAGTTATAACAGATAACCTTGACCCCTGCCTGCCCCAGACGACGAATATTCTCGCAGTAGTTGGCAATCAGCTGATCACGATCTGGCAAGCCAAGCTTAATATGCTCATGAACGGGTACGCTCTCTATAACATCAAAATTAAGTCCAGATGCCTCGGTTTGAGTCTTAAGCTTATTTATGCTCTCATTGCTCCAGACTTCGCCTACGGGGACATCATAAACTGCTGTTACGATTGAATGCATGCGTGGAATCTGTCTGATATATTCTATTTTTACCGGATCATCCGGACCATACCAGCGAAAAGATAGTTTCATGAGTGTACCTCCTGTAGATTTTACAATAACCCAAGAACAAAGCTCTGACCTAATAATAGCACTTCTTTTACCGGTATAATTGGTTTATATAGCTTGATTACTGGTAATTATTGCTCTATCATTGGTTGTATGATCAGATCGACTAGATTTGAGAAGAGGATGATTTTATGACTGCAAATAACAAAGATCTATTCACTGGCCGGCAGGTAATGGTTAATGAAGATTTCGAATTCTATCATTTTGAGAACCGTGAACCTGTTGCAGTGGACTATCATGACCATGATTTCTATGAGGTTTTTCTTTTTTTGTCGGGTAATGTTGACTATATCATTGAGGGCAGGACTTATTCTCTTCGGCCCGGTGATATTTTACTTACAGGTGTGCAAGAGCTGCACAAACCGGTGATCCGGCCAGGCCGTTCATATGAACGTTATGTTATCTGGATGCAGCAGGGCTTTATTCAGCAGTTAAGCAGCGAGTCTACAAATCTTGCTGCCTGCTTCGAGGATGCGACAGATCGCCACTATAGACTGATCAGACCTGATGGTGATCTGCAGAGAAAGATGCAGCAGCATTTTGTCAGGCTAAGTCAGGCATACAGCCAAGCTGACTATGGTTCTGATCTTCTTGCGCGTGTTTACCTTATAGAATTGCTGGTCAATCTAAATCGAGCCTATTTCGATACATCTAATCAGATTATGCTTGATGTTATTGAAAACGAGAAAATTAACCAGATCGTAGAACATATTAATCAGAATCTTGGTGATGATCTCTCGCTTGATGAGCTATCAGAAATGTTCTACCTGAGCAAATATCATCTTGGCCGTCAATTTAAAAAGTATACCGGGTTTTCTCCGTATCAGTTTATAATCAAAAAAAGACTGATCAATGCTCGTATGCTGATCAGTCAAGGAGTTAAGGCCACTCAGGCCTGTCACCAAAGCGGATTTACTGATTATTCAAATTTTCTAAAAGCTTACCGAAGAGAATTTAATCATCTGCCGAAGCAAAAACTAATCTGATAAACAACAGCCGGCCCGGATTCGCGATAGTGTTCAGCTATCAGCCATCCTCAAAAACGACTTCATCTGGTTTTACCATGCCAAGCTGATCACGTGCTACCTTCTCAACATATTCATCTGTATCAACCATTTCCTGAAGTGCCAGCAGCTCGCCATTCCTGGCATAGGCCTGATCGAGCTTATGTTCCAGCTCGGCTCTGTTATTCTGAATTCTGCTGAGCTGATCCTCCTGGTCAAAATAGAAAGCAATGCCGGAGGCAATGACAAGCACAGAAATCAAACCAAGCACTATCCTGATCAGGATAGATGGTCTCTTGGCAACCACCTTGAGCTTTTTCTTGCTTTTATTTCTGGCCATCCTGTTCTCCCGTCTTGTCCGGCATAGCCAGCAGCATCCTCCGTATTCCCAGAAGATCCTGCCGATATATTCAGACTACCATTTAATTGTAGCCACTATTATGGTTTTCGACAACAGTAAACGATCTAGCAAAACCCGATATTAAGGGATTTATCTCAATTTGTTATCCTGCTGTAAGAACATATATTCATTTTCCGCCTTCGATGATCTCGTAGAGCTCTGTAGCTTCATCTTTGCGAACTGTTTCCTGGAGCTTGAGAATCCTGATTTTCGTCGTCCCGTTGCC
>CAZHQX010000216.1:0-2804 GCA_964534195.1 uncultured Oscillospiraceae bacterium
CAGCTTTTTTCTTATCAGGAGAGGTGGTCGAGTACGATCGCACAGAAACAATATTCTCTAATCCTGCTGACCAGAGAACTGATAACTATGTCAGTGGCAGATTTGGTTAATTAACGCTGGTAAAAGTCAGCTGCTTGGATCAGCCTGCTGATCCAGCAGAGGCCCAAGCCCGTAGTATTCCTCAAGCGTGAGATCGTTATCAGACAGATAGTGAGCCAGCTCTATACCTACGTAGCGGAAGTGCCATGGTTCATAGCAATAGTCAGTTATGTGAACCTTATGTGCAGGATAGCGTAAAACATAGCCGAATCTAGCCGCGTTATCGATCATCCAGCTATAGGTCTCAGTTTGCGCGAAGCTGAGGCTGTTTTTATTTGTACTACCGTCCGTTATATCTATTGCTAAACCAAGCTGATGCTCTGATCTGCCCTGATAAGAGTTATAGCCCACGCTGTTTACAATGCCTTTTCGCTGTAATGCACTGTTAAACAGCATGTTCTGAACATCATAGCTTCTGTAAGCCGATGTCATGTGAAGCACTATTCCAGTTTCCTGCAAGCATGCTTCTCTAAGTTCTGTCCAGGCATCAGCGGCAGCTGGATGAAGCATAAACCATTCAAATCCAGCTGCAGGTACCAGTTCTGCTGGTTCAAATTCATCTGTGAGCGAAAAACCCTTATTAACGAGCGCATGCATACTGTTGGGATCGACAGCATCTCTGGTTTCTACAGTCCTGGGATCAACTATTCCATCGTATATTTCCAAATCATATTGAGGCAAATATTCATACTTAAACGAAGGAGAAGGATCTGTCGTCTGAGGTTCAGCTTGCTGCTGATCATTTACTGCGTTTTCGGCATCCGCAGCAGTAGATTCAGTAGCAGAAGTTTCAGTCTGATCAGTTATATTAACAGCATCGGTTTCAGTTTGCTCAGTTATAGAAGATAAAGGCTCTTTTTCATAGCTCTTAGAAAAATTAGACTCCTGTGAAATCTCTGAACTACTGATACGAGTATCATCTCCGAGAAGATGAAGCATAAAGGCTATCAACAAAAACACTGCCAGACAGGCAGATAGAGGCAGAAAAAGATACTTGATCAGGTTTCTCCCGCGATATTCTTTATTATCAGGTCGACTGTGATTCACAACTGTTTTCTCCATTTCCGTCATCAGATACATTACACAGACGGATACTCATTTTGGTGATTTTGGTTCTTGTTCTCTCAAGAACCTGGCAGATCAAACCTTCTACCATGATCGTTTCTCCTGAGCCTGGAAAAGTGCCCAGCTGACCAATTACTAATCCGCCTATAGTCTCATAGTCATCAGATTCGATGTCAGTTCCCAGCTCTTCATTCAGATCCTTGAGTCTAAGAGAGCCTTTTACCCAGAATTCATTGGGGCCGACTTTTTCAATGTCAGGATTGTACGTGTCGTGTTCATCATCAATATCGCCAAAGATCACCTCAACGATATCCTGAGTTGTGATTATTCCTGCTGTGCCTCCGTACTCATCAACAACTATAGCCATTTGTTGTTTCTGGGCACGCATCTCCTCAAAAAGATCAGCGATTCTCTTGCTCTCAATAGTATAGTAAGCCTTACGGATCATGTCATCTATATTGAAGGTGTCAGGATCACCGCTGAACAGGAAGAAATCCTTCATATGCAGCAGACCGATGATACTGTCAAGAGTTTCGTCATATACCGGCAAACGCGAAAATCTTGTAGATCTGAAGGTTTCGAGTATACTCTTATAGTCATCTTCTCGGTCGACCGCAAAAACCTCTGTTCTTGGGATCATTACATATCTGACCTGTTCATCACCAAACTCAAATACTTTTTCAAGCAGACGCTTTTCGTCATCCTCGAGCTGGCCCTCTTCATGACTGACATCCATCATTGTCTTCAGTTCTTCTTCAGTGACATGTGTTGAGTTTCTACTCTGATCAATACCAAATAACCTTAAGATAAAACGTGTTATACCTGTCAAAATAAAAATTACAGGCCGCAGAAGCTTCATAAACGCATAGATAGGACGAGCGACAGCTGATGCTATGCCGTCAGCCTTATTCGCGGCGAGAGATTTAGGTGTAATTTCTGAAAAAATCAACACGAGCAGTGTCATGATACCCGTAGCAATACCAACACCCTTGCTGCCGAATGTATTTATCGCAAGAGAAGTAGCAAGTGCGGATGCTCCTATGTTTACAACATTATTTCCTACAAGAATGGCGCTAAGCCATTGATCAGGAGCTTCGAGCATTTTGCCAATAAGTATTGCTGATTTATGTCCTTCTTCGATTCTCTTTCTTAGTCTGATCCGATTGATACTGGTCAGAGCTGTTTCTGAAGCGGAAAAAAAGGCTGACATTATCAATAGTACAATTAGCGCAATTAATTGCCATATACTATCAGGGTCCAAGAAATCACTCTCCAATTTATTATTATTACTTAATGTAGATCTATCTAATTATATTCACATAGAGTGAATATGGCAAATAAGCAAGTATTTTAGGCTATGTGAAGAAAAATCTATTCGCTCTTTTCGAGCAGTGTTCTTAGCTTGTTTAGGTGCCAGGATTCAAGAAATGATGCCCAAACGCTTGATGACAAAACAGGAGCGTGGTAATTCAGCTCATAATGAGCAAGACCGGCGCGGCGCAGCAGGGGATGGGCCCTGGTACCAATCGTTTGTACAGCTTCTGTTTTGATCCTGTAAAGAGAGCTATGCCAGCTGCCATTTCTAATTTCGACAACTTTTTCATTGTACCCTATAGCAGAATTCTTATAGCCAAGCCAGC
>CAZHQX010000217.1:0-2776 GCA_964534195.1 uncultured Oscillospiraceae bacterium
AGAAGGGGTTTCGGGGTGCAAGGGAGAAGAACGTCAAGCAATACTCAAGCAGACAATAATAAGCACAAAAATAATAAGTATGTCTTTTTTAGACACAAAATAGTCTATATTCTGCTGAAGCCGTTGTTTCGGCTGTATCTCAAAATCAAATACAACTATCATGCAGATAAGTTCCGTCCTGACAAAATGAGCGGGCCTTATTTCATACTCGCAAGTCATACCGGGGCACTCGACCCATTCATGCTCGCGTTAAGCTTCAATGAGCCTATCTATTTTGTCGCCAGTGACCATATCTTCAGGCTGGGGCTGGTGAGCCGCATCATTTGCTGGTTGGTCGCACCCATACCGATCGTGAAATCCCAGATCGATCTTCAGGCTATGCGCCAGATCGTCAGTATCAGTCGCGAGGGCGGCAGCGTATGCCTCTTTCCTTCCGGCAACAGATCCTTTACCGGCGCGGAGCTTCCCATTCCCGATGCGACCGGCAAGTTGATCAGGCACATGAAATGTAATGTGATTTTTTATCGCTTCGAGGGCGGTTACCTGACATCGCCACGTTGGGGCAGACACGATAGGCGCGGCACTCTAAGCGGTCGTGTTGTGAAGGCAATGTCGGCGCAGGAGGCAGCAGCAATGTCGCCTGCTGACCTGAATAGACTTGCATCAGAGTTGCTTCAGGCTGATCCTTATCAGAATAATATCCCGGCAAAAGTAAACTACCGTGGACGCAAACTTGCCGAACATCTTGAGAGAGTTCTGTTCGTTTGCCCATCTTGCAAGAGTATCGCAACACTCATATCCTCTGGAAACAATATAAGCTGTACCAAGTGCGGTTTCTCTGCAGAGTATTTAGAGAACGGCTGGTTAAAAGGATCAGACAGCAGCTCGCAACAAATTATCGACAGATTGCCTCACACATCTGCCTTTGACAAATTCCAGCAGGACTGGCTCGAGAAGCTGTTGTCAAATCCAGCCAAGCGCATTGCTTATTCATCTGACGCTCTTTTTTGTGATTTAGATGAACGACTGATCAGAACCTCAAGAGCCAAACATAATGATCCAATGATCTCAGGTACGCTGCGTCTTATGAGTGACCGTCTTGAAATCGAAAACTCTGCTGGCAATAAGATGTCTTTTGCCATTTGTGATATGGGTCGTCTATCTGTACACGGCCCTCAGGTTTTGCAGTTCTACGATTCCTGCAGCGATGCCGTTTACGAGCTCAAATCTGACAAGCCTCGCTCAGCCTATAAATATCTTGTCGCTATTGATATGCTTAAGAAGTACTGCAATGAAACCAAGGAGGAAGTGGTCTAATGGATTTTTCGTCAGCAAATACTCTGCTCTGGTCAATTATTGTGCAGGGAGGTGCTTTGTCGCTTCTTCTTCTGCTGGGAAATCTTCTTAGACGCAAGGTGCCGCTGTTCCGGAGGAGCCTGCTGCCAACAGCAGTTATCGCCGGATTTATTGGACTGTTGCTAAGACAGACAGGAATCATTAAGCTTGATATTTTTTTCATGGAATCTGTTACCTACCATATGATCGCTATTGGCTTCATAGCGATCGGCTTGCGTATCCCCAAGCTTACCGCTGAGGAGAAGCAAAACAAAACTGTCATGCGTGATGGTACCAGCACGGGTCTGCTGATAGTATCAAATTATCTGCTGCAGGGAGTTCTGGGACTCGTGATCATGCTGGTGTTGTCTTATACATTCATGCCCGATATATTCACTGCCGCAGGCCTGTTGCTTCCACTTAGCTTCGGACAGGGACCCGGGCAGGCCAATAATATCGGCACCTCGTATGAGGTAGGATATGGTTTCAGCGGTGGTGCCAGTTTCGGTCTGGCACTGGCGACAATGGGCTTCCTCTGGGCCAGCATCGGCGGGATCATCTATATCAATTATCTCAAGCGGAAGAACAGATTCGTATGCCAAAGTGATAATTATGCAGGACGGCAAAATCAACCGCCAGTGGAAGATCCTGATGAGATACCTCTATCTGAGGCAGTAGACCGCTTCACGATCCAGATAGCGCTGATTCTCGGTGTATACCTGGTAACATATCTGCTGTCTCATGGTTTGATTACTCTCCTGGGCAGTACTTCAAGTCTCGCCGGTTTGCAGAAAACGCTGGCGCCTCTGATCTGGGGCTTCAACTTCCTGATCGGCTCATCACTTGCTTTGCTGCTGCGCGGCAGCTTCAGCTTCCTGCGTCGCAAGAAAATTATGACACACCAATACCCCAGCAATTATCTGCTCAATCGAATTGCCGGCTTTGCCTTCGATTTCATGATAGTGGCAGCGATCTGCGCTATAAAAATCGAGACACTCAGCGGACTCTGGGTTCCCTTTATTATTTTAAGTCTCGCCGGAGGAGCCTTCACTCTTTTTTACAACATTAAGATGGCAAGGATCATCTATCCTGAATATGAGATCGAAGGACTTCTTTCTATTTATGGCATGATGACCGGAACAGTCAGCACTGGTATATTACTGTTGCGTGAGGCTGATCCGCATTTCCGCACCCCGGCCTCATTGAATCTCGTTACAGGCAGCTCAGTTGCCATTATCGTAGGGCTGCCGTTATTGATTATGGTGGGACTTGCTCCTCAGTCACAGATTTTCGTTTATATAACTATCGCGGCCTGTGCTGTTTATGCCGGAGTATTAAACTTGATCCTCATAAGAAGAACCAAGGAGCGCCGCCGGCACTCCTTGGAGAAATAACTGTAATGCTTGAAGCCTATTTGCCAGACATGGCAGGTAGGCTTATT
>CAZHQX010000218.1:0-2758 GCA_964534195.1 uncultured Oscillospiraceae bacterium
CGCGACAGAGTCGTTTCCCTGATCGACTGGGAAGCGGCAGGTTTCCATGTAATTGGCGCCTGTGAAAATGGTCTAGAGGCGATCGAGGCGATTGAAAAAGAACGTCCTGATCTCGTCATGACTGATATCCGGATGCCTTTTATGGATGGCATCGAGCTTGCGGATCATATACTGCACAATCACCCGATGATCAAGCTGGTCTTCCTGACCGGTTTTGATGATTTTAACTATGCGCGCAAGGCCATTGATCTTAGCGTCATGGATTATCTGCTTAAGCCGATTACAGCGGACGAGCTCAGCGAGTCGCTAAAACGGATTCGCGATCGTCTTGACAAGCAGCTCGCCGAGCGACGTGATATCAACCAGCTTAGAGAGTATTTTGAACAAAGCCTGCCACAGCTGCGCAGTGGTTTTCTCTCACAGCTGATCAACGGCAATCTTCAGCCACGCATTATAAAAGAAGCAATCAAGACCATGAATATGCACGAGCTCGAGAGCGAGGCCTTCCGCGTCGCGGTTATCGAAATAGACGACGCTTCCTTCTCAATGGGGGTATTCTCACAGAGCGATCATGGTCTGGCCTGCTTCGGCGTTTTCAATATCGCTGAGGAAATATGCAGCAGAGATAGCATCGGTCTGGCTTTTATCCATTCAGATCAGGTAGTGATAATTATCTATAATCCTGATGGAAGGCTTGAAGAAGCACTAGATGAGATCAGACTGGCTGCCAGAGGCTTCCTGCAGCTTACACTGTCGATTGGTGTCAGCAGCAAAATCGGTGTTAACGAAATGCGCCGAGGCTGGCAGGAAGCAGTAAGAGCACTTGATTACAGACTCGTTGTCGGCGATGACAGCCTGATTTTTCTGGAGGATCTTGAACAGGTCGACAGCCGCCCGCCAATCGTGAGCAAGGAGCTGGAAAACAAGCTTCTCACAGCGGTAAAAGTCGGCCACCAGGATGATCTTGAGCAAGCAGTCGAGCAAATAATGTCGGTAATCACTTCCTCCCAATGGCCGCTTGAATATGTGCGGTTTTATCTGTCCGGTATAGCGGCCTCTCTGATTTCCGAAGCGGCAGCGGCCGGAGTAGATCTAAACGAGACACTCCCGGTAGATAAGATGACTCAGTATCTGACTCGCAGCAATCTCGGCGATATCGCCAGCTGGCTTGCCGATACCAGCCTTGGTCTGATGAAGGCGATCGAAAGAGGAAGGCGCGATAATTGCGAGCTTCTGGTTGAGCAGGCTAACGCATATCTGCAGAAGAATTATGCGGATCGTGATCTCTCACTTAATTTGATCAGCTCGCATTTGCATATCAGTCCCAGCTATTTCAGTGCAGTATATAAGCGTGAAACAAGCGAAACCTTCGTCAGCGCGCTTCTTAAAATTCGCATGGAGAAGGCCCGGGATCTGATGATTACGACTAATCTGAAGAATTTTGAAATTGCTTCACTGGTTGGCTATGATGATCCTCATTATTTCAGTGTCTGCTTCAAAAAGTATTATAAGAAATCACCAAATGAATTCCGCGCAAGCCTGCAGAAAACAGCTTCGGAGATTTCGGAGGGAAACTGATGCTTAAGTATATTCGTGGTTTGTTCAAAGGAATACAAGAGCAGATTCGAAACGCGTTAAGATTTGATGGGCTGCAATTTCGTATTACTGTTTCCTCAACTGCAATTGCGCTGCTGGCTATCGCTCTTGTTTCCATGGCACTTTATTTCCGTTATCAGGAAAACCTGATCGACCGAACACTTCTGAATAACAGTCAGCTTGTCGAGCAGGTAGGTGTCAATTTGGACACTTATCTGCTTGAAATGACTGATCTGTCAAAATATCTTGAGGAACAAATTCGCTTGTCAACAAGCTCGGAGGATCTCGAGCGGACTTTTTCTGTTGTCAGTGGTATGCGAGACGATGTTGTTACAATGGCAGTATTCAATCAAAATGGTTCTCTTCTGGCATCCAGCTCGGAGCGGCAGCTTAAGCCACAGCTGCTCGAGGAGGGAGCCATCAAATCGCAGGACTGGTTCGCACTTGCTGCTGACAAGGAATCCTCGCGGCCTTTTTCAGTTCCGCATGTTCAGAATTTGTTTTTCAACAATTATCGTTGGGTGATCAGCCATAGCCGTGCTGTTAGCTGGAATCGGCTCGATCCTCAAGAGCCGGTTATTCTCCTGGTCGATGTCAATTTCCGCTTGATCGAGCAGCTGTGCAGCCAGGTTCAGCTGGGCAGGCGTGGTTATGTTTTCATTATGGACAGCAATGGTAATATCGTCTACCATCCGCAGCAGCAGATGCTTTATCTAGGGGTTAAGCAGGAGGCAATCGCGGAGGTCATGCCGCTGGCGGATGGCAGTCATCAGATCGGGTATAATGGCCAGGATCTGTCTGCCAGCATTTACTCACTGGGAGAGTCTGGCTGGCGCCTGGTCGGTATCAGCTATCTTGATGATATCGTAACTGCAGCTGATGATATGCGCATGCTGATCCTGATTCTGGTGCTTCTGGGAACCTTCCTTGTCTTCCTGATCTCAGTGCAGCTTGCTGCCTTCATGACCAGACCGCTGCAGAGACTGCAGCGCAGGATGAAGGAGGTTGAGGCCGGAGCACTCAATACAGTTGCTGAAGAGGGCGGAGCATATGAGATCAAGCAACTTGCAGGATCCTTCAACACAATGATCTCTCAGCTGCAGAACCTGATGAATCAAATTATTGATGATCATACCAAGCTGCGTAAGAGTGAGATGAAGGC
>CAZHQX010000219.1:0-2749 GCA_964534195.1 uncultured Oscillospiraceae bacterium
CCGATCATGATGAGGTCCTTATCGGCATAATCCTTATTGATCTGCTCTGCCAGCTCCTGTACACGTTTTTGGATGGCTTGTTCGTCATAAACGATTTTACGGATCGGGAAGTCAAGAATACTCATTTGTTATTATCCCCTTCGTTATAGTCTCTGCTGCCGGCAATTGCCGAGAAGCGTTCGATCAAAGATTGAAAATCCTTTTTGTAGACTATTTTTACGTTTGTGCCTGGATAAAGCTCCCTGACTTTTCTGGCTTTGCGATTTTTTTGTGTGACATATTTCTGGTTCATTGTTGTCAGTTCAATATAAGTATCAAACTGTGTCAGGTAAAAATCAGGGCTGAAGGCCTGAATGATATTACCTTCGGCATCCCATTCGACAGGGAAGGTTCTGGGCTCATATAAGTATTCAATATGATACATATCGAGAATGCGCGCGAATTCAATTTCAGATGGGTTTTTAAAAACAGGTTTTTCTGTGAGATTGTTTATAGTATCAGATGTCCGGCTCTCATGAGCGATTTTTATTCTTGCCTCTTTTTCCCGCAATAGAGCCATAACGGCAGAACATGCCTCGTCTACGGAAATTCTTGCTGTATTAAGTGTAATGTCATAGAGAGAACAGTCTGTGAGGTCGGCGCCATGAACAGTTGAAACGAAGCGCTTATGCTTGCGGTCGCCTTTTACCATTATTTGTTCAGCGTCTATGTCCTGACAATTGTAAATGCGCTTAATGCGTTCTATCCTTGTATCCTCAGGTGCCATTAAACGTAAATGAACAGCTTCTTCGTGATCGCTGAAGAGAATTTGCGAGCCGAAACCAACAAGTATTAGTGATTCCCGGGCAGACATTTCTATTAGCTTATCAGTCAGATAATCAAGATATGTTTCCTTGGGAACACGCTCTTCCAGGAAGTATTTTGCGCTCTCGCGCAGTCGGAACATTTCGGTTTCGCTGCAGACAGGTTCGAAAATAAGCTCGAGCATTTTCTCTCGATTCAGGAGTGCCCAGCCCATTCGATCGGCAAGTGTTTGAGCGATTTCGTCTCCCATACTGCCGATCTGCCGGGAAATTGTCAGAATCGCCATAGGTAAACTCTCCCCTCTGCTGTCAGCGGCTGTGAGAATTTCGCCGCTTGTCCAGGCGGTTGTCTATAACTTGATTATATCATATTGGTAATTGGATTTTATGATAGCAGGCAGGTCGCTATTTGGCCTTTTTGAGCCTCTTGTCTTTGTAAAGTGCCTCATCGGCCAGCTTGAGCAATGAGTTCAGATCGCTTACAGACTTACTGCTGAAGCTTACAAATCCAAGTGAAAGTCCGAGCTTCCATTTTCGTTCCGCGTTTTGGTTGAATTGCTCGACCAGCTCTTGAATTCTGTTTCTGATATGAACCTCATTGGCCGGATCTGTATCAGTTATCATGACAACAAACTCATCACCACCGAGTCGGGCGACAATATCATCGTCACGGACGGCTTTTGCCAGTATATTGGCTGTGGATTTGATCGAAATATCGCCGTCAGCATGGCCATACTTGTCATTTATCTGCTTCATGCCATCGATATCTGCAAAAACTATCAAAGCTTTTCGGTCCAGGCTGCCGTTCAGAATCTCAAGCGCCGCATCATAGAAGCCGCGGCGGTTGTAAATGCCTGTCAGTTCATCGATCTGTGAAAGTGTATTAAGCTTCTCGTTTTGTTTTTTCAAAGCCTTGAGAGCGGCAGCTAACTGCTTGGTCATTGCCTCCTGCTCCTGCAGCAGCGAGATTATTTTCATTGAGTTGCTTAGCTGGCCACGGATGGACTCATAATTTCTTGTATCGCTGCCTCTGGTCTTGATCACCATATAACCGGTATGCTCATTAATCGAGAAAATGGGTTTTACCAGCAAGTTGCTCTTATCTGCCTGCTCCAGACATTTAACGGGCAGCAGATCCCTGGTCTCAAATAATTCGCCATCGCATTGGTCCGTATAGTCGATACCATCGCGCCAGGCGAAAAGAAGCCTGGATCTCTCAGGGATTGCTCTGCTGTCTGGATAAATCAAACGATGCTCATAGGCGACGATATAACATTCCTTGATGCCACATTCAGGAAAAATTGCCGCGGCCTTGCTGAATAGTTCAGGCAGTGAGAAGGTCTGGAGAGATTGATGGACGCGGAAATTTCTGATCGATCTAAAAAAGAGATCATCAGAATACTCAGCGACATCACTGGCTCTGCAGCCACATGATTCACGAATTACCAGCTCTGTGGGGTAGGTGAAGATTTCACCTGGCTGATTATTCTCTTTATCCGCCGCCAGGCGAAATGCTGATCTGATCTGCCTGCCAAAAGGCTGCATAACTGTTGTAAGTCCCGGTCTGCTAACCTGTGCGTTATGGGTGTTGTCATAACCGGTTACATGGCAGAACTCTATATCGCTGCCATTTGTCATTTGTTCGCGCATATAGAGAAACACGCCCATTGCCATCTCATCATTGGCACAAACAATACAATCTACAGGCAGAAGACCGCTGCTGTGCAGGTAGCTTGCCGCTTTATACCCGGTCAAAGGCGAGAAATCACCAGGACAGATCAATTCCGGGATGATTGGGATACTTCTGGCAGATAGTGACTCAGTGAATATTTGGTATCGCTCGATTGCCTCAAGATTTGTATCAGGACCATTGACAAAAGCTAAACGCCGATACCCGTGGTCATCGAGCAGGTGATCTATGAGCGCCTTGAGCCCCGGTCTGCTGT
>CAZHQX010000220.1:0-2744 GCA_964534195.1 uncultured Oscillospiraceae bacterium
TATAAGGAGTAGGAAATGCTGCAAACAGGCGATATTGTAAAGGGACAGCTGAGCGGTCAGCAATACAAGGTCACAGCCAGACTGGGAGAAGGCGGGCAGGGCTCGGTTTTTCTTGCTTCTGGTGGGCGTGATCAGATTGCGATCAAGTGGTATCACCGCCAGACCGCGACCGAGCAGCAGCAGAAGATGATCGCGAAGCTTATCCGTATGGGCCCGCCGAGAGGCGAGTCCGGTAAGCGTTTTGTCTGGCCGCAGGATATTGTGGCAAAATCCGGGCTGCCGTCGTTCGGCTATGTGATGCCGGCTGTTGATCTTAAGTCTTATGCAGAGCTGGGTCAGGTCTGGGCTAGATTGAGACCATCGCCCGGTATGAAGCAGCGCTGCCGTATTTCCTGGCAGCTCGCTCAGGCCTATCGTCAGCTGCATCTGGCAGGTTACTGCTATCGTGATATATCGATGGGCAATTTTCTCTTCGATCCTGCCAGTGGCGATGTTCTAATCATTGATAATGATAATATCGGCATCAATCAGCAGTCAGGCTCGAAGATTCTCGGAACGATGGAATTTATGGCGCCTGAGGTAATCGTCGGACGAGCAACTCCATCGACCTCGACTGATCTCTATTCACTGGCTGTTTTATTGTTCTATTTCTGGATCTGGCATCATCCGATGCATGGTATGCTCGAATATTCTGTGCGTGTCTGGGATATTCCGGCCAAGCGCATGATCTATGGCGAGCGTCCGGTATTCATTTTTGATCCGCGTGATGCGAGCAACCGCCTGCCGGCTGATCCGGAGTATCAGACACCTCTTAGATTCTGGGATGTCTGCCCTAAGAGCATCCAAGACCTGTTCATCAGGTCTTTTACCGATGGTATTAAAAATCCTGATCGCAGAGTCACCGAGGGCGAGTGGGTGAGAGCCTTCCGCCAGCTGGAGAATCAAACTGTACGCTGTCCGCATGACAGGGCTGAGAATTTCTGGCAGCCGGGCATGAACCAGGTTCAGTGCTGGCACTGTAAGCGCCGTTTCGATGCGCCGCCACGTTTTGTCGTCAGTACATCATCAGGTCTTAATCAGATTTTGGTGCTGCCTGAAACGAAGCTGAAGCGCGGTGAGCTTGAGCCTTATTGTGATGAGAGCGTCATGGAAGAAATAGCGGCCGAGGTCGTACGAAACCCTAATAATCCGAATGTCTGGGGTCTGAAGAATCTTACAAAAGACAGCTGGTTCTTCACTCCTGCGGACGGCAGCGGCGAGCGCGAGGTCGTTCCCGGCAGATCGATGCCGATAATCGCTGGACATTCACTGCGCATGGGCTTGCAGACGATGCTGCGTGTAGAGGTCTGAGATGAGTCAGCACAGAGGCATGACAGATGGTACAGCGGCTGAAATGGCCGAGAGCCTGCATAAGCTCGCGCTTGAGTTTGGACACGATATCTGGCGCAAGCCGAGGCTGCTGCGCAATTTGCTGGCTGATATCTACCCGGATGATCGTCGCTTGATCAACTGTCTCCATATTTCAGTGCAATCAGGTATGCCTCAGGAACTGTATTTGCAGATGAGAGCTTCGAATGGTGTAACCACAGTACAGATAAGACGATTTGAAGCCGGCCTCCATGAGGATTATGGCCTGGCCTGGCAGTATACCTGTTGGCTGGTACAGGTCTGGGAGAGTTTATTCTGTGCTCTGTTTGATTATCGTAACAGCAGACCACTGCTTCAGGTAGCTACCAGGGCTGAGGTTCGACGTATGCTGGATACGTTGCCTTATTATTATCGGCTTGAACGATTTGAGGAATACCACCAGGCAGCAGAGGCTCTATGCCGTCTTAATCAGGCTGAGGGCTACCATGCGCGGGGAATCTGTTATTTGCAGGGGCTTGACGTTGAGCCTAATGATAATGAGGCTTTTAAGAGCTTCCTGCTGGCCGCTGAGTTGGGACTTGATCGTGCTCAGTACGCCGCTGCTGTCTGCTACGAGCTTGGCCGTGGCTGCGTAGTCAATTACAGCAAGGCGGCTGCCATGTATGAGAAGGCCGCTGATCAGGGGCATATGGATGCGGCTGAACAGCTTAGCAGCCTTAAACGATTATTTGTTGACAGCATGTCGTAACCTGCGTTTTTTACATTATTTTCAGATGATGCTATGGTATAATGAGTAAAAGGATCAAATAAATATCTGATAGCCTGATTCATTGATTGTTATGGCTGTCAGGGCAGATCCGCAGCATAACCGAGTAATCATATTTTGAAGGAGGATACTGTCCATGTTTAACGAAATCAGAGACACACTTAATGGTAAAAACAAACGTCGTGCCCGCAAGAATGTAGCGGCTGGTGTAGGTTTAGGCGCACTTGCTGGTGCAGTTGCAGGACTATTGTTCGCTCCGAAATCAGGTAAGGAAACCAGAGCTGATATCCGTGTAGGTGCAGAGCTTGGTGCTGAGAAGGCCAGAGAAGCTGCTCATAAGGCCGCTGAGGTCGCAAAAGAGAAAACAGCAGAGGTCAAAAAGCACTTTAAGAAGGGTAAAAATGAGACCGAGGAAATCATCGAAGAAGTTGTAGATACAGCTGAGGATATCAAGGATGATGTCAAGAAAAACGCCAAGAATCTTAAGGAAGATATCAAGGAAGATCTGAAGAAGTAATATTGCCTGAACTTCTCCAAGACGCATAAGCTTGAAACGAGGTAGTATTATGGTTTTTTCAGATGGTTTCGCGACCAGTCTTGATATGGTAGT
>CAZHQX010000221.1:0-2744 GCA_964534195.1 uncultured Oscillospiraceae bacterium
AAATGCTAAATTATATGGCTTAAGAATGCCTTTGTGCGCTCATTTTGAGGATTGTCAAAAATTTCTTCCGGAGTGCCCTGCTCTACGATATGTCCTTCATCCATATAAATAACGCGATCAGCGACCTCACGTGCGAAGCCCATCTCATGAGTGACAACGACCATCGTCATGCCTTCTTCAGCCAGGCTCTGCATAACGCGCAGAACCTCACCAACCAGCTCAGGGTCAAGAGCAGAAGTAGGCTCATCAAACAGCATTATTCTGGGGCTCATAGCCAATGCTCTGGCAATTGCAACACGCTGCTTCTGGCCACCTGAGATCATTGCTGGATAAACATCCGCTTTGTCAGACATTCCGACTTTTTCCAGCATGGCCTTACCTTGTTCGATCGCTTCGGCATGCGGAACCTTCTTAACCTGCGTCAGTCCCTCTATGACATTGTTCATAACTGTCATATGCGGGAATAAATTGAAGTGCTGGAATACCATTCCGACTTCACGACGGATGAGATGCAAATGCTTAGTCTTGTGATTGACCTCTTTGCCATCGATCGTGATGGTGCCCTTCTGCGGTTTCTCCAGGAAATTGATACAACGCAGTAATGTGCTCTTACCGGAGCCGCTGGCACCGATTATGACCACGACCTCGCTTGGAGCGACGTCCAGGTCGACATTCTTAAGCACCTTCAGCTTGCCGTATGATTTGCTAAGTGATTTTATCTTGATCATATGATCCATACTTGATACATCCTTTCATTAGGAGCAAATGCTAACGCATCAGCCATTAGACTCTGTGGTCACTTACCTTGAGTCTGCGTTCAAGACGATTTGTCAAGAAGGTCAGAATTGAGGTCATGAGCAGATAGAACAAGGCAGCTATCGACAGCATTTCCATCATCAAATAGTTGGAAGATGCCAACTGTCTTGAATGCAGCAATAGCTCCTGAACACCGACCGCACTCGCCAGTGACGAATCCTTGAGCGCGATGATGAACTGATTGCCCAGCGGCGGTATTGCCCGCTTGAAGGCCTGCGGCAGTATAATTCTCTTCATGACCTGGCCGCCTGTCATACCAAGAGAGATACCGGCCTCTCTTTGACCACGATCAATGCTCTGAATAGCTCCGCGAAATATCTCTGCTATGTATGCACCATTATGGATACCCAGAGCGATGATCGCCGATGGCACTCTATCCAGATTAATGATGCGCACAAGACCGAAATAGATCAGAAACAATTGCAGTAACAGCGGTGTCCCGCGGATTATTGATATGTATATCTTGGCAGGCCATGTAAAAATCTTGGTTTTCAGGATCCTCATGAGTGCGAATATTATGCCAAGAAGCACACCAACAAGTATTCCGAAGAAGGTTATCTGCAGTGTTGTCCACGCCGCTGGGATGAAGGTTATTACATAATCCAGAAACGTTTGTAAGTCCATATATTTCTCCTTCCAGAGTTTGCGCAAGCAGGGCATACCATACTTGCGCAAGATTAGCTGAAGTATATTTCTCAGCTGACGTCAGTGTCATCAGAAGAATCTACCGACGATTAATAGATTATCTACAAATATCGAACCTCTGTTATTTAACAGATATATCGATACCGTCGTGCCATTTCTCACTGATTTTGGTCATTGTGCCATCAGCATGCATTTCAGCCAGGATCTCATCGATTTTTGCCAGGAGAGTTTCATCATCCTTATTGATGGCGATACCCATCTCTTCAAGTCTCATGATCTCACCAGCCATCATCAGCTCATCGCCGCCAGCCAGTTCACCCATCGCTGCCATACCGACCAGACGATCAGTAACAACGCCATCAACACGGCCGTTTATAAGCTCCATCATCGTGGCATTATCATCCTGATAGAGAACAGCCTCAGCACCTATGTTTTCAGCGTCTTCAACGAAGTTTGTACCTGTTGCGACAGCAACTGATTTGCCCTCCATTTGCGAAGGATCTGTGATGCCTGAGTCGGCACGGACAAACAGCTGCGCGCCTGAATAATAATAAGGTTTGGTGAAATTAACTACCTTCAAACGGTCTTCTGTAATAGCCATACTACCAAGGATGCCATCATAACGGGCGTTACGCAGACCTTCTGTCAGGCCATCCCAGTCGGATGTTTCATATTTGAGCTCAACGCCGAGCCTCTTCGCGATCTCCGCACCTGTATCAACATCAAAACCGATAACATTGCCGTCATCCCCAATGAAGTTAAATGGCGGATAACCACCACTGCCTACAACTACAAGCTCACCATTGTCGATCACTCGATCGAGACTGTCCTTGTTATCCTTGCCACATGCGCCTATAACAAGCGCCATCAGCAATACTATCGCTACCACTAAGGTTGTCTTTCTGAATTTCATTTAATTTCTCCTCCTATTTTGTCATCACCATGTTGGTTTGATTTTTCAAAACAATCGTTGAAATTATAACGTGATACCTGATGCATGTCAAACTCACGCTCTCTTTTTTCTTTCTTTTCAAATTCAATTAGGGTCATATTAAGCTCATAACAGACACGCCACCTTCTGTGTTTTAAGCTTTTCAAAACACCGCCATGCATTGATATGTCAGGCTTATATATGGTCATATCGGCATTTATCAAGCGAGGCTCATCCAAGCTCGCTAAGAATTAGACTTGGAATAATTGTCAGAACATGTAATATTTTTAGTAATATCACATTTTGCTATTGTATGTTACGCAAGCTGCAATTAATCACAAAAAGCCGCCCC
>CAZHQX010000222.1:0-2741 GCA_964534195.1 uncultured Oscillospiraceae bacterium
TGATGATAGATGGCACAATGCTGATGACATTCCTTACCGATCTGGGTTACCTCCAACAGGCATGGTCCAACAGTGAATTTTGTGCCCGGCTCAAGCTCATAGAGACAGATGCCTTCTGTTGTCAGATTTTCAGCGAATCTACCGGTACATAGGCCCTCTACACCCATTTCTTCAATTTTCTTGATGCTTTCGGTTCCTAGAAGAGATAGCTGCCTGTGCCATTTTCCGGCATGTGCGTCACCCTCAAGTCCGTAATCTTCAAGCAGCCTACCCTCTGGGATTGCCTCCTTAGGGATGCCCTTCTGCTTACTAATATTGATTGCTACTAATTTTGCCATCCTATTTACCCTCCTCAGTTTCTCTCAGCCAATGCCCGGATTTGCCTCCGGCCTTTTCAAGCAGCCTGATATTTTCAATTGTCATGCCGCGATCTATAGCCTTGCACATATCATATAGTGTCAGGGCCGCGACTGAAACAGCAGTCAGAGCTTCCATTTCAACGCCCGTCTGCCCGCTGCATGCGACCTCTGCCTCGATTATAACTGTTTCTTCTCCCGATCGCTCGATATCTATCTGGACACGTGTGATCATCAGTGGATGACAGAGCGGGATAAGCTCAGATGTTTTCTTGGCCGCCATGATGCCTGCGGTTCTTACCACTGCTAAAACATCACCCTTGGGCAGATCTCCAGACATCACCCTGGTCAAAGTCGTCGTCTGCATTTTTACCGTTGCCTGAGCGCGGGCGTGTCGAGAAGAAATGACCTTTTTGCCGACATCGACCATGTGAGCCTCGCCCCGGCTATTGAGATGTGTCAGATCCGAGTTGTATTTGCCGTCCTGTTTTGGTTCTTCAGAGCTTATGCTTGCCATTTTATTCTCCCTGCTTATTATCATAATGCAAATTATCTGTACCAGTATTATATGACAGTACTTAGGCTTAGCCACCTGTCTTGTTCATTTCACGATCGGGTATGAAGCTATTACTGAAACTGTGGCCGCGCGGTTTGTTGAAAAGCGCTTGCAGCAGAGCATCTTCAAGTACCTGGTCGTCCTGTGATTTTAGTGCCGGTATAAGTGAGACTTCGTCGATCGTTCCGAGGCATGGCTTAAGCATACCGTCGGCAGTAATTCTGATGCGATTGCAATTGTGGCAGAACTGATGCGAGATAGGCTGAATAAGTCCGACAGTTCCAGCGTAGCCAGGTATTTTGTATCTGACTGCCGGCTGGCAGGGATCCTGCTGATCAAGCTTGAGCAAACGAGGCTCAAGTTTAAGGATTTCTTCAGCTGACATTTGCATTTTGGGATTTCTGCCGAGATCACTCATAGGCATCAGCTCAATGAACCTGACCTCCAGAGGCCGCTCTCTGGTAAGCTCGATCAATCCGGATATCTCATCGTCGTTGATACTTCTTATAAGAACTGCGTTAAGCTTAACCGGCGTGATGCCACAGGCAAAACAGGCGTCAATGGACGCAAGTGTATCTTCAAGGCTGCCGCCACCGGTTAACCTTCGGTATTTGTCGGCATCAGTTGAGTCCATTGAGATATTGACCCTGTTCAGACCGGCCTGCTTGAGCGCTTGAGCTCTTGGCGCCAGACCTTGCCCATTGGTCGATAATGACAAGTCGATATCATCAGATATAGATCTAATAGCGGCTGTGATATCTTCCAGGTCGGCGCGTAGAAGCGGTTCACCACCTGTAAGACGAATACGCCTGATTCCAGCCTTAAATAACAATCTGCAGATTCGGTGGATCTCTGATACGGATAGCAGATGATGGTCATTGGCCTCCGGACAGCTCTCAGGATTGCAGTACACGCATCTAAGATTACACTTTTGCGTGACAGAGAGACGCAGATATGTGATATCTCTGCCATAGTTATCTCTCATCAGTTGTCACCATTTATTATTCTGCCTGGCTGGTTCCAGCTGTAGCCGCCCATCTTACTCAGCCTATTTCTAATTTCTTCGCTGCTGATAAGTTCGATGAAGGCCAGAACTCTTGGGTCTTCCAGATTGTCAGCTCTAACAGCGAAATCATAGCTCTCCTCTGTGATCGGCAGGAAATCCAGTCCGAATATTTTAGCAGCTGACATTACTGCTAAACCTGTGTCAGCTGTGCCTGCGACAATTTGAGCTGCTACTGCTGTGTGTGTAAGCTCTATTCTGTCATAGCCATTTACCGAAGTAGGCCGGATGCCGGCACGATCAAGCAGATAGTCAAGCAGTATTCTGGTACCTGCACCTGACTGTCTGTTGACATAACGGACATTTTCAGATGTCAAATCGCTGATGTCATGAATATTCCTGGGATTTCCGGCTTGAACAAGCAGTCCCTGAGTTCGCTTGAAACCCTCGATCAGGACCACTGATCTGTCTGGGAACATTCTCCTTATATCCGGCATATTATATTCTCCGCTTGATGTATCCAGCAGGTGAATTGGAGCCAACAGAGCTTCCTGCCGACGCAAAGCCATAAGACCACCCATACTGCCGGTATGCGCTGATGTCAGTCTGCGTCCGTCCTGACGTGAAATATCCGCAAGCTCATCCAGCAGCGGATCATGACTGCCTATCAGATCAATAGATGCAGATATTTTCCCTTCATCAGACCATGGCAGAAGGCGAATACTTACCTGACTGCCTGCTTCGAGTCCTTCGAGATTCTGATCGAGCTCGAGAATACCGTCAGCACGAAGGAAGCTTGCGAGCATGCCAGCTCCTCGTTCCATAG
>CAZHQX010000223.1:0-2738 GCA_964534195.1 uncultured Oscillospiraceae bacterium
CTGCTGACGAATCTGAGCCTCCGGTACATTTAACAAAGCAGCCAGATATTTATCGGCGAAGCCATCCAGCTTGGCCTGCTTAAGCAGCTCATCTGGCAGAACATCACCCTTATAGAGCAGGATCTTCTCTTCAAGCTCAACCAGCTCTTTCATCTGACGCAGGAAATACTCTTTGATGTAGGTGATGCGGAAAAGCTCTTCGATATCAGCGCCTTTTCTCAGAGCCTCATAGAGAATAAACTGCCTCTCACTGGTAGGCTCTGCCAGCATCGCCATCAGTTCCTCAAGCGGAAGCTGATTGAAATTTTTAGCAAATCCAAGACCATAACGGCCGATCTCCAATGAACGGATCGCCTTCTGCATAGCTTCCTTATAGTTTTTACCGATGCTCATAACCTCGCCGACAGCGCGCATCTGAGTGCCAAGCTTGTCGACAACACCCGGGAATTTTTCAAAAGCCCAACGGGCGAATTTTATGACTACATAATCACCGTAAGGTGTATATTTATCCAGTGTACCTTCACGCCAATATGGAATCTCGTCCAATGTCAGGCCAGCTGCCAGCATCGCAGAGATCAAGGCAATCGGGAAGCCGGTCGCCTTGGACGCAAGAGCGGAAGATCGTGATGTACGCGGATTGATCTCAATGATAACAAAACGATCCTGCTTAGGATTATATGCGAACTGAACGTTAGTACCGCCGATGACCTCGATGGCCTCGACTACCTTATAAGCCGCTTCCTGCAGTTTTGCCTGAACCTCTTTGCTGATCGTCAGCATTGGAGCAGAACAGAATGAATCGCCTGTATGAACGCCAACAGCATCAATATTTTCGATGAAGCAGACTGTTATCATCTTGTTCTTGCTGTCACGAACGACCTCAAGCTCAAGCTCCTCCCAGCCCAGTACAGACTCTTCAACCAGTATCTGACCAACCATACTGGCCGATATACCGCGCTGTGCGATTATTCTCAGCTCCTCAATATTATAGACCAGTCCGCCGCCTGTTCCGCCCATCGTATATGCTGGTCGAATAACAACCGGGTATCCCAGCTCCTGAGCTATAGCCTCCGCCTCTTCAACACTATAAGCCGGCTTGCTCTGGGGCATCTCAATCTTAAGGCGGTTCATCGTTTCCTTAAAAGCGATACGGTCTTCACCACGTTCGATCGCGTCGATCTGAACACCGATCACCTTGACATTATATTTCTCAAACACTCCAGCTTTGTTCAGCTCTGAGCAGAGATTGAGTGCTGATTGACCGCCCAGGTTAGGAAGCACAGCATCAGGACGTTCTTTTGCGATAATTTCAGTCAGTCTGGTAATATTCAGCGGTTCGATATATGTCTGATCAGCGGTTTCCGGATCAGTCATGATCGTAGCCGGATTGGAATTGACCAACACTATCTCATACCCCAGCTGTCTGAGGGCCTTGCAGGCTTGTGTCCCTGAATAATCAAATTCGCAGGCCTGGCCTATAACGATCGGTCCTGAACCTATAATAAGAATCTTATTGATATCCTGACGTTTGGGCATTGTAATATCCTCCATCGCATATTGACTTCAGCTAAATACTATAGCAGAACAAGAATAATTATTCTATAAGAAGGCGAACATTGTGAATAATTATACATATTTATTCAGATATTGTGACTATTACCTGTACACACTGCGAAGTACCTTGATCTCTTCGGCATATCCATCAAGCTCATTTGGTGTTTCCAGATAAAATGGCAGCTGCCGCAGTGCCGGATGATTGATCACCCTTGTGATCGCCTCTAGTCCTAATGTTCCATCTCCCAGCTTCTCATGACGATCCTTATGGCTGCCAAAAGGATTCTTACTGTCGTTTACATGAATTGTTTTCAATCTATCAAGGCCGACAACACGGTCAAATTCTTCCATGACGCCATCAAGATCATTAACAATATCATAGCCGGCATCATGGACATGGCAGGTATCCAGACAGACACCAATTCTATCTGAACGCTCCACTCTGTCAATTATCGCTCTAAGCTCCTCAAAACGGCTGCCGACCTCGCTGCCTTTTCCCGACATGGTTTCCAGCAGGACCATAGGGCCGACATTTTCCTTCAGGATAACATCAAGCAGCTCGCAGATCAGTTCTATTCCTTTTTCGATCCCCTGGCCTACATGGCTGCCTGGATGGAAATTATAATAGCTGTCTGGCGTATGAGATAGCCGCTTCATATCGTCAGCCATGACCTCGAAGGCAAACGCGCGTACACGTTCGTCTTTGCCACAGGGATTAAGTGTGTATGGTGCATGCGCCAGAATTGGTGCGAATTTGTGTTCCTCAGCCAATTTTCGAAAGGCAGCTATATCTTCAAAATCAAGATCCTTGGCCTTGCCGCCGCGGGGATTTCTTGTAAAAAACTGAAATGTGTTGGCATCGATCGATAGAGCTTCCTTGCCCATATGCAAATAGCCCTTGGATGCGGAGAGATGACAGCCGATCTTCAACATAATTTACCTCCATCTGATTCCTCTATTGATTTTATCACAGTCCGCACGGCTCGTCTTTTGCCGGTTATATATTCTGTACAATCTGGTAGAATGTAGATAGATCTTATTCAGCCGGCGCTGCCGGTCAGCGACCGGTTTCTATAAGCAGAAAGAAGGTAATGATATGGGTAAGATCGCTGCAGGTTTTTTTATGCCGCATCCTCCGGTCTTGCTGCCTGAAATAGGCAGGGGACGTGAGCAGCAGATCACGG
>CAZHQX010000224.1:0-2714 GCA_964534195.1 uncultured Oscillospiraceae bacterium
CGCACAACATTGGCACAGCAGCGTCGAAGATCATCGATGTCAAGAGTGCCTGTTTTCAGCGCCTTGCGGATATCTTTTTTGTCGAAGCCCATTCCGGCCATGATCATGTCATTGCCAGCTGCTATTGCTTTTGCTGAGGATGCTTTGTTTTTGCCTGTCGACATCCAGTCAGTCATGACGATACCATCGAAGCCCCATTCATTACGCAGAACCTTCGTACAGGCATCATATGATTCGGGGGCGTAAACACCATTCACACGATTGTAGCTGCTCATGACCGCTGCCGCTCCGGCCTCCTCAACCGCGATCTTAAATCCCTTGAGATAGATCTCGCGTAACGTACGTTCATGAACATTACTGGAGACATAACTGCGATTGTCTTCTTGATTATTGCAGAGAAAATGCTTGATCGTAGTATAGAGACCGTCTTGAGTCTGTACACCGCGAACGATGGCGGCAGCACACTTGCCGCTGATCAGAGGATCCTCTGAGAAATACTCGAAATTGCGGCCGCAGAGCGGGTTGCGCTGAATATTCAGAGCCGGTGCCAGCCAATAGGTAACGCCATACTCTTTCATCTCCAGGCCGACTGCCTGACCGACCTGCTCGAGCAGGCTGGTGTTCCAGCTCTGTGCCAGAGCTGTACCAACAGGGAAGGCTGTCGCATATTGATATACCGGCTTGGTTTTCTTCCTGTCGGCTGTCATAAGCTTTTTAACAATCTTGGGGAAGGTTTCGAAAAATGACAACGGCATGGTGTAGGGTTTGGTATTTCCTGCTTTGAGAACTCCTGCCTCACGGGCAAGGCGCAGACCTGCCGGGCCGTCGCAGAGAGCGACATTGATGAGGCCCTTTTTATATAGCTTCGAGGTCGTATTGCCTACTGATCCGGGTATATCAATTCGGTTTTTGCCGATGAACATGCCTGCGCCCACAACGACATCGATCATATCGCTTACTGTCAGTCTGTTCATGATCGCATCTGTTTTATCATCCTGATATATTGGCGGCTTCTCATAAATGTGCTCAACGGTCTTGATCAAGCTGCTGTCAAGCTGCAAGATAACTGCATTTTCTGGTATGTCTTCCTGCTTGCGGTTTGAACTATCTATAGGCTTAAGCTCGTCGAAACTATCCTGCAGAGGCAATATATGGTCGTGTCTTGATACCACCGCTGATGCATCGAGCTTGATTGCTGCCACGATCGCATTCCTTCGCGAGGAGTGGCCAAGCCTGATAATATAATCGCCTGCCTCGAGTACAAAAGCAGCTTCGCTCTCGTCGTAGGCTGCCAGATCCTTCAGGTCGAAGCTGATGACCAGACGTTCGGAGCCGCCGGGAGCGATCTCGCCAGTCTTGCCATAAGCCGCCAGCTGTTGTGCTTCGCGGTGCAGCTTGCTCGCGGGACAGGAGACATATACCTGAACGACCTCTTTTGAACTGATGCTACCTTGATTTGAAACATCGATCTCCAATACTATCCGGCTGTCCTGATGCTCGGCTTTTGCCAGCTTGATATCTGTTTCTGTATAGCTTAACCCGTGACCGAAGCAATAACGGGGCTCAACCTGGAAGCTATCAAAATATCTATAGCCGACATAGATCCCTTCGCGATAATACTCATCTGACAATTTTCCGTTAAGATAGCTGTACTCCAGCGCATAAGGAATATCCTCGTATTTCATCGGCCAGGTCGCGGTTAAGCGGCCGGAGGGACTCACTTGTCCCGACAGAATCGCGGCCAGAGCTTTGCCGCCTTCCATTCCCTGCTGGCAGAAATAAACGACAGCACCTATACCCTTGATATCATCCAGTGATGAAAGATCAAGTGAGCTGCCCGTGTTGATAATCAGGATCGTTTTGCTATATAGCTCTGTCAGTTTCCTGATATGCGCGATCTCTTCGGCTGCCGGCTCATTCTCTCCTTTTTCGATGCGCCGGTCCAAACCCTCGCCAGCCTGGCGGGAAATAACATAGATAGCAGTATCTGTTGAACTTATATTGTAATCATCCTCAGTGATCTCTCGTCCAAAAGGTGGCATAAATTGTTCGCCCATCGCGTTCATGATGTTCTTAATCGACAATGTACGCGTCTTCCTGGCGAGTTCCTTTTTGAACTCCCTGAGCTTCTGCTCGTATAACAGCTTATGATCATCCAGCCAGGCATCACTGGTGATAGTGAAGCCGGACGCCTTGAGCCCATCAGCGATAGTCGTGCTATAGCGTTCATTGACCTCACCTGAACCGGTTCCGCCCTTGATCGTATAGTAAGCACCTGTACCATAAAGCGCTATCGGTCCAGGCTTGATCGGAAGGGTTTTATTATGATTCTCCAACAGGACTATACCTTCTATAGCAGCCTCAAAAGCGATTTCCCGATTATCCCTCTCTCGTTGCGTTTCAGAATTTGTGAGCGAAGCCTTCGTGAAAAATTTCATAACAGCAGTCCTCCAGATAGATATTAATTATTGCTATCAATTATATCGCAACTTGCCGCTTTAGATTCTTCAATTTCGACCGATAGATATGTAAGGCTGATTATAGATAAGTGGTTAAGTATCAGGTCTGGTATAATAGAGTAAATTGAGCAGCAAAGCATTTACTGTTACGACAGATGTATCGGCGGATACTGGCAAAAGGCGGGAGTTCCAGATGGTGATGGCAACTGAGAATGCTAATAAATCGAGCACAGATAGAAGCAGACATAAATCTAT
>CAZHQX010000225.1:0-2712 GCA_964534195.1 uncultured Oscillospiraceae bacterium
ATTTTTAAGGAATGGCAGATCATTGAGCCTGATAAGCAAGTTGTTACAGCTACACAATACAGACCTGTAGATGTGCCTGCGATCGAGGAATCGAGAGAATCTCCGATACCGGATAAGTCCATAGAGGATGAAGCTGCTGTTGAACCAGAAGAAGCATCACAAATTGAGGAATCCCCATAAGGTATTGAAATATTACTATTTCTGCTATAATGAATAACAGAGGTCATAAGGATCTTGATCAACAATAAATTAACTGGAGGTATTGATCATGGCAACAAAAGACTTTTATCGCTGCAGTATTTGTGGAAATATCGTAGGTATGATCGAAGATGGCGGTGGCGAGCTCGTCTGCTGCGGACAGCCGATGGACCTGCTTAAGGCTAATACGACTGATGCCGCAACAGAGAAGCATGTACCTGTTCTGACAAGAGATGGCAATGTACTGACTGTCAAAGTCGGCAGTGTTGATCATCCAATGGCAGAGGAGCATTATATCCAGTGGATCTGTGTCGTACAAGGTAATCGCACACAGCGTGCTGCTCTTAAGCCGGGCGAAGCACCGATGGCTGAGTTTGTAATCGGTGATGGACCAGTTGTAGCTTATGAGTATTGCAACCTGCATGGTCTCTGGAAGGCTGAGCTGTAAGCATTGAATTTGCTGCTATGAGATTGACTCTGGCAGATTGCTTGTATTAGTAATATGGGCAAATAGTAATTATGAATGGACTGTCGTGTAATATTTTATACGGCAGTCTTTTTCATATTTGACAGATCCGATCGTGCTTGCTATAGTGTTCCTAATTAGAACGACTATGCTCAGGCTGGAAGGAAAAAGCATGCAGCTGATAGATAAATTAATGCAGATAGGTTTAAACAGGCATGAAGCAGAGCTTTATATTCTGCTGCATAGAGAAGGGCCCATGACAGGTTATGAAGCCTCTAAACTGACTGGAATATCACGTTCCAACGCTTATCCGGCTTTGGCATCACTTACGGAAAAGGGAGCAGCCTGGACTATTGCCGGTGATGTACAGAAATATACCGCCGTTCCTATAAGTGACTTTTGCAGCAGTAAACGCAGGCAGTTTAATCAGACTATTGATTGGATCGAACAGCATATGCCGTCAGTGCAGCCAGCAGCAGATCCATATATCACCATCACCGGCAGAGATAATATTATTGATCAGATCAAGAATCTGGTGACTGCCGCTGAATTCAGAGTATATGCGGCGCTCGACAGTGTTTTGACAGAAGAGCTTATGCCTGAGCTTGTTTCTGCGGCAGCCAGAGGTCTTAAGGTTGTTTTGATTGCTGATGCGGTGCAGATTCCGCCAGGTATAAAAATGTATCGCAAAGCGCGTGAGGCTGGACAGATCAGACTGATAACCGATTCATCGCAGGTGATGACTGGTGATATCAGCGGTGATAATGAACCAATATGCCTATATACGCGTAACAGTACACTGGTGACCCTATTTAAGGAATCAATGATGAATGAAATTGCTCTGATCCGATTAACTGATCAGGGAACAGATACAGAATTTGGAGGAGAATAGCAAAATGAAAGAATTATCCTACACCTCAAGCTCCGGTTTTTTCGGCGAACTGGATCCAACAGCTCTGATTGAGAAATATGGCAGTCCGCTCTACGTCTATAGCGAGGCTGTATTCCGTGAGCGCTGTCGTGAAATGCAGGGACTTATAACCGGCTCACCTTTTACCGCGAATTATAGTATTAAGGCTAATAGCAACCTATCGCTGCTGAAGATCGCCAGAGAAGAAGACATGTATGCTGACGCGATGTCACCTGGTGAGATAATCGTACTTGAGAAGGCAGGTTTTACTTCGGATCAGATATTTTTCGTGCCGAACAATGTTGATGAAAGCGAATTTCGTTTTGCGCTTGAGCGTAATATTCTGATCAGCTGTGATTCCCTCGATCAGGTAGAGCTGCTGGGGAGCATTTCTCAAGGTTCTGATCTGGCCGTTCGGATAAACCCTGGCGTTGGTGCTGGCCATCATGAGAAGGTCGTGACTGCCGGCAAGAAGACAAAATTTGGTATTGGCATGGATAAGATTGAAGATCTTAGAGCTGTTTTGGATCGTTACGATCTGCATCTTGTTGGTATAAACCAGCATATCGGCTCGCTCTTCATGGAGCCGGAAGCCTATTTGGCGGCAGCGGGACATTTCCTGGAGCTGGCTGCTTCTTTTCCCGAGCTGAGGCTGATCGATTTTGGCGGTGGTTTCGGTATTCCTTATCATAAGCTGGCAGGACAAGCCCGTTTGGACCTGGTTAAGCTGGGTCAAGAGCTCTCAGCTATGGTCAAGGCTTTTGCCGAGGTGCATGGTGGTGAGATCTTGTTCAAAACCGAGCCAGGACGTTATGTTTCAGCGGAGAGCGGAGTTTTGCTGGGTACGGTCACCGCTCTTAAGGAGAATGGCGGGACTGATTACGTGGGCACCGATATTGGTTTCAATGTTCTGGCGCGTCCAACCATGTATGATTCATGGCATGATATAGAGGTTTGGCGTGACGGTTCTCCGGTAGATGGCGAGCCGCAGCCGCAGACAGTTGTCGGTAATATCTGCGAAAGCGGCGATATTCTGGCGCGCGATCGTGAGCTGCCCCGAGTTGAACGCGGTGACATTCTGGTAGTTCTTGATGCCGGTGCCTATGGCTATTCTATGAGTTCAAATTATAACAACAGG
>CAZHQX010000226.1:0-2701 GCA_964534195.1 uncultured Oscillospiraceae bacterium
GACAATGATATCGGTTATTTGATCGAGGATCTGATCATGCAGGGCGGTGTAGATACCAGGTTCATAAAATGGATGCCTTATGATGGGATCGGCCGTAGTGTCCGTAATGGGCTTAACTTCACAGAGAGAGGATATGGAGTGCGAGGCGCACTAGGTGTATCTGATCGTGCGAATACCGCCATCAGTCAGCTTAAGCAGGGTGATATCGATTGGGATCACATATTCGGCGAACTCGGTGTTCGCTGGCTTCATACAGGCGGTATTTTCGCGGCACTGTCAGAGACTGCCGCAGAGACGGCGCTTGAGGCGGTTAAGAAAGCATGCCAATACGGTACTGTCACCAGCTATGATCTTAATTACAGACCATCACTCTGGCGCGATATCGGCGGCAAAGCCAAGGCGCAGCAGGTCAATCGCGAAATCGCTCGTTATATTGATGTTATGATCGGTAATGAAGAGGATTTCACCGCCTGTTTAGGCTTCGAGGTCGAGGGCAGCGATGAGAAGCTCAGCCAGCTGCCGATCGATGGTTATCGTCGCATGATCGATCGAGTCTCTAAGGAGTTCAATAATTTCAAGGTTATTGCCAACACACTGCGCACAGTTCACTCAGCAAGCTCCAATGACTGGTCAGCGCTTGCCTGGGCTGACGGTGAGATCTACCAGTCCAGAGAATATCCACAGCTTGAGATCTTCGATAGAGTTGGCGGTGGTGATAGCTTCGCGTCTGGTTTGATCTATGGGTTGATGACATTTGGAGATATCAAAAAGGCTGTCGAATATGGCGCGGCGCATGGTGCACTTGCGATGACAACTCCTGGCGATACCAGCATGGCAAGACTAAGCGAGGTCGAAGCACTAATGCGCGGAACAGGGGCTAGAGTACAGCGATGATCCTTAGAAGTTTCCGTTGTGAATATCACAATAGAATAGCTTTTTGTTTTTGCACAATGCATAACTGAACAGTAATCATCTTCAAAAAATTAGTAACTAGTGTTACCTACAATCAAAAAACGGAGAAAGAGGCACGTTTTTGCTTCGATTTCCTTGTTTTTTGTCACTAATCCGATTGACAAAAATCTGTAAATACTGTTGACTAAAGTCAGAACAAAAAAGTAAGAATTTGAGAAATAAGAAAACCAATGAAAAGGAAGGTGTTTTCATGAAAGTATTTAATGTTGATGTTGAGTCTTTTGCCAAGCTTATCCAGGAATGTAAGGGTAAGGTTACGATCATAACAGAAGATGGCGATCGTTTGGTTACCAATAGTCTACTCTCAGCTCTGGTTGGTTTCTCAACCATTTTGAAGGTTGCTACCATGAAGGAAATTGAGTTTGAGTGTGACTTCCCTGAGGATCGTGTACGTGTTCTCGATTTTATGATGAGATATCGTGCTCCTGAAGAGAAATAATTATTCCCTTCGAATAATTAATTTAGTAAAATAATATACAAATGCTAAAATAATAGCACTGCCAGCCGGGCTGACTAGCCTCAAGCAGTGCTTTTTCATTTCTCATTTGTGTTATTATCAAGTTACTATTACGACATAAGTAGCTGGCAGATAGTTCAACGACACTGTCAGCAATTACTTCTAGGATTTGAGGTGTAAGTGATGCTTGCTTCAATAAACTGGCCTCAGCTTGGTGAATTAGCTCTAAGACTGCTAATTGCCGGAGTATTGGGCGGCCTTGTAGGTTTCGAGCGTGAATACTCGAATCGTCCGGCTGGACTGAGAACTCATATAGTTGTCTGTCTTGGTTCGGCTCTTGTTATGGTTACAGCTGAGTTTATCTTCAATAAGTATAGCGGGCAGATCGCGATAGATCCGACAAGAATGGGTGCCCAGGTCATAAGTGGCATAGGTTTTCTTGGTGCAGGTACTATTTTGCGCACAGGTGACAGTATTCGTGGTCTGACGACAGCAGCTGGGGTCTGGGCAGTTGCCTGCATCGGGCTGGCAGTGGGAAGCGGATTCTATGCCGGAGCGCTGATTGCGACGGCTTTTACCGTTGTAACCTTATTGCTTACCCACCCGTTGGAGCGCTGGCACGACAGTAAGCATGGTCAGACAAAAATCGTTGTACTGCTTGCCAGCTTCAGTAGTGACGTTTCAATAATTATTGACAATTTGCTTCAATCCAGCGCGGCAGTGGATAATTTCCAAATCGTGCCTGACGATGATAATGGTTTCAGGCTAAATCTTAAGCTAAGAGGTGTAGATGCCCGACAGAAGGCCAATATGATCTCATCACTAGGCCGACTGCCGGACATCATTTCTGTATATGAAGAGAAGGATTGAGGATCAGCGCAGGCTGGTCCTTTTTTTGATCAAATAGTGAGTACCGATATATAGTGCCGCCATCACGACTAGTGATAGAACTATGCCTCCGGCTCCGAACACATTGTTCTGTGTTTCCGGATTTTGGATCAAATACAGCATTCCTCGGTCAACAAATCTGGCACTGCTTAAAACCGGCAGCTGATTAGGACCGCTGACCTGAACTTCGACTCCAAAGGGAATGAAGACCATAGCAGCCAAGATAAGCATCTCCAAAACGAAGTTAAGAATCAGGTAGCTGATAATCGGACCGGCAAGCCCAAGCTTGTGAAATCTGGCCAGACTGCCGAAGCTCATTGCGAAAAACATCTGAGCCAGCTGCATCAATATCGAGAAGCTGACGAAGACAAAACCAATCAAGGC
>CAZHQX010000227.1:0-2676 GCA_964534195.1 uncultured Oscillospiraceae bacterium
TTGTCCGCAGATAAGGCATACTTCCGTAAGCTCTATGATTTTGTGAAGGAAACGAGGCTTCTATATGTGACAGTGTCCATGTTTACACCGATTCCAGGAACGCCATTATATGAAGAGTACAAGGATAGAATTGTCTCGGATGACATAGAGGATTATGATTTTCTGCATCTGGTACTTGAGCCGGAAAAACTGACGAAGCAGCAATTCTACAGGGAATATAATAAACTGGTCTTACGACTGTATAACCTGGCGAAAAAATCAGGAATATATGACTTCATGGATATTGAGTTTTATAAAAACATGCTGACCGGCTATTTGAAAAGAAAAATGAGGGGCTATTAATGAAGATCTATTATATTCAATCAACACCATATGCCAAGGGCAGAAAGCTGATCAAGAAATCACGGCTCTATTTTGTCGGGCTTGCCCCGGCTATTCTGGCAGCACTTGTTCCGGATCATGAATTTGAGTGCTGTCTGGAAACAATTGATGATGTTGATTTCGAAACGGATGCGGATATCATTGCCATCTCCGGTATGGGGCATGCCATAATAAGAAGTCTCGATATCGCCACAGAATTCAAGAAGCGCGGAAAAACAGTCGTCATGGGCGGCTATATGGCAAGCCTGATGCCTGAAGAAGCCAAGAAATATTGTGACAGTGTAATTATTGGCGATGGCGAGCTGGCTTTCCCCAAAATGGTGGCGGATTATGCAAATAATGATCTGCAGGAATTCTATGATATGCCGCTAGATAGCTTGAGCTATCCTCTTCCGAAGTATGAGGTTTTTGCCGGCAAGAAAATCGGTAATTTCCTGCCTGTCCAGGCGGGCAGAGGCTGCCCTAACTCCTGCTCATTTTGCTCTGTATATTGCCTCTATAAGAATCGCTATATGCGTCGCGAGATCTCCGAGGTCATCCGCGATATCCGGGAGATCAAGAGATTGGGATACAATAGATTCCTGCTTCTGGATGATAATATTCTCTCGGACAGAAATTATATGCTGGCTCTCTGCGCTGAGATCGAGAAGCTTAAAATGACCTGGCTCTCTCAGTGCCAGATCTCCATTGCTGATGATGCTGAGGTTTTGGCAGCTGTCGCCAGGAGCGGCTGCATTTCCTTATCCTTCGGCATCGAGAGCATATCCCAGGAGAGCCTGAACTCCATGCACAAGTCATGGGCAAATGTATCGCGATACGAAGAGCAGTTTAAGAGAATTCAAGCCGCCGGTATTGATGTCTCAACTGAAATGGTTATTGGTGCGGACGGAGATACTGTCGAGAGCATTCGGGCAACCGCGGATTTCATCACAAAGAACAAAATAACAGTTCCGCGCTTCTATATCCTGACTCCCATTCCAGGGACAGTCTTTTACCAAGAGATGAAAGCTGCAGGCAGGATGACCAGCGAGGATATCTATGAGTTTAATGGAGCTTTTGCCGTCCATCAGCCAAAAAACATGTCACCGGAAACGCTGACAGAGGAATATTGGAAATTGTATAAGGATGTCTTCTCAACTGGAAGTGTCATTAAACGAACCTTGCTGAGAAAAGATTCTCTAAGACATCCGCTGAAAAATCTGTTTTACTTCTATGTAAATCTATATTATAAGTATCAGATCTCACACGGAATAACGCCGAATATAATCTAAAGGTGGTAAGTTTTGCAGCTTGAAACAATTGAACTAAGAGAATATCTCTCCTTCATGAGAACCGTCTACAAGGGTGACGCTAATTTCAAGGATAACAAAACCGGCATCATCAAGATCGCCTGTCAGAAGAGTCGCCCGTTTTATCGAGCCACTCTGCAGGAGATCGTTTGCGTCAAGAATAATGGCAGAATCCTATGTGCCGGTGTCCTGATCATCAACAAAAGAGCATCCGGAGATTTATACCTGTCATTTTTTGAGGCCCTGCCGGATTGCAAAGATGCGGTCTCTATTTTGGTGGATCACGCTGAATTTTTCGGCAAAAAGCATGGCTGCAGCAAGTTAGTGGTCGCTCTGGATGGACATGTAAACTACAGTGTCGGCTTTGGCCAGGATATTGAGTCGCCTTCATTTGGCGAGAGCTATTCCCCTGCCTATTATCACGATTACTTCGATGAGTTCACGAAGGTGAAATTTGTAAGCTACTATGATTCCAGGATGCTGGTCCATGAGAGGATCGAAAGAGATTTGAAGCGTTTCGAAGATAATGTCGATGAGACATCTCTGGAACACGCCGATTTCGGCAGAGGCTTCGAAGCAACCATGAGAAGATATACTGATCTGAATAATGAAATTTTCGCGGGACATAAATACTACTCCTCGCGAAATTATGATGAGGATATGGATTTGTTTCGCGATATGATACCCCTGCTGAATAACAGCAATCTCATATTCGCGAAGCAAGACGGAAAAGATATTGGTTTTGTTCTCTGGTATCCCGATTTTAACGAGCTTGTTCCAATCGGAAAAGGCGCTTCTGTCCTCACTTACATACAACATAAGCTGCTTGGTAAACAACCGAAAACCGCAAAAGTCGTGGAGATTGGCGTCTTACCGGAATATCGGCAGAAGTGTGTTGTCCTATCTCTTTTCGCAGCGGCACTAGAATCATGTTCTGCCGACGTTGACAAGATAATCAGCAGTTGGATTCTGGACGAGAATTCTAAGTCCAAAGCAATTACCCGAC
>CAZHQX010000228.1:0-2670 GCA_964534195.1 uncultured Oscillospiraceae bacterium
ATGTTCAGCTCGGCAGTAAACGCGGCAAGCTCTTCAAGTGATTGCAAAGCTGCCTGCTGCAGTACTCTGCTTAGAAACAGATCGCCGCAGGTATAGCCTGTTATGCTTAGCTCAGGAAACACAAGCAGCTGGACGTTCTCTGCCGCGGCCGCGCTGATAACCGACTTGATCTGCTCTGTATTATAGCCGCAGTCTGCAACCTTGATTCTTGGTGAAGCCGCTGCTGCCTTGATGAAACCGTCCCGCATGTACAGGTCCTCCGAATCCTATAATTCTTAACAGCTCTGCTTATCATCTGCTTGTTGTTTATGACTCGCGAACTGCCTGAAAATTAAGCCTTGAATCCTGAATATTATATCACAGGCGACTGATTGTCACAGCCTGCTGCTGAGGACTATAATGTTCGTTATGGGTAGAGATATCAGTGCTAAAACTATAAGAACGAGTAATAATTTCTTGATTGGGCTTAAGGATGGTCTGCCAATCGGTCTTGGCTATCTGGCAGTGTCCTTTGCCTTCGGTATTTTTGCTGCCGAAGGAGGAATCAAGCCGCTTATAGCGACCTTGTTGTCTTTTACCAATGTTACCTCTGCTGGCCAGTTCGCCGGTGTCAAGCTGATATTTACACATGCTCCCTGGTTTGAGATCGCGGTTACCGTGCTTCTGATCAATCTGCGCTATTCGTTGATGTCGCTGTCTCTGTCGCAGAGGCTGCGTCCGGATATTTCGCTTGCCGGACGCATGCTGATTGGCTTCGGCGTGACTGATGAAATATATGCTGTTGCTATTCTTAAGGAGCATGAGCTTAGCCTTGTCTATATGCTTGGCCTGATGACGCTGCCGATTACCGGCTGGACTGTCGGCACACTGACCGGCTCTATTGCCGGCTATATACTGCCGCTTAGCTGGCGGAGCGCTCTTGGTATCGCTCTTTATGCCATGTTTGTGGCGATCATCATGCCGCCGGCAAGAAGCTCCCGACCAGTTCTGATGGTGGTTGCTTTTGCCGCTATTTTGAGTGTGGTTTTTGAGTTCACACCTTATTTAAGCCAGATACCTCTTGGCTGGCGTATCATCATCTGCACCATCACCGCATCGGCCGCCGGTGCCTTGATGGCGCCAATTCAGACGATACCTACAACATCGGCTGGAGAAGCTGCTGACAGCGAAGCAGAAAGCAGAGGTGAGAGTCATGAATGATGGATACCTGCTGACTGCGATAATTGCTATGACAGCCGTTACCTGGCTGCCGCGCATGCTGCCTCTGATGCTGGTCCGCCGCCGAATTGAAAATGTATTCGTCCGTTCCTTTCTCTTCTATGTGCCTTACGCTGTCCTGGCCGCCATGACGATTCCTGCGATCTTCTTCGCGACTTCCTCGATCTGGTCAGCTCTCGCAGGCCTGATCGTCGCGCTTGTTCTCGGCTGGTATCGCCGCAGCTTACTGACAGTGGCTCTTGGCGCCTCCATCGCCGTATACATCATGGAACGCCTGCTTTCACTTATTTAATATTATCCCGGCAAAAGCCGAGTCCATTTATGCTTCCTGTGTAATCTTGAACTCCTGTTACGTATATATTAAATGCACAAATGATAAACACTTATCCCTCTAAGTATCGTATAATATAGCTACTAAGACTGGTGCATCACCAGATTATTCAGCAACAAGGGGGTTTCAGCCATGACTAAGGTTACAAGAGAACAGATACTGGACGCGCTTAACAATGATCGTTTTAAACTCTTTGGACAACCGAAATGGACCTTCGGACGCAACACCTGCAATACATATGAGGTGTTCGTTGACTTGATGCTTTCGGAGGATGAAGAGCCGATTCAGCCGGATAAATTTATCCCTGTAATTGAATCGGATGAGGAGCTGACAAAAAAATTCGGCTCGTGGTTTCTTGAGCATGCTTTTATCGATGGAGCCCGGCTGATGCGCGAGCTGGAAATGAATCTTACAATATCGATCAACCTGCTTGGTTTCCAGGCTAATCGTCCTGAGTTCGTAGAGCGTTTGACCGCACTGATCGAGAAAACTGGAATATATAATAACAATCTCCAGTTCGAGCTCAGTGAAGCGCAGCCGCTCAACGCGACCGGTTATTACAATCTGCAGAAGATACATGATGAGCTTGGTATCAGACTGGTGCTTAGCAATTTTGGAACCGGCTATTCCAACATAGACCTTCTGCGTAAGCTACCGTTTGATATGATCGAGCTCAGCAAAGAGTTTACCAAGGGCATCACTGAATACGAGAAAGAGCTTAAGGTAATTATCGGCGTGCTTCAGATGGCGCAGGTGCTTGATATCGATGTCTGTGCCAAGGGTATTGAGACTGCTGAGCAGATGGAGCTTCTCGAGGAGGCTGGTTTTAAAATGGGCCAGGGTTATCTGATCGGCCGACCGTTGCCAATGGATGAGTTGAAGGATTTCATCTGCAAGTATGCTGATGAGGGCAGCTGCGGCAAGTAATTGAAACTGCTGCGGTGACATACTTTCAATTTCGAAGAGCTGTTAAGGGACTCGACTTTTGCCATTGTAATTTAATAAAAAGCGCCTGTACTCATTGCTGGGTACAGGCGTTTGTTATCTTGCGTTATAGGAATAGGTTTATTTCGCGTTTTTGAGCATTACTGTCAGATCTTTGATTTTTGGCGGCTTGCCGT
>CAZHQX010000229.1:0-2620 GCA_964534195.1 uncultured Oscillospiraceae bacterium
ATGAAAAAGCGCACGGTCATTTTGCCTGGTGATCCCGAGAGGATTCGAACCTCCGGCCTGCGGTTTAGGAAACCGACGCTCTATCCTGCTGAGCTACGGGACCGTCTGACAAGTTATTTTATGGCAAACGCCTTCGACTGTCAACAAAGGCCCCGACTGTTGGTCGGAGCCTTTTGCCAGATTATTATCGCTGGACTTCTTGCTATTAGTCGACGAAGCAATCTGTCATTCTTCTGAGTTCGATATGTCTGAGTTCAGTGAGGGCGTAATCTACCTTGTATTCGTGAGTTTGCAGCATCTCAACAACGAAGTCTCCCTCTTTTAGATTCCCGGGCAGCCTCTCCCTGGGTATCGTGACGATGCTATAGTCGTTTTTGCGAATCACCGCCTGATTGCCCTCGAATCTTATGACAAATCCTATACCGCTGCTCATTATTCCGCACCTCCCTGCAAACTGAACATAATATCAGATGAATAGTTAACTATCTTCTTCCTGTATCTGAATTGTAACATGGCATGACTTGGTATGACAATATTTATATGACAATATTTACAAAAAATATGTGATAGTTTTGTTTCGTTTGTGAGTACATTACAGTGATTGGTTACGAATGTGATCAATAATATAAAAAGCGGACAACTGCATGTATAATATTATCTGGATAATCAGAAGCTAACACGCTGCTGAGATGGAGGAAGCTATTGGCAAGAACAAATGGTGAACGCTGGTACAGACAGCTGAAGATAGGTGACATATTAATATACGCTGCTGTGATCTCAGTTAGTCTGCTGATGCTTATTGCTGCGCCTTCTCTCTTGGTCGGAGGCAGATCAGAAGCCGGCCCGCTTAAGGCTCTGATAATTGTCGATGGTGAGATATTTCACACGATTGATGAGACTGAACTGTTTGCAGGCGGAGAATTCAGCTTCGAGGCACATGGGCTGCATTATACTGTTGCTTATGAAGGCGGTTCAGTTCGCATCGAGGAGGCTGATTGCCCTGACCAGGTTTGTGTCAGGACCGGCTGGCTGCGCAGTGATGGTCAAATTTCGGCTTGCGTGCCCGGTCACGTGCTTCTTCGTTTAGAGGGTTCGCCTACTTTGCCTGATGGAACTTCCGGTGCGACCTATGAGGATGGTCCGGATGTGGTGATACAATGAGTATTCGTGAAAATACAAGAAGATTAGCATACGATGCAGTTTTACTGGCACTGGCGCTTGTTCTGTCGATAGTTGAGCGCTGGATCCCTCTAGGCGCCGTGATAGCTATCCCCGGTGTCAAACTGGGACTTGCCAATATAGTCACGTTGTTTGCTCTGCTTAGGCTTAAGCCTATGGATGCCTTCGTTATATTGATTCTGCGTTGTCTGATCGTCGGCACGATCACTGGTCCGGTTTCGTTGATGTTTTCTCTGGCCGGTGGGATCGCGGCTTTTTTACTGATGTGGCCGTTAGTCGTCTGGCATGGCAGGTTTTTTTCGCTTGTGGGTATCAGTGTTGCTGGTGCCGCGGCTCATAATATTGGTCAAATATCTGTCGCGGTATTTTTGCTTTCAGAGCCGCTGCTTATCTGGACATATTTACCATTGCTGCTGTTGGCCGGTACTGTAAGCGGGACGTTAACAGCGGTGGCTGCGATGCCTTTGATAGGAAGAATGCCTGAGTTTCGTAAAACATAGATCATTTGATGCGTGACGATATGTGCCACGGCGTCGGTACATGTTATACTGATTGGAGATAAAGAGGCCGTGGCCTGGAGGTTGTTTCATAGATGTATTTACGTGAGTGGGTTGTTTTTGCTGTTTTGCTGTTTGTCTATTTACTGCTGGCAGTTCTTAACCCCTTTTTGCTAAGACCTAATATTTTCATCAGACAATTTATACTTATGACCAGACCGCTTCGTCTGCGGCCGCTGATGGTCATTACTCACAGATACAATGATGTGTTGTCATTGTCCTTACAGCTGATATTACTGTCGCTTCTGATGGGCTTTTACTGGGATGATTGGCGGCGGGCGATGGTTCTTACATCAGCGATGTTCATTCAGACAACAGCTGTAACCGCAACTAAACAGCTGGCGGCAGCAACAAGACCGCCACAGGATATCGCCCATGTCAAAATGCGTTCTGGCTCATACCCAAGCGGACATAGTGCGGCCAGCATGACTTTTGCCCTTCTGGTACCGACGATGCTGGCGCCATATCTGCCAACAGCTGCCATCATAGTGATCACATGCTATTTGTTTCTGGTTGCAATTGTGACAGCCTATGGCAGGTTGTTTCTTGATGTGCACTGGATAAGTGACATAATTGGCGCCTGGTTGATTTCTCCTGCGACCTGGCTGATAGCAAGAGGTTTTCTCAGAGTCTGACTAATGAGCGAGCTGTTTAGTGTTAGAACAATTTAAAGATAGAGAAGGTAAATAATTTATGGATTTCAACATAATCGCAACTACGCTTTTCGGTATTGAGTCGGTTACGGCTTCCGAACTTCAGGAGCTCGGCTATGATCGATCACAAATCAAGGTGAGCGATGGCCAGGTCATGTTGACTGTTACGGGCCATGAGGAAATGAGGCTTGCTGTGGCTCGCCTCAACATCTGGCTGAGAACAGCAGAGCG
>CAZHQX010000230.1:0-2614 GCA_964534195.1 uncultured Oscillospiraceae bacterium
TTATTCAACCAATACTTCTATCGAAACAAACTGTTTGTCCGGGTCGACGAATTGATCTGGTGTCATTTTGAGGACCGGAGTGTTGTCGAAGGACCAGTGGACGGCTTTGATACGGGCGTGGCGGCAGGGATCATAGAGCGGATCCTGACCGGCGTATTCGCATTGCTGAGTGAAGCATTCGAAGGAACGGGCGTGGTAGACAAATATGTCATTGCCATATTGATCTTTGGTAAATGAGTTGTGACCTGGTCCGTATTCACGATCGACATCTTGAGTTGTGAGAATCGGGAAAGGATTTTTTGTCCAGACGTCGCGCTGGAGCAGGTCTGCGTTCTCATCAGCCGTGAGCAAGCCGATGCAGTATTCTGGTCCAGTACCGGCCGCGGAGAAACAGAGGTATATCTTACCGTCACGTTTGATGGCAGCGGCGCCTTCGTTTACATTGTACCTCACCTGTTCCCAGGCAAATTCAGGCATGGACAGAATCGTTGCCGGTGAAGTGAGTCTCGCTGGATTGGAGGGATCGATCGTTGCTATGAAGAGCAATGAGTCGCCAGTTGTTTTCTCAGCCCAGACGACATAATGCTTGCCGCCAGCTTCGAAATATGTCATATCGAGAGAGAAGGTCTGGAAGGCCAGCGGGTCTCCGGCAACTGGTCTGACTTTCCCCTCAGAGCGCCATGATGCAGGATCCATCGGGTCTTGGCCGGGCTCGCATTTTAGAACATGCGGACGAATACCAAATACATCGTTAGGATTAATACTGCCGGTAAAGAGTACGTACCATACGCCATTTATCTGATGAATTTCTGGCGCCCAGATATATCGATAGATTTCATCATCAGCGTTATTGGTCCAGATCGTTACTTCTTCTGCGTTTTGGAGTCCGGCGATGTCGTCTGCTCTGCGTAGCGTCACCTTGCTGTAGCCTTCAGTATCATCAGCTGAGTACATAGGATATGAGGCTGTGAAATAGTATTTGCCATCATCACCGATCGTGATCCAGGGGTCGGCTTTTGACTCGATGAAGGGGTTGTCAAATTGAGGGTAGCCAATCGTACCATTTACCTTGTAGGTCCCTGGTTTATTTACATTAAGAGAAGTCGTATCCCATACTATTGGTACATCAGAGGAGGAACCATCGCTATAGTGGGCAATAGCAGATTCCGGCAGACTAGGAAGAACACCGGACGAGGCTTTTACCATTGTTGGCAAAGAATCAATTGAAATGTTCTCTACCGGCATAAGCTTGGCCTTTATATAATCCAGCGTTGCCTGATCAACTGCGATTATGTTGCCAGGAATTGCCTTTTCCGGCCATGTTGTGCTTTCCGGGTTTGTCCAGAGGACATACTCCGTTTTCTCTGGCTTGCCTGCGCTTTTGAAATCGGCAGTCGTCTGGCTGAATTGTTTTTTACCGTCACTCCAGAGAATCACGTATTTATCCTGATCTAGATCATAGAAGCATTGGAGCTGCGTTGGTTTTTTATCTATTCTAAGATCAAGAATGATTTCCTGATTGAACACCACCAAATCCTGAGATGTGTGGATCGTGACTTGTCCCGGCCGGGATGAGCTTAACGATATTAAACCATAGTCACCGTTTTTCAGTAAAAACAGGAACGGGTTTTCAATGGTATGATCACCATCTGTACGACGCGCGAAGCAGATACCATTATCGGCGTTTAGAGCGGAGAAGCTGCTTCCATCATCACTCCAGGCCAAATGAAGGCTCTGATCAAGTGTTCGATCATCACCGGTCTTTGTATAAGCCAATACATATCCAGAAGCTTTTTCTATTTCAGTCAAATCGATCATCCCCTTACTTGCTGATTCATTATCATTGTCAGACATCTCTGTTTGATCCGAGCTGTTGTATTGATTTTGCAGATGGACCCCCGCTGCAACCATTGCGGCAGAAATGGCGAGTACCACTGTGAATACAATAAACGTCTGTATGATTTTCTTCATAGACGATCTTCTTTCGTTTTCTTGATCCTTCATGTTTGTCATTACCAATATTATTCTCCCCAAATTGCATTTATGCACACATATCCGCGCATGTAATCATTAAGTTACCATTATTCGGAAACGCTGGGTTGCCTTCGCTGCAGCCTAATCTATTGTCAATACGACTTATCCCATGCCTTGATAAAACATTAACACGAAGTTTGATACGTCAAGACTTAGATTTATTGATATTTTATTGCCATTTGTTTATCAATTTTTGTTGATTATTGTTTTCAGTGCTATAATCGAAATGGCAGCCATCGCTTATGGTATCGATAAGAACTTCTTGAGCGAGGTATTCGTAGTGAAACAACTCGAGCGAGTAGAGCGTGTAGACCGGCAAGTATCATTTATGCTTCTGGCATTATTATTGATTTGCTTCGTACTCTCTGCGTTTATTACAAGATTTGTTTTCCTGAAGTATGCTCAGGAACAATTCACATCTTCAGCTCAGTCTATTTTCGACCATCTATCGGATCAAAATTTAGGTCGAACGCTGATCGATGATGGTTTCTACATTAGAGACCCCTATATCATGTCTCCTGATATTGATTCTTTGTTGGAGTCTGCGATTCAGCTCAGCCCTGCCCAGAATGTTTATCTT
>CAZHQX010000231.1:0-2609 GCA_964534195.1 uncultured Oscillospiraceae bacterium
ATGATCCTGTTCGAGAAGACGAGCTTCTGTCCTGGGCAGGCAAGAGCTGTGAAGGCGCTGACAGCCTGCGGGCACAAAACCTGATGAGAACGCTGATGCGGCTGTCACGTGGTGCTCAGTACGATCTGCTGCGAGCACAAGATGATCGGTACGAGCTTGGTAAAATACTTGCTAATGCGCTATATGAGGCTCCTTATGTCAGAACCGCTATATACCAGGGGCCTCTGTCATCGTATTCATCCCAGGCCTGCCGTCTGCTTTATCCTGAAGCGGAGATCGGCTCGGCCAGGACTTTTGCCGATGCCTGTGATCTGGTTTCTGAAGGAGCGGCAGATATTGCTGTTTTACCGCTGGAGAATAGTACCGCCGGCACGGTCGATGATGTTTATGATCTGCTGATTGGTCATCATCTGTCTATCCACCGCTCATTATCCATGCCGATCAGTCATTGCCTGATGGCTAAGCCTGGTACAAGGCTTGAAGATATTCGCGAAGTGATCTCCCACCCGCAAGCGCTTTCCCAGTGCTCCGAGGCAATTAGCAGATACGGCTGGCAGATCAATGAGTCGCTGAACACAGCTTATGCTGCTGGTCATGTAGCGACTGGCGATAAGAATAATATTGCCGCGATCGCTTCAGCTGAGGCGGCAGCTGAGCATGGACTACATATTCTGTTGGACAACATCGCTAACGCTCCGCATAATCAGACGCGATTTATTGCGGTTGGCCGGCAGCTCTTCATTTCGCCGGACGCCGACAGGCTTAGTCTTGTACTGCGACTGCCTCATCAGAGCGGAGCGTTGGCATCAATGCTGGCGCTGTTCGCGGATCGTGGAATCAATCTTAGTAAAATTCAATCGCGTCCTGATCCATTCCAGCCATGGGCTTACCTGTTTTACCTGGATGCGGACTGTCTGGCAGGCAGCGAGCAGGCCTTGTCCGCGCTTTATCAATTAAGCAGAGAAATGCCTTATATAAAGCTGCTTGGATGGTATAATGAGAAGGTTGAAAATTCATCAGGAGTATTCTAATCAGGGAGGCCGATCATGATTGAAATTCAGGGAGTCAGCAAGAGCTATCACGGCGATATAAAAGCCGTGGACAACATCGATCTGAGCATAGACGCAGGCAGGATCTTCGGGTTTCTTGGCCCTAATGGTGCCGGCAAGACAACTACGATCAAGATGATCACCGGCATACTTAGTCCAGACAGCGGTGACATTATCCTAAATGGCAAGAGCATTATCAAAGAGCCTTTTGCCGCTAAGAGCTGTTTCGGTCTGGTGCCTGATGATCCGAATATTTTCCCTAGACTCAAGGGGCTTGAGTATTTGCGATTCCTTGGTGATGTATATAAGGTGCCTGCGGATATCAGAGCGGAACGCATCAAGAAGCTTGCGGGCAGATTATCGTTAACTGATGCCCTAGGCGACCGGATCCAGAGCTATTCGCATGGTATGAGACAGAAGCTGATGATTATCGGCGCACTGATCCATGATCCTGCGATCTGGATCCTGGATGAGCCAATGACCGGGCTTGACCCGCAGTCGGCATATGAACTGAAGGTCATGATGCGAGAGCACACTGATGCTGGCAATACTGTCTTCTTTTCCACACATGTACTTGAGGTTGCTGAACGCATATGTGATGAGCTGGCTATCATAGATCGCGGGCACATAAGATTCAGCGGCACTTTGGCTGAAATGCGTGAGCAGAGCAAGGCCGATGATTCTCTGGAGGCTATGTTCCTCAGGCTCGTGTCTGAGAACCATACAGCTTCGGAGGAGGGCCGGTCATGAAACAGATCCTCAGACTGACAATAGTAATGATGCGCGGCAGTGGCTTCGCGGTATTTGGCAGCGACTCCAAGAAGAAGAAAAAGCTAGGCAGCCTGGGCAGCTTGTTGCTGTTTGCTTTTCTCTTCATTTATATGGCGCTTATTATGGGTGCTTCCAGTATGGGACTGTACAGAATGCTCGAACCATTCTCTCTGACTGCCTTGATACCTCAGCTCTACCTATCGGCTGCTGCTGTAATGACCTTTGTTTTCGGCGTGGTTTATGCTATCAGCATCTTTTACTATTCGTCGGATGTCAGCCGATTACTGCCTCTGCCTCTCAAAGCTGGAGAGATCATCAGTGCCAAGCTGCTGGTAACTGTCGTTTACATAGAACTGGTCATAATGGCTTTTTTGCTGCCGTCTCTAACAGTGTACGGTGTTAATAGCGATGCCTCCTGGTATTACTATTTGCTGATGCTATTATGTCTGCTGATTTTGCCGCTTATTCCGCTTTGCGCAGCCGCTGTAATTGTAATATTGCTGATGAGGCTGACGCCTTTTGCCAGGAATAAGGATCGCTTCAATACTATTTCAAGCTTACTTCTCCTGGTTGGAACTTTCGGAATGGTTTCATTTATTCAGTCAATGGCTGGCCGAGGTGGCAGTGAGTTTGCCGAAATGATCGAGGCTGGTACTGATAGCTTAACTAACGTGACCTCGTCCGTTTTTCCCGGAGTTGCTCAGGCCTCGAGGCTGCTCGCCTATGGCAGCGGCAGCTTCAATTTTGTTGATTTGCTGTTATTAATATTGTTTGCAGCGATTGCCTGGC
>CAZHQX010000232.1:0-2599 GCA_964534195.1 uncultured Oscillospiraceae bacterium
TGCCGATGGTGCCTCTGCGTGGGCTTACTGTTTTTCCAGGTGTTAGTGTGAGCTTCGATATTGGCCGTGAGGGTTCTAAGCTGGCTGTTGAGAATGCGATGGAGAAAAATCAGGTGATATTCTTATCGGCTCAGAAGTCGATTGATGAGGAGTGGCCTGAGGTTGATGAGATCTATGAGGTGGGCTGTGTAGCCAGGATTCGTCAGGTGCTGGAGCTGCCGGGCGAGAATATGAAGATAATGGTCGAGGGCAAAAAGCGTGCCCGGATTATGAAGGTAATAAAAGAAGATCCATATTATGAGGTGGATGTTGATTATTTGACTTTTCCTGATGAATCGCAGCATGATCAGAGCTTGATCGAGGCACATCGCCGCAAATTGATGCAGACTTTTGAGAAATATGCTTTGACGACGAATCGTTTTCCGCCGGAGACAGTGATTGCTCTTGGTGCGCTTAAGTCATTGTCTGCGTTGGCTGATACCATTGCGAGTCAGCTTAATATTCCAATCGAGACGAAGCAGTATCTTCTTGAGGAGGATCTGATCCAGCATCGTGCTCAGGAGCTGATTATTATATTACAGCGTGAACAGCTGATTTTTGAGCTGGAAAAGGACATCGAGTCGAAGGTTCGGTTTAATCTGGATAAATCACAGCGTGACTACTTCCTGCGTGAGCAGATGAAGACTATTCAGAGTGAGCTTGGTGATCAGGAAAATTCACAGCAGGATCAGGACAACTGGAACAGGCAGCTCGAGCAACTGGCAATTCCTGATGAGTTTAAGACCAAGATTCGTAAGGAAATGACACGTTTGTCGAGAATGCCGGCGGGTTATCCGGAGGCTTCTGTCCTCAGATCGTGGATCGAGCTGATATTTGAATTGCCCTGGGGCAAAGTCGAGACTGAGAAGCTTGATCTGAAGCGGGCACGCAGAATACTAGACAAGGATCACTACGGGCTGGAAAAAGTAAAGGAACGAATTCTTGAGTATCTGGCGGTGCGTAAGCTGCGTAATGAAGCTGGTGATTTGACGAACAAAGGCCCTATCCTCTGTCTGGTAGGTCCTCCAGGTGTTGGCAAGACATCTATCGCTAAATCAGTTGCTGAAGCGCTTGGTCGTAAATATGTACGTATGTCTCTGGGCGGTGTGCGCGATGAGGCTGAGATTCGGGGTCATCGTAGGACTTATGTTGGCGCGATGCCGGGCAGAATCGTAAACGCTATTCGTCAGGTCGGCACCGACAATCCTTTGATCCTGCTGGATGAGATCGATAAGCTTGGCAATGATTTCCGCGGTGATCCATCATCAGCGCTGCTTGAGGTACTTGATCCGGAACAGAACAACGCCTTCCGTGATCATTATCTTGAAGTACCGTATGATCTTTCGAAGGTCCTGTTCGTTACAACTGCTAACTCGGCAGACACAATTCCGCAGCCTTTGCTGGATCGTATGGAAATCGTACGTCTGTCTGGTTACACTGAGGCTGAGAAACTGGAGATCGCCACAAGACACCTTTTGCCAGGACAGCTTAAGCAAAATGCCTTGGACAAAAAACAACTGACGATAACCCGTAAGGGAATGAGCAGTCTGATCAGCTGGTATACAAAAGAAGCCGGAGTTCGTCAGCTTGAGCGTGAGCTAGCGCATGTCTGCAGAAGGGCTGCGATCATGATTATGGAGCAGGGCGAGACGAACGTTAAGGTTACACCTGATAATCTCGAGGATCTGATAGGGAAGAAAAAATTCCGCTTCGATTTGGCCGCGGATAAGGATCAGGTTGGTGTCGCTACGGGACTGGCCTGGACCTATGCTGGTGGCGATACGCTGACGATCGAGGTAAATGTCATGCCTGGCAGCGGCAAGCTTGAGCTGACAGGTCAGCTCGGCGATGTCATGAAGGAGTCGGCGCGTGCCGCGATTACATATATTCGTTCAAAAGCTACCGAGCTTAAGATCAACGATGATTTTGCCAGCTCCAAGGACATTCACATTCATGTACCGGCCGGCGCGATTCCGAAGGATGGGCCTTCTGCGGGTATTACTCTAGCTACCGCAGTTGCTTCAGCTCTTAGCGGCAGACCGATTCGCCACAATGTCGCGATGACAGGCGAGATCACTCTGCGTGGGCGCGTTATGCCTATCGGCGGACTCAAGGAGAAGGTGATCGCTGCCAACAGAGCCGGCATCGACACGATTTTGGTGCCGATCGAGAACAAGCGTGACATCGATGAGATTCCGGAGAGCGTTATGAAAAAGGTCAAGATACACTTCGTCGAGGATATGAATGAAGTGCTCGGCCATGCTTTGGTACAGCTCTGATCTACCAGCAATAAAACACAGGCAAAAGCCGGCCCGCAAGCCGGTAACAGAATCGATAATAAGCCGGTCTATGGGCCGGCTTTTTCGACTAAAAAACCGAATTCCAGCCTGTCCAGTAAATCATTTGATCGGTGCTGACCAGATCTCGGTATAGGCCAAGACATCATTTGCGGTCGAATTGCAGTGTTAGGGCCGGTTTATCAAAATTGAGTGCGATGAATATCCGCATTTGACCACCTCACTGGAATAATATCTAAATTATACCGGTAAAAGTTGGTATT
>CAZHQX010000233.1:0-2594 GCA_964534195.1 uncultured Oscillospiraceae bacterium
TGATAATTGTATTAGCGCTTATGACAGCGGCTTTTGCCGGCTGCTCAGGAAATGGGACAACGGAAACTACAGCACCGACGATCAGCTCAGTACCTGTTGAGACGACAACTATTGCTGAAACCACTACAGAGGCTGTTGAAACCACAGCCACTGATAGCTCAGCGATCGCGCTTACGGACATGAAGGGTCGGGATTTCAAGCTGGATGGACCAGCCACAAGAATCGTTGCTTTGACCGCAGCCGATTGCGAAATCCTATATGCTGTAGGTGCAGGAGACACACTTGTCGGTCGAGGCGAATACTGCAATTATCCCGAAGAAGCACTTGAGGTTCCAGCGGTGCAATCAGGCAGCGAGACAAATATTGAGCAAATTATTGCCTTGGAGCCTGATGTTATTATCATGGGTACAATGGATCAGTCACTAGAACAGATAGAGGCTCTAGAGCAGGCCGGATTTCTTGTTGTAGTAACAGATGCTCAGGATGTCAATGGAATATACGAATCAATTAGCTTAATCGGCGGAGTTACAGGACATGATTCTGAAGCTGTCGAGCTTAATGAAGACATAAAAACTGAACTTGCAGCTATCAGCGAGAAAGCATCAGAAAAAGCTGGTTCTGAAAAGAAATCTGTCTATTTCGAGGTATCACCTCTCGAGTGGGGACTCTGGGCAGCCGGCAGCGGGACCTTTATGAATGAGTTGGCAGAAATGATTGGTCTGGAGAACAGCTTCGCTGATGTTGATCAATGGGGAGAGATTTCTCAGGAGCAGGTAATCGAGCGTGATCCGGATTATATTGTTACTATAGCTATGTATTTTGGCGAAGGCCCGAAGCCTGAAGAAGAAATCATGAGCAGACCAGGCTGGTCCGATTTAACTGCGGTAAAAAATGAACAGGTTTTCAACGCTGATTCTGATGAGCTTTCAAGACCTGGACCGAGAATAGTTGAAGGAATCAAATCGCTATATTCTTTTGTTTACGGCGAGAGCTGACAGGAGCATTATGATAAGATCAGATCGCTTCCGGACTCACGAATATCTAGTTTTCTCAGCAGTCATGACTGTTGTTTTTGTGGTATGTGTTTTTGCAGGAAGCGTCAAAATTCCAATAGCTGAGATCCTTGGTGTATTCAAGTCGCTGCTTACAGGTTCCGAGGCAGAGAGCAGCAGAGCTCTGCAGATCATAATAAATTTCAGAATTCCACGCGTGCTTAATGTCGCACTTACAGGTGCGGCATTGGCACTCTGTGGAGCTGCTATGCAGGGACTGCTGCGTAATCCCCTGGCAGACGGCTCAACGATGGGTGTATCCTCAGGTGCTTCACTGGGGGCGATCATCTCTATAGCTTTTGGAATCAGGCTACCTGGTTTTTCAGCAGGCAGCACCATAATCATGTCGATAATATTCGCCTTCGCCTCTCTCCTGATTATTCTTGGCCTTGCATATAAGCTTGATTATTCGCTGGCAACCAACACGATCATTCTTATTGGTGTGATCTTCACGATGTTTGCGCACAGCATCATAAGTCTGATCGTTGTTTTCGCCGGTGATAGAGTTAAATCGATTATGTTCTGGACAATGGGTTCATTAGCTGGCAGCAATTACAAAAACTCAGTGGTTCTTGCAATCTCACTTCTAATCTGCGGTACGATCATCTTGCTGCTGACAGATGAGTTGAATGCTTTTGCCATAGGTGAGGAGAACGCACGTCATATCGGGGTTAATATCAGAAGGGTCAAGCTGCTTATTCTAATTATGGTATCTGTACTCATTGGTGTAACAGTTTCAATCGGCGGTACTATAGGATTTGCCGGATTGGTTATTCCGCATATGTCCAGAATGCTTGTCGGTCCGAATCATAAGCGCCTGCTGCCGGCCAGTCTCTTCGCAGGTGCAAGCTTCTTGATGCTGGCTGATCTGATCGGCAGAACAATTTTACGACCGCTGGAGCTGCCGATAGGTGTAGTAACCTCATTTATCGGTTCTATAGCTTTTGTCTATATCTTCTATTCCGTAAGGAAGGTGAAATAAAATGCTGAGAACAGAGAATCTCACAGTAGCTTATGGCGAACTGAAAATAGTAGATAATGTCAGCTTCTCAGTCGATCCACAGCAATGGTTGATGGTCGTTGGTCCAAACGGCGCCGGCAAGAGCACAATTATAAAAGCAATCACCCAGGAAATCTCATATAAGGGAGAGGCATTCTTACACAACCAGAACATCGCTTCTATCCGCCCTGTTGATCTGGCCCGAAAAATCGGAGTTTTATCTCAGAGTCATCATGTTGGCTATTCCTTCACAGTCGAGGAGATCGTAAGACTGGGCCGCTACGCCTGGCGCAGAGGACCTCTGGCAGACGAACCGAACGAATCTGAAGAAAAAATCAATAACGCTCTGGAGCTAACTGGCATGAATAAGCTGCGCGGACAATCAGCAATGACATTATCAGGCGGCGAGCTGCAGCGAGCGTTTCTCGCTCAGCTGTTCGCACAGGATCCAAAACTTCTAATTCTCGACGAACCTTCTAATCATCTGGATCTGGTTTATCAGAAGCAGATGTTCGGACTAATTCGCGAGTGGCTTAAGCAGC
>CAZHQX010000234.1:0-2566 GCA_964534195.1 uncultured Oscillospiraceae bacterium
CCGACACCTACTCCGGCACCGACACCGACCCCGGAGCCGACGCCGACACCTCTGCCATCAGTTGATATAAATGGTGGCAAATTTACTTTGATCGAATTACCTGAAGATGTTGAGGTTCCTACTGGCTTTTATGAGGCGGCTATTGAGCTTAATGGAGAGATGGTTACCGCGTATAAATCACGTCATGGTGGGCTGGTTCTGCTGTATTTGAGCAATGAAGGCCCTGAGTCCGGTTTCTATTTTTATGATACTGATACAGGCGAGTTCTTCCGTTTTGCCCAGCTGACAGTGCCTGGAGCTGTATTCACAAGGATTCGGCCTGATGAGTCTGTAGTTGTTCCCAATGGGTTTGCAGAAGCTAGAATAACAATAGATGGTGAGTCTTTTGATTGTTGGAAACCATATAATGAGAATGGAGAGGCAACTTCGGAGAGTGGTATTTATCTTCTATATTTATTAAATGATAGGGGTGAAAAGGGATTCTACTATTTTCAGAATTCTACCAGACTGATTTATCCATATACTGCTGTGCCGCATGATGCTGAACCAACTCCTGTTCCGACGCCAACACCTGCGCCAACACCGACGCCTGTGCCTGTGGTAGAAACCAATTACTCTCAGACAGCTAATCCTTATTTTGTTGTAACAATAATTCTTGCTTCGATCATTGTGCTCTTAAGTGGTGTGATGGCCTGGATGCTAATTCGCAGAAGAGGCGGCAGCTCTGATCATGGTTCTTCTGACGGTGATGGGTTCGAAGAATCGATCCGCTCAAATAATGAGACTTCGTTCATTAAGCCCCCTAAGATAAGAAGAGTGGGTACTCCACCTGTAAGTGAAGATGATGATTTTGAAGAGTGACAGTGAACGATAAATGAAAAAAATCAATCTAAATCTAAGTAGAGAACTAATTGTCTATTTTATTGCAGGAGTATTGACGACCATGGTCAACTTGGTCGTCTTCACTTTGCTCAGTCGTGTATTTGGCAGTGACCAGTGGTGGATATCGAATTTCCCGGCGATCATCTCTGCGATCATCTTCGCTTTTTGGGCAAATAGAACCTTTGTATTCAAGTCAAAAGGTCCCGTCTGGAATGAGCTGTGGAAGTTTCTAGCTGCTCGGGCTTTTACTGCTTTGGCTTTTGAATATGGCGCGATGTTCCTGCTTACTGACATCATGGGTATGAGATCTGTATTGAGTTTTATGGGTTGGGAAATACTTATCAGCAAACTATTAACTCAGTTTCTGGTGCTTATAGGCAACTATGTTTTCAGTAAACTATTTGTATTCAGGAATAAGGCATGAGTGAAATGGTTGAGAGAATTTTTGCCGAAGCTGCTTCGTCAGGAATAAGTCCCGGTCTGGAAAGAATCAGGGCTCTTCTACATGAACTTGGTGATCCACAAGATAGACTTCGTTTTATACATATCGCTGGTACAAATGGCAAGGGCTCAACCGGCTGTTTCTGCAATGCCCTGTTGGCAGCAGAGGGTTTTAGAGTTGGCTGGTTTTCAACTCCGTATCTGGTTCGAAGAAGCGAGTCATTTAGAGTTACTGATGGAGAAACAGGACTCGACTTGCTGCAGACTGATGAAACCGCAGGCGAGATCAGCGACTCGGCTTTTGCCAGTATAGTGATAGAGCTTAATTGTGCTGCACAAGATATGCGGGATAGAGGAATAAGTTGGCCTAGTGAATTTGAAATGATGACAGCAGCCGCGATTCTGCATTTTTCCAAATCTGATTGTGATTATGTTGTCTGGGAAACCGGTATGGGCGGAACAGGTGATGCTACAAATGTTATTGAAAAACCAGAGTCTGTAATCATAACGGCTCTAGGGCTTGATCATGCAGTCTGGTTGGGCGAAGATATCATATCGATAGCGAGGCATAAGGCTGGAATAATTAAACAAGGAAGCTCAGTCTGGTTATACGATCCGTTCATGGCACTAGATAATAAATATGAAGCTGATGAAGTTTTGGCAGTTTTTGAGCAGGCGGGTCAGGATCTTGAGGCGGTCATTAATATTGTATCTGCATCTGAAATCGATGTTGTTGAGCATAACCTGAATGGACAGATTTTCTGCGAGCACGCAGATATAGATAGTATGTCTACTGATTGCTATAGAATAACAATGTCAGGATCTTATCAGCCGTTGCTGGCATTGCTTGCGATCAGGGCAATATGTCAGGTCATAGGCACAAAGAAATTGAGTGAACGTCAAGTAAATGCTCTTGCCAAGGCTGTCTGGCCGGCGCGATTTGAAATCTGCAGAGCTCAGACTGCTGAAACAGGCCCTGTCATTCTCGATGGCGCACATAACCCTCAGGGTTGTCAGGCTCTGGCAGAAACGTTGACTGAACTGCTGCCTGATCATCGATTAATATTTATGATCGGGATGCTTGCTGATAAGGATATAGAATCGATGCTAAATCATGTGTTTCTTGCGCAAGCATATGAATGTGGGCCGATCATCTGCACAGAGCCGTTGAATTCGAGGGCTATGCCGGCGCTGGAATTGGCAAATAGAGTTGCCGGACTGACCGGGCGCAGGGTAATATCAT
>CAZHQX010000235.1:0-2549 GCA_964534195.1 uncultured Oscillospiraceae bacterium
TCCAGGATCATCAGAAACCTGAGGCTGTGAAGACTCTTTTGAATCCTCCACTGTAGTTTCAGCTGTTGTTTCTTCAGCAGAACTGTCATCGCCGCCTGTTAATTCAGCAAGCTCGGCCTCTGTCAGCATCTGCACATTGTCTACAAACATTTTACCTGAAAAATCAGTTTCGATGTCAGCAAATATCAGGAGCACATTACGCAGATCTGTACTGGCGTCAATGCCCTCAATGGAATTAAGATCCATCTTAACCAGGAAATGATAAAGGCCGTCAGCCGTTTGCTCTGCGTTTTCAAGTTCAGACAGCTCAATATTAAACGAGTCTGGAACCTGTGCCCAATAGCCTGATTCAGGTGGTTGGAAGGCGCAGCTGATCGCGATGGCGCCTTCGGTCGCCTGTTCCGGCTGCAGAAACAGATCGAAAACAAGCTGATCATTTTCACCCTTCTGTAAGCCCTCAAGCCAGAGATCAAGCCGCGGCGCCGAGGCCCAGTTATCCGTGGGCTTGACCTCCGGATAAGCGAAGGAGAAGGAGAGGGCCGGCGAGCCGTTAGCTTCTTCTATCAAAAGCGAAACCTTGGTTCCGGAATCAACACTCCAATCCCAGCCCTGTCTTGTATTATCCTCAAAATCAGACGGAAGTATGGCTGTGCCTATATCGGCATGCTCAAGCTCTTCGGCGGCAGCGGCCCCTGCACTTGAGAAGGTGATATCGTCTATGTAAACATCACCACCATTTTCTGAGCCGACAAACATGACCATATTTGAGAGCACACTGCCCTCCGGATCAGTCGCGATCGCTTCCAGATTCTTAGCAAAATCAGCGCCCATTCTGATTTCCGCCATAAAAAGACCATTTTCCGACTCAGCAAAATCAGCAGGGCCAGTAATCAAGGCTTTTGACGGATTAGCCCAGCCATTCTTGTCGCTTTGCGGAACGCAGGCGATAGATACTGAGGTCGGTTCTTCAACAAAAAGCTTCATGGATATCTTGTCAGCGCCGAAAGCATCGAAGGCTGGATTGTAATTTTCTGAAGAGACACGCACATTTGACCAATAATTGTCCTCGGTTATATTGGTGCTCTTGGTCATCGGCGACAAACGCATCATGCCATCCTGATAGCTGATTTCCACGTCTTTTACCGGGCTGTCACGATTGATCTGAAAACCCTGAGTTTCCGCATCGTCAAAGTTCCAAATCACTTCTTCATAGGCCTCTCCGCCTCTGTTTATCGGTTCGTAGGCAATCCCCTTGATACGTGCGCGAACATATTCACCAGACAAGCTGAACTCGCCCGGAGCCCAGACCTGATCAGCTCCTGGATCGAGCAGAGTTGCTTCGCTAACACCCATAATATAAGGAACAAAGCAGCCTGATGTCTCGTTCTTATTGGTCAGCGACCAGTTGCACCAGCTGATATTATTCTCGTTGAGGAAGCTAAGCCAGATATCAGCCTCCTCAAGATAAGGCCCATTATTACCATTGGCCTCACTTGTTCCCCACTCGCTGACAAATATTGCGGCTCCGTTCTCCAGTGCGTAACGAGCATTTGACATGACATTGCCGCGATCATCACTTGTATCTGAAGCTTCGTGCGTTCCAGAATAGAAGTGCACGGCGTACATGATATTTTCAGCAGCGATTGGATCATCAGCGGCCAGGTCTGCTCTCTGGCTCCAGTTCGGAGTTCCTACAATAATAATATTGTCCCCGCGCTCGCGCAGCATATCAATTATCGGTTCAGCATAGCTCTTGATCTTTTTCCAGCCAGCCGCGTCATTGGTAAGACCTTCTCCCCCTGCGTTATTGGGACTTGGCTCATTACAAAGCTCCCAGATGATCTGATTAAACTGCGGATGATCCTGATAATGCGCTGACAGCTCATCGAAGAAGTCATAAGCACCGCTGTAGACTGCGGCGTTAGGATCACCTGGCGCATGCACATGCCAGTCGACAATAACATACATATCATTGGCAAAAGCCAGCTCGATCCCCTGATATACGAGATCCTTCACAGAAGGATCCTCGGCATAGCCACTCTCGCCGACATACATTGCCAGTCTGATGATGTTGCTCTCCCAATCGCTGGCCAGAGCCGCAAAGGCATTCTCGTTTATGATCTCGCCAAACCATTGCAGCCCATGAGTGCTCATGCCTCTAAGCTGGACCGGCTGTCCATTGGAATCTACAAGCGTCATCTGTCCGTCAAATTCAGCAACTGATAGAGATCCCGCCTCTGACGGCCTGCTCACACCGGAGCGACCAATAAGAGCGGGATATGAATCCTCATCTGCTGAAGCGATATTAGGCAGATAGGTAATCAGCAATACAAAAGCAAGGACCAAGATAAACGCAAAGATCAAGGATAACCATCGGCTCTTCTTCATAATCATACTCTCCATATAATTCATATATCGGGATTGGTGCGACAATTTCATTATATGGCAGTATGGCGATTCTTCAAAACCGTTTTCGGCCGAATTTTTCACCAGATTTTTGTGTGAATTTACCTTGAAACGGTTAGATATTGCAGCCGTTCTTATTTGAC
>CAZHQX010000236.1:0-2481 GCA_964534195.1 uncultured Oscillospiraceae bacterium
CTCTTGCTATTAGGGCCGGCAAATGATAATATCTAACATTGTTTGATGAGCGGTTGATTCCTCAGCTGGCTCGATAAACTCCGGGTGACTGTATTTCACCTAATGCAGCTGTACTTAAGTCATGAGAAGTACAGCATAATTATTGATGGAGGATCTGATCATGAGAAGAAAAACCTATGACCTTACACTGGCGGCAGTAATTGCTGCTGCCTATGTTGTACTGACCTTGCCTTTTGCCCAGTTCAGCTTCGGCATCATCCAGTTTCGGCTGGCTGAAGCGATGACCGCGCTGGCTGTGCTGACACCGGCTGCGATACCGGGTCTTACACTTGGATGCCTGCTGGCTAATTTGTTGAACCCGATGAATCTTGGACCGGTTGATATCGTAGGTGGTAGTATCGCGACCTTCGTGGCTGCAGTTATATCCTGGAAGCTATCTGTCTATTTCCGCAGCAGGCAGGATAAGCTGGCAGCGGTACGTGAGCTTAGTCTGAGCAAGAGATCAATAGCAGTGTCACCGGCTGTGATCGTTAACGCTTTGGTAGTTGGAACGTATTTACCATATCTCCTGCTGGAAGAAGGATCGGCTGCGGTGACTTTTGGCGCTGTGATCGTCAGTATCGGGTCGATTCTGCTTTGTGAGGCTGTTGTTGTATATCTGATTGGTTTGCCGCTTCTGACAGCGATGTCCAGAACCAAGCTGGCAGATTGAACGCAGCGCAGTAATAATTGATTTAGAAGGAATTGAGTATGTCACATTATTTTGATGAGAATCCGCAAGCAGATCATAAGCCGCGTACGATTGAAGCAAGAGTAAATGGCATAGATTTCAGTTTTGAGACTGACAGTGGTGTCTTCTCCCAGACTCAGCTTGATTATGGCAGTCGCCTGATGATTGAGACTGTGATCGAGGCAGAGGGTAAGGCCAGTGGTCGTCTGCTTGATCTTGGCTGTGGCTACGGCGTTGTGGGGATCGTTCTGAAGCGTGTTTGGCCGGCGCTTAATGTTGTTATGTGCGATGTTAACAATCGTGCACTGAAGCTTGCAAGGCACAACGCGAAGGTCAATCATACACAGTTTATTGATATACTGCAGTCTGATGGCCTGAGCCAGGTAACTGGAAGCTTCGATCTTATTCTGACTAATCCCCCGATCCGTGCCGGCAAGGCAACTGTTTATCGCTTCTTCGAGGAGTCCTGGGCGGCCCTGAATGAGGGCGGCAGGCTCTATGTAGTGATCCAGAAGAAGCAGGGTGCTCCTTCTGCACAGAAAAAGTTACAGGAATTGGCAGGTGAATGTGAAATATGCGCCAGATCTTCCGGCTATTGGATTTTACGTGTTACCAAGTGATATAATCTTTTCTGTTGGTCTTATAAGTTATTTTGAAAGGTGTGAGTATATTGGCTTCATGTGATTCATGTGCCAGCCGTCAGAACTGCTCTTCAGCATCTGATGGCGGAAGCTGCTCGGATGGATCTGCCGCAGGCAGCCAGAACAGCGTGCCCCAGTTTCAGCAGCATCATGAGCTGGCTGACATTAAAACAGTTATAGGTGTATGCAGCGGCAAAGGAGGCGTCGGCAAATCGATGGTTACGTCTCTGTTGGCCCGCAACCTGATGAAGAAGGGCTACACTGTCGGCATCCTCGACGCTGACATAACAGGTCCTTCAATTCCCAAGGCTTTTGGCCTGAAGGGAATGCTGAAGGGACAGGAGCAGGGTATTTTTCCGGCTCAGTCTCATAATGGCGTTCAGATCGTATCAGTTAATCTGATGCTTGAGAATCCGGAAGCGCCGGTGCTCTGGCGTGGTCCGATCATTTCCAACATCGTTAAGCAGTTCTGGACTGACGTGATCTGGGACGGTCTTGATGTGCTTCTGATCGATATGCCGCCCGGTACAGGTGACGTACCGCTGACTGTATTCCAGTCTGTTCCTCTGGATGGGTTGTTCATGGTATCAACGCCTCAGGATCTGGTATCTCTGATCGTTAAGAAGGCGCGCAATATGGCTCTGATGATGAATGTCAAAATTACTGGCTTCGTTGAGAATATGAGTTATGTTCAGTGCGATGACTGTGATCATAAGATTGAGATCTTCGGTCCTGGTAAGACTCAGGCAGCAGCGGATGAAATGAATGTGCCTCTATTCGACCGTCAGCCGATCGATCCGAAACTGGCTCAGGCCATAGATGCCGGCGAGCTCGAGGATTATGAAAATGATTATCTGCCTGGTACTGTCGCGGCAGTCGAAGAGATAATCAAAAGCAAATCATGATCGTGTCAGGGAAAAATAGTGTTGCTAACAGACGATGGCCTGGTGCTGTCGTCTGTCTTATCATACTGGTATCACTGACGCTTGCTTTGACTGTGCTTGCTGGCTGCGGTACAAAGGATGAAGAAGCTGTTGGCGCTGAGAACTACAACGCGTCATTGGCACTTATCAGCTATGAAACGATCGATGGTGAGTTTGAAGGCATAAT
>CAZHQX010000237.1:0-2480 GCA_964534195.1 uncultured Oscillospiraceae bacterium
GCTGAGGTTTCCATTCCCATTGCTATCCTGATCTGGTTGATGATTTATCCGATGATGATGAAGGTCGATTTTGCCAGCGTCAAATTTGTTGGCAAAAATCCAAAGGGGCTTTTTGTAACCTGGGTGGTCAACTGGCTGATCAAGCCTTTTACCATGTTTGGTATCGCCTGGTTCTTCTTCTACGTGGTCTTCAAAAATTTCATTTCAGCTGATCTCGCTCAGAGCTATCTGGCCGGAGCAGTGCTATTGGGTGCGGCACCTTGTACGGCTATGGTTTTCGTCTGGAGTTATCTGACAAAAGGAAATGCTGCATACACCGTTGTTCAGGTCGCGACCAATGACCTGATCATACTTGTAGCGTTTACGCCGATTGTCGCGCTGCTTCTGGGAATCAGCGGTTTTGAAATTCCCTGGATGACCTTGATTCTGTCTGTCGTTTTGTTTGTTGTGATTCCACTGGCGGGTGGTGTTTTTACCAGAGTTCAGGTCATCAAGCGTAAGGGTCTGGATTATTTCAACAATAGCTTCATAACTAAGTTTAACAATGTTACGATCGGTGGTTTGCTGCTGACACTGGTGATCATCTTCTCATTCCAGGGTGATGTCATCTTAAGTAATCCCCTGCATATCCTGCTGATCGCGATTCCTCTGACGATACAGACCTTCCTGATCTTCTTCATAGCCTATCTTACTTCGCGCAAGCTTAAGCTCTACCACTGTATTGCCGCCCCGGCCGGTATGATCGGCGCGTCTAACTTCTTCGAGCTGGCCGTTGCTGTTGCGATTGCTCTGTTCGGTCCGACGTCGCCTGTCGCGCTGGCAACTATTGTCGGTGTCCTGGTCGAGGTTCCGGTCATGCTGACACTTGTGAAAATCGCCAATAAGACGACCGATTGGTTCCCTCCGGAGCCGGAAATCACCGCGTGATATATATCTAAACGCCCCTGTGTTACTGATGATATCGAATTCATATTGTATGCTGTCTACATGGTTTATTCAGAAAATTGCTAGCAACCCAAAAGGAGGAAGCATCCATGAATACGAAAAATCTAAACAAAGCAGGCAGAAGAAATGCGCTATGGCTAGGAAGCATCGCAGGTGATGCTTTTGTACTTGGCGGTCACTGGATATATGATGTTGATAAGCTGAAATCTAAGTTCCCGAATTATAACAAGCCTCAAAATCCTCTTCCGGACACCTTCCATAAAAGCAAAAAACTAGGCGATCAAACGCATTATGGTGATCAGGCACGACATCTATGGCAGCATCTGGAAGCCAATAGCGGCACCTATGACCCTGATCGTTACAGGGAGGATTGGCTCCGATTCATGAGCAGCTATGAAGGCTATATGGATGGGGCCAGCAAAGAATCTTATTCCGCTCTTCAGAATGATCTTCTATTCGGGTCAGGTTCAGACGAGCTTGGCGGTACAGCTCGAATTGCTGCTATTTACTACTGGCTGGAGGATGCACAGCAGGCTATTATTTCAGCCATCGATCAGAGTAGAATGACACACGACAACAGGCAGGTAACAGCAATTACGATTCTTGTTGCGAGCGCCCTGCAGAGACTTCTTGATTCTGAAGATGAAGAGGATGAAACATCGGTTTTCGAAGCACTTGGAAAAGCAAAAACCCAGATGGTCGCAGAGGACGAGTATGATATGAAGCTGATCAATGAATCATTCGATGCCGCTAATTCTCTACAGGATTTCTCAGCAGAAGCAATTGCGAAAAATCTTGGTCAGAGCTGCCACGCCAGACATGCTCTACCTGTAATGTTAGCAGTACTTAAGCATACTGAAGATTATCAGGAAGCAATGAAGCTCAATGTCATGATTGGCGGTGATTCAGCCACCAGAGCGATGATCATCGGTGCGCTTCTTGGCGCAAAACACGGTGAATCAGTAATACCACATGAGTGGATCGATGTGATGCGGGACTAATATTACATAAGCAATCTCTAATTGATTGTATACTGGCAAAAGCCGGCCTGGTGATTCCAAGCCGGCTTTTGCATGATGTGAAGTGGAACCACATCTTCTTATGTTAGAATAGTTCGGAAGGACTCAAATAAACATACAGAAAACATAATGCGGAGGGAAATAAATTATGCCTTACATTCAAATCAGCATGTCAGAAAAACTAGACGACAATAAAGTCGAATCACTAAAAGCTATGCTTGGCGAGAAAATAGCGTTGCTCCCTGGCAAAAGCGAAGCCGTTTTGATGATTCAAATCGACGATGGCAAGACTATGTTTTTCGCAGGCGAGGCCGGAAAATGTGCAATGGTTCAAGTTCATCTCTACAAAGAGAGTCCTAAGGAAGCAAAAGCTCTGTTTTCCTCCGAGGTGCTAAAATCATTAAGTGAAATGGCTGATCTGCCTATTGATCGTATTTTCCTGAATTTTGCAGAGCATTCAGAATGGGCTACTAGAGGATCACTCAAATAGAAGCAAAACACTAGTTTGACTGTTTT
>CAZHQX010000238.1:0-2475 GCA_964534195.1 uncultured Oscillospiraceae bacterium
TCAGTGCCAGATATAGTCTGATTTCAGTCCACCGGCTTCATCGTCGGGAACAGGAGCACATCTCTGATCGAGAACGAATCGGTCAGCAGCATGATCAGGCGGTCAATGCCGATACCAAGTCCACCTGTAGGCGGCAAGCCATATTCAAGAGCCATACAGAAATCCTCATCAGTCAGATTAGCCTCATCATCTCCGGCCTCACGCTTTTTCATCTGCATTGCGAAGCGTTCACGCTGATCGAGAGGATCATTGAGTTCTGAATATGCGTTCGCATGCTCACGTCCATTGATAAAGAGCTCAAAACGCTCTGTCAGCTCAGGCTGCCCAGGCTTCTTCTTGGTCAGCGGTGAAATTTCCAGAGGATAATCATAAATAAAGGTAGGCTGAATCAGCTTATCCTCACAATAGTGCTCGAAGAAAAGATTCATTATATCGCCGCGACCCATGGAGGCTTCGATATCACCGAGCTTATGCTCCTTCGCAAGAGCCACAGCCTGCTCCAATGTCTCTACCTGATTGAAATCAACACCTGAATGCTTGAGTATAGCGTCGTTCATTGACAATCTGGCAAAAGGAGGCGTCAGGTCAATTTCGGCTCCCTGATATACGATTTTCGTTGTCCCCAGAACCTCCTGGGCACAATTCGCGATCAAGGTCTCAGTAAGCTCCATCATTCCTTTGTAATCAGTATAGGCCTGATAAAGCTCAAGCAGCGTAAACTCAGGATTATGCTTAATAGACATACCCTCATTACGGAAGGTTCTGCCTATTTCGTAAACTCGCTCGAAACCACCGACGATCAATCTCTTGAGATAAAGCTCAGGAGCTATCCTCAGATAGAGATCAATATCGAGCGCGTTGTGATGAGTAACGAACGGCCTGGCTGAAGCGCCTCCTGGAATCGTATTAAGTATAGGTGTCTCGACCTCGATGAAATCACGATCATCCAACTGACGGCGCAGAGATCTGATAATACGGCTGCGCTTCTCGAAGGTATCCTTTACTTCCGGATTAACGATCAGGTCCAGATAACGCTGACGATAACGTGTATCCATGTCCTTGAGGCCATGATACTTCTCAGGCAGCGGCCGCAAGGCTTTTGCCAGGAGCACATATGCCTTGGTCTTGATCGAGATCTCACCGCGCTGTGTGCGGAAAGCTTCACCCTCAACACCAACCAGATCCCCGATATCAAGTCTCTGCCATTCACTATATGCTTCCTCGCCGAGCTCATCGATCTTAGTGAAGAGCTGAATCCTGCCCTTACGATCCACCATATCGCAGAAGCTGACCTTACCCATACCGCGTTTGCTCATAATACGTCCGGCAAGTGTAACATGCTGGCCTTCCATAGCTTCGAAGTTGTCAATTATATCGCTGCTGTGATTGCTGACCTCATACTGAACCTGCTCAAAAGGATCTTTGCCGGCAGCTGCCAACTCCTTGAGCTTGGCTAGCCTAACCTTCATCTGCTCATGCATTTCCTGCTGATTAGAAGCAGCTTCATTATTCTGTTCAATATCCGGCTTATTATCACTCATGTGAATCCTCCAAAATTCTATATCATGGCAAAAGGCACCGATCGCGGGAGCGTATCAGTGCCTGGTTTTCAGACCAACAGCTCCTGACCTTGAAGTCAGGAAGGTTTAGCGATCTTGATTATTTTGTAATTTAAGGTTCCAACGGGTGTATGTACACCAACGACCTGTCCCTTTTTCTTGCCCATGATCGCCGCGCCAACGGGTGATTCGCTTGAGATTTTGGACTCGAAGATATTCTCTTCCTTGGTGCCAACCAGAATATAGTCGACCTCTTCCTTAGTATCCTCGTCGCGAATAGTAACCTGTGAACCGAGGCTGACCTTGGTCTTACTGATCTCATCATCATCGATGACACGTGAATTTTTGAGAATATCCTCGATCTCGACGATTCTCATCTCATTCTTAGCCTGAGCTTCTTTGGCATCATCATATTCTGAATTTTCAGAAATATCTCCAAGCTCTCTGGCCTCTTTAAGACGCTCAGCGATCTCGGCGGCTACTGATGTTTTCCTCTTATTCAGCTCATCATGCAGTTTCTGCAAACCATCATGTGTAAGTTCATATACTTTTCCGGCCATTTTCATGTCCCCTTTCACTATTCAAGATGTTATTATACCAGTCACTGTCAAGTCTGAACAGTCTTAGTTAAACATCAGCCGCGGCGTTCGCTCTCCTTCTGAATAACATCATGCGCGCCGCCCTCTACAATACTCGTAGCGGAGACAACGACCAGACGTGCTTTTCGCTGAAGCTCTTCAATGCTGAGCGATCCGCAGGCACACATAGTGGCTTTGATCTTAGCCATAGAAGTATCAAGATTATCCTTCAACTTACCGGCATAAGGAACATAGGAATCAACACCCTCTTCGAAGGCCATTTTACCGCCGCTGCCGCCATCGTCATAACGCTGCCAGTTGCGGGCTCTATTTGAACC
>CAZHQX010000239.1:0-2468 GCA_964534195.1 uncultured Oscillospiraceae bacterium
CTGCTAAACAGCTGAGTAGCAGCCGGAAAGAGTATCAGCTCCTCCTTCTGAACCAATCCATGCATCGCGAAGAACAACTTGCCAATTAAGATGTTCAGCTCTGTATCATCTCTTACAGCGGTGGGTCCATCTGCTAATGCCGCGATCGCTTCCTTGAGACAGCTGCGGGCCTCATCATGCAGTGACCACATAATTGCAACGCCCTCATAGCGGCCTTCCTTCTTCTCCATGTATGGGAAAAGGATGTTTTCCTTCTTAAGATAGTGATCCTCAAACTCAAGCAGCTCACTGATATCAGACAACAGACTCAGTCGTTGGTTATCAATACTGTCGGTCTGCAGCTTCTCGCTGATAAGATCAAGTCTCTTGACCAGCTCCTCGTTTTCCAATCTAAGCAGACCAAGGAAGCTGGAGGCCGCCGGCTTTTGCCAGGCATAGTTTGTAAGTCCAAGATGAAATACATTAATGACCTTATCAAGATATACAAGAATTTCACCGGCGCTAGCGCCCTGTGTAAATCTGCTTGTGAAGATCTCAAAGGCCTCTTGAGGCGTGACTGCCAACAGGTCCTGCTTGTTAGCCATGTAGAGCTCACGTGCGTCAGCACCAGTATGCCGGCCGCTCTGAAGCTCGTTAATATATTTGTTCAGCCGCTCTACCCGCTGTATATCTACAGACATGAACTACTCCTCACTTTCGCTTATAGCTTAATAATCAGCTGATGGTATTCCTGCAGCGACCTTGGTTCGGTAATTTTGTCCCTGCCCTCGAGATAGGCAGCGATGCCGCGAGCGCTCGCCAGAGCCGCGGTCATGGTCGTGATGTAAGGAATACGCGACTTGATCGCCGATTTACGTATGTAGGAGTCATCAAATTTGCTGCGCTTGCCAACTGCTGTATTGATGACCAGGCAGATCTCACCGTTAGTGATCGCATCCGCAAGATTGGGTCTGCCCTCATGCAGCTTGAGTGCCAGCTCAGCCTCAACGCCATTATCCTGCAGATATTTTAATGTACCGGTAGTAGCTCTGATTTTGAAGCCAACACTGGCAAAAGCCTTGGCCACCATCAGTGCCTCCGGTTTGTCAGCATCGTTTACGCTGATCAAAACCGTTCCCTCCGAAGGAAGCACAGCCTGAGCGCCCTCCTGTGATTTGAAGAAAGCAAGACCGAAGGTATCAGCCAGGCCAAGAACTTCACCTGTTGAGCGCATCTCAGGACCAAGAACAGGATCAACCTCAGGGAACATGTTAAACGGGAAAACAGCTTCCTTAACTCCAAAATATGGAATTGATCTGTCACTGACATGACTAATATCAGGCTCATTGCCCTCATAGGCATCCATAATCAGTTTCGTTGCGATGCGTGCCATAGATACGTCACAGATCTTCGAAACGAGTGGTACAGTACGTGATGCACGAGGATTTGCCTCGAGAACATATACCTTATCATCAGCGATAGCATACTGCATATTCATCAGACCAATTACGTGCATCTCCTGGGCAATACGCTTCGTGTAGTCTTTTATCATATTGACATGACGCGCCTCAATACTGACCGGCGGGATCACGCAGGCAGAGTCGCCGGAATGGATGCCGGCAAGCTCTATATGCTCCATAACAGCCGGCACAAAAGCGTTTGTACCATCAGAAACCGCGTCTGCCTCTGCCTCTATGGCATGACTCAGGAAGCGGTCGATCAATATTGGACGATCAGGAGTAACGCCAACCGCAGCTGCCATATACTGGCGCAGCATTGACTCATCATGAACGACCTCCATACCACGGCCTCCCAGTACATATGACGGGCGGACCATCAACGGATAGCCTATTCCCTCAGCGATCTGCAGCGCCTGATCGATATTTACTGCCATCCCTGACTCCGGCATTGGTATATCTAGCTTTTCCATCATTTTGCGGAAGAGATCACGATCCTCAGCCAGATCAATGGTCGCAGGCGTCGTACCCAAGATATTAACGCCGGCATTTTCCAGCTCACCTGCGATATTCAGAGGTGTCTGACCGCCAAATTGTACTATCACGCCCAGAGGCTGTTCTTTCTCATATATGCTCAGGACGTCCTCAACCGTGAGCGGCTCGAAATACAAGCGATCTGATGTATCATAGTCAGTCGATACTGTTTCAGGATTGCAGTTGACCATAACAGTACTATAGCCCTGCTCACGCAGAGACAAAGCGGTGTGGACACAGCAATAATCAAACTCGATTCCCTGACCGATCCTGTTTGGACCACCGCCCAGTATCATAACCTTACGATCATTCTTAACTTCTTCTGCTTTTGCCGGCAGCACTGAGGGTGCCGCGCCATTATAAGTCGAGAAATAATAACAGGCGTTTTCAACTCCGCTGACCGGTACGGCCTCCCACTCCTCAACCAAACCAAGTCTGATCCTCTGCTGACGAATCTGAGCCTCCGGTACATTTAACAAAGCAGCCAGATATTTATCG
>CAZHQX010000240.1:0-2453 GCA_964534195.1 uncultured Oscillospiraceae bacterium
TTAGTTTAACATGAATACACAGGAGTGTGTATCAATGCGAACAAGAAATAAACGAGAGCTTGCTGCTCAGTTCATACGTGAGCTTAAGCTGAGAATATATCCTGATATATCACTTGATACAGGCGCCAGACTGGCAACGCAGATACGTGTTGAGGGTCTGTTGGCCGCTGTCGTCCTCAATCTGGCGACGGCTTTTACCGCGATGTTTGCGACAAGACTCGGGGCCGATTCCAGTCAGATCGGTGTTCTTGCTTCTTCACCGCAATGGGCGGGTCTGGCGGTATTGATTCCGGGCACGTTGCTGGCGGGACGCTTTCGTTTCTCGCGACGGCCGGTTGAGCTGTCTATTCTGGCCTCCGGCCTGCTCTATGGTCTGGCAGCGCTGGCCCCATACATGGGAGGGCTGCGGATCTGGTATTTGGTCGCGATGGTATCACTGGCAAACGCGCCGATGTCGCTTTACAATACGACCTGGCAGAACTATTTCTCAGATGTCGTTCAGCCGCATCAGCGCAACAGCCTCTACACCATGAGGACCTCGATGACTTTTGCCGCTGGTATATTGGTTGTGCAGGTTACCGGTCTTCTGCTTGGACAGGCTGTCAGTGATGAGGCCCGCATCAAGCTGTATCAGCTATGCTATCTGCTGGCCTTCATTTTTTCGATTTTGCAGTGGCTGATGCTGCGGCAGTCGCCTAATATACAGACCGAAGACAATGGTTACGGTCTGCGGGAGCTTGGCCTGGCACTCAAGGCGATCATCAAGAACAAACCATTTCTCTCTTTTATTGTCATATCTCTGATTTTTCATATCGGCTGGTTTATGTCCTGGCCGCTGTTTTTCCTGCTGCAGGTCGATTATATGCAGGCCAATGAATCCTGGCTGAGCTATGTGATCGTTACCGGTTCGCTGCTGCAGTGGCTGACAGTAGGTCATTGGAGCCGCTTCATCGAGCGGCGCGGTATCAGGCTGGCGCTTGTAGTCGGTGCTGTTGGCTTGACGATCAACCCGGCGCTGGCGGTTTTGTCGAGCTATTTCCCTGTGGGCTGGCGCATGCCGGCGATGCTGGCTTTTAACCTGATCAACGCTTCTACCTTCAGCGCTTTTCAGCTGTCGATCCTGCAGAATCTTTTAGAGGTTCTGCCTGCGCGCTTCAAACAGCTTAATCTTTCTCTTTATACAACGCTGCTGCTGTTGGCAAATGCCTCTATGCAGTGGTTTGGTGTCAGATTGTATGTCATGCTGGGAGATACACATTCAGCAATGACCATTGCTCTGCTTGTATCGACAAGCCTACGGTTGATAGGTACTCTGCTCTTCGCCTGGCGCTGGTATCACCTGCGTCATGAACCGGATGTAGGCAGAAGGATCTGAGCAGTCTGACTTATCATTTAGTTTAGCTTCTATTGAATACGGCGCTTGGTCTGGACTTGTCATTAGTTCAGCCTCTAACAATTTTGCTCTTGATTTTACCGAACGTTTGTTCTATTATGCAGACGAAGGGAGGTGCAAGCATGAGCAAGAGAGTTTTCGTGCAGGTCACAGCGGATTTTGATATTGTCGGGCGTATCAGGCCGCTCTCGATTACCTGGAGTGACGGCCGGAGATTCGAAATCGACCGTATTCTTGATATCAGGCCGGGGGTAGCTAAATCCGGCGGTTCTGGCATACGTTATCTCTGCCGCATTCTCGGACATGAAGTGCCTCTTTATTATGATGAATGTGGACAGCGCTGGTGGTGTGACGGTCGTGCCGATCAGGTCGGAAGCTGAGCTTGAGCGATCAGCTTATCAATTTCGGCAGCCGGCATAGGCCTGTAGAAATAGAACCCCTGAACATAGCCGCAGCCAATGGATTTCAAATAGTCAAGCTGAAGCTCAGTCTCAACACCTTCTGCCACAATATCGATATTCAGGCCAGCGGCGAGGCTTATTATCAGATTAACTATCGCAGTATCCTTAATGTCAACCTTCAGGTTCGAAATGAACTGTCTGTCGATTTTGATAGTGTCTATGGGCAGCTGACGAATGCGGTTAAGCGAGGAATACTGTGTGCCGAAATCGTCTATAGCGAGCTTGACGCCAAGAGCTTTGAGCTCGGTCAGCATCTGTGTCGATTCAGCAAGACCGATAGAGGCAGTGCTCTCAGTTATCTCAAGCTCAAGTAAGCCTGGATCGAATCCGGTTTCTTCAAGTATTCTGCTGATCTTGCCGATCAGAGATGTGCTGATCATCTGGCGCAGCGACAGATTGACGGCGACAACAATAGGCCTCTCAAGCTGCTTCTGCCAGAGTCTGCCCTGGAGACAGGCCTGTCTTAAAACATATTCGCCGATAGCGTGAATCATGCCGTTTTTCTCCGCCAATGGTATGAAATCACCGGGTGGAATCAGTCCGAACTCTGGATGCTGCCAGCGCAGCAGTGCCTCCGCACCTATGATCCTGCCGCTTGC
>CAZHQX010000241.1:0-2450 GCA_964534195.1 uncultured Oscillospiraceae bacterium
AGCGGCCCACCTGAACAGTGCTGACTGATATGTGCGTCAGTCTGTATCATCCGCACGCCCGTACCATCTTCCAGCATCATTTCTCTGTTGAGCGCTGTAATCAGTCCGCTGCTAAGCCCACCCTGACTCGTAAGAATCTCAGGATAGCCGATAGCCAGTATCATCTGTCCTACCTGTAATTCAGGATCCTCAGCCATGACAGCGGGCTTAAGTGCAGCTTGTGTTGGATCCACACTAAGAACTGACAAACCGGTCAGTGCGTCATTTCCGATCAGTTCAGCCTGAAGAGGCTCCGGATGATCAATTAAGTACACATTGATATCAGCCTCAGACTTGAGGCTGCCTGAACGATCAAGAGCGATCGCTATGGTGCCGGTATTTGTGACTATGATGCCATCCTCACTGATGACCAGTCCAGACCCGCTGTTGCTTCTCGCATTGGTTGTTGAGGTCGCTGCGATCTCTATGTTCAAACCAACGACCGATGGAGACACGTTCTCATATACAGATTCCAGCTGTTCCTGTACCTGCCACAAAGAAACCTTCCAAGCATCAGGCTGCAAAGATGATTCCTGCGTCCTGTTGGCAGTAGTAGGCACAGTCGTTGGCCGGGTCGTTGGTGAAAATGTTATTCGTGTTGTCGGCTTCTGCGTCGTTACAGCCGAGAGGGATCCTGTTGTTGTTTCAGAAGTGCTCTCTGCGGTCGTACCAGATTGCCAGACCATGCTCTGTCTGAAATATCCCTTGACAAAAAATACTGCTGTCAAAAAGCTGGCGGCGATTGCCGATACTAGACTTATTGCGATAATGCCAAATAACCAATTGGCCTTTACTCTCACACACTAACCTCCTTCCATTGCTGCAAAAAAATGTACAGCCAGACGGATACAAAGAATATTGTAAGCAAAATAAATGAATGGAGTGTGAACATTTTAACTAGCTATAGTGAAATTGTACAAACATTGCGCAATATCATCATGGTGTTGACAAGGTGAAACTGAATCTGGCTCCACCAAGCTCACTACGGGAAACATGTATTCTCTGACCATGGGCAGTCAATATTGTTCGGCTGATATATAAACCTAGACCTGATCCTTTCACATTTCTTGACTTATCAGCCTTATAAAAGCGGTCAAAAATATACGGGAGGTCAGATTCAGGTATTCCTGGACCGCTATCCTCAATTATCACCTCTATTTCTCTGCTGCGTGAGGTTCTTCGCGTCGTCAAAGCTATGACCCCATCCTCGGGAGTAAATTTGATCGCGTTGGATACGATGTTGTAAACAACTCTGCTGATCGCTTCTCTGTCACCTGTTACCATCAGCTTGCCTTGAAGCTCTTCCAGAAAATCTGTCTGAACACCCAGATGCTTTTCCAACAGAAGTGATTCCAGTCCAATAACGTCTTCCTTTATCAATTCGTTTATATCAAATACTGATTGATGCAGGCCGCTTCCGCTCTCAAGAAGAGCTGCTTCGAAAATAGTTTGAACAAGTCCCTGAAGTCTCAGGACTTCCTGTTTGACAATATCAAGATAATATTGGTATTTATCTGAAGGTACTGTACCATCGATCATACCTTCTATGAAACCTTTGATCGAAGTTATGGGAGTTCTCAGATCATGAGATACACTGGACATGAAATCCTTGCGATCACGTTCTTGGTTTTCCAGCTTCTCAATCATTGTGTTCATAGTATTTACCAGAATCGTCAAATCATCGTTGAATAACGGATCACGTGGGTCAGCCAAGTCCGCAGTCTTGCTAGTCTGCCCTGGCAGCACAACTCTGGCGGATAGATCACCGCGATATACACGGTCTGCTGCTTCTGACAAAAGTCTGATCGGCCGGGTAATGTTTTTTGACAATATCCAAACAAATATTAGAGCTATTGCAAAAGCGATGACAAACGATACGAGCAGTCCGTTTGTCATCAGAAAGTTATTGAAAGTCTTAACTGTCATGACCTGATGTATCTGAATCTCACCGGCGAAAGCTCCAGTCGATGATGGAATTGGCCAGACAGCACTTAACCATTTGGAATTTCCTTCGAGCAGGCCATTATAATCGCCTGTTTCAGTAATACCTGTTTGTCCTCCACTGACTGTACCTAGATATTTTGTATCAAGACGGTAATAGCCCTTATCTGATTTGCGCAACTGCCTGGCTGCCTCAGTCGGTACACCTGTCTGCATTATGATTTCGCCATATGAACTCACTACCCAGACAACTGAACCAGAAGATCTGGCCGCAAAATTTACATAACTGCGTACCGAACCATCTGTAATCTCGCCTTTTAAAGGGTCATATGAACCTGAAATCACCTCGGCGACTGCCTGAGCTGAGCCAAGAAGCTGTTCAGCCTGCTGCCTCTGCGTCGTAACATTTACTATACTGTAATAAACCACACCAAGAATTACAAAAACCATCAGTATGGAGAATGAAAGCA
>CAZHQX010000242.1:0-2441 GCA_964534195.1 uncultured Oscillospiraceae bacterium
CGGCTTGACTAATATCACTTCTTAATGCAGAATGTAAGCGATTACGGTGCGAGCCCGCAAGGCTTTTGCCGGTATCGTAAAACTACATTTATCAGTACAACCTGATCGAGAAGGGCTATGAGCTCTGATCAAGAAGGAGGCGTACATATCAGGAGAGGACAGCGGGGTCCTTCCTGACTGGCGTGCTTCTTCCCAGGTGGAAGAAGTTTTTTTGTTTTGTAGGAGGAATTTATGTCCAGGATAGCAGTAATCAGTGCGATCCTCGATGGACCATCCCACTCACAGAAGCAGTTTAACAGCATTGTTTCTGAGTATCAGCATATTGTCCGCGGCCGTATGGGGATCCCCTTCGATCACGAGAATATGGCGGTCATCAGTCTGACTCTGGTGGGCAGGATGGATGAGATCAACAGCCTGACGGGGAAATTGGGCAGTCTGCCCGGCGTCCAGGTGAAAGCAGCTATATCCCGTAAAGAGATCGAATGAGAGGCTCTTTATGCAAACCAAAACCGTACCTTTTATCGACAAGCCGCAGATGCAGGCCTGGCTTGACGAGGCCAGACAAGCTGATCACAGCAAGATCGATGAAATTCTGGAAAAAGCCGCCAACTTCGAAGGATTGACTCACAAGGAAGTCGCGGTCCTGCTGACAATGGATTCATCTGACCATGAGGACAAGCTGTTCGCTGTCGCACGTAAGATCAAGGAGCATATTTACGGACAGCGTATCGTCATGTTCGCACCGCTCTATATCAGCGATTATTGTGTCAACAATTGCAGCTATTGTGGCTATCAGCATGATCATCAATTCAACCGCAAAATTCTGACTCAGGATGAAATAAGACTAGAGACTGAAGCAATTATCGATATCGGCCATAAGCGTATCGCGCTTGAAGCCGGTGAGGATGATAATAAGGCAAGTCTTGATTATGTTCTTGAATCGATCAAAACGATCTATGATACCAAATCAGGCAACGGCGAGATCCGCCGTGTCAACGTAAATATCGCCGCTACCACAGTTGATAATTACAAGCTATTGAAGGAAGCGGGTATCGGTACATATATTCTATTCCAGGAGTCCTATGATCCTGATGTTTACGCAGAATATCATAAATCAGGTCCTAAGAGTGACTACTATTGGCACTCAATGGCCTTCGACAGAGCTCAGCAGGCCGGGATCGACGATGTCGGCGGCGGCGCACTGTTCGGACTTGGCGACCCGTTGTTTGAAGTTCTCGGTCTTATGCTGCATCAGGAATATCTCGAAGAAAACTATGGTGTCGGTTTCCACACGATTTCTGTTCCCCGGATCAGACCGGCAAAAGGCAGCTCCAATAAATATCCGCATGCTCCTGATGATGAACTCTTCCGCCGGCTTGTAGCGATCATCAGACTCGCGGTGCCTTATACCGGTATCATTATTTCGACTAGAGAATCAGCTGCCATGCGCAAAGAGCTCATCGACTGTGGCATAACTCAACTTAGTGCTGATTCAGCAGTCGGTGTCGGCGGCTATCGTGTCAATAAAATGAAGAAGGAAGCTGCCGAGGTTCAGTTCAGCCGTTGTGATGAGCGCAGCACTTCACAGGTCATAGATTGGATGCTCGATGAAGAGCTGATCCCCAGCTACTGTACAGCCTGTTATCGCAAATGCCGCACAGGCGACCGCTTCATGCATCTGGCTAAGAGCGGCCAAATCAAGAATGTCTGTCAGCCAAATGCCCTGGCAACACTTGCGGAATATCTGCTTGACTACGGTAATGAAAGCTTGCAGAGCAAGGGATTTGAGCTGATCGATCGTGAGATCGCTTCTATTGAACGCGATGATATCCGTGAAATAGCCCGCCGTACGCAAACTGAGATCAAGGCAGGAAAGCGGGATATATTCTTATGAAACCAGATAATGGTGGTCGCTCACAAGATAACAGCCTGATGACAGCGCCGATGGCCAGCAGAAGACATATCGCGATCTTCGGCGCGACAAATGCCGGCAAATCAACACTGTTCAACTTATTGCTTGGTCAGGAGATGTCGATCGTTTCCAGCCAGCATGGAACTACAACAGATCCGGTAATCAAGAGCATGGAGCTGCTTGACTATGGGCCGATCGCTTTGATCGATACTGCAGGACTTAATGACAAAACCGAGCTCGGCAGTAAGAGGATACGTCGCAGCAAACAAATGCTTTCAAGAGCAGATGCGGCTATTTATGTTGCCGATGCCGTGAGCTGGCTTAACGACTCATCACTTGCCGATGATTATAAGCAGCTATGTGATGATTTCGAGAAGCATGGGATACCACATCAGCTAATTTTGACAAAAGCGGATATTCTTGGCGAAGCTGAAATATCTAAGCTTACAAAGAGCTGGCCTCAGTCTGAACAGGAAAGGCTGATTCTTGACCTGAATAATCCTGATACTGCGCTTCTGCTTTTCCCGGT
>CAZHQX010000243.1:0-2437 GCA_964534195.1 uncultured Oscillospiraceae bacterium
AGCTGTTCCATTTTCTCGATCGTTGTTTCGTATTCGCGAATATTGAAGAGCTCCTCAGGAATCAGCATACGAATGTTGTTTTTTATCTTGACCTGACAGGCAAGCCGGAAATTATTACTGCGCTCCTGCTCATCGAGGTAAGGCTCCTCAGTCGGCAGCAGCGGTCCGGCGCCCTCGAGAACTTGAACCTTGCAGAGACCGCAGGTTGCCTTGCCGCCGCAGGCAGAAGGGATAAATATCTTCTGGCCGGCGAGCGTCGACAGGAGCGAGGATCCGCCATCAACTGTAAGCTTCTTGTCACCATTATTGATGTCGATCTCACATTCGCCATAATTATTGAAGAAGTACTCGGCTACGATTATGATCAGGGACAAGACCACTGAAATAACCGTAACACTTAAGACTGTTGTCAGAATTTCCATAGTGATTGCTCCCTTCTGTCAGTTTATCGTGAAGATACCTGAGAAGCCAATGAAGGCCAGAGCCATTATGCCAGTAATTATAAAAGCGATACCTGGTCCCTCAAGACCCTTCGGCAGCTTGGTTTTGGCCATTTGCTCACGTATTGCGGCCAGAGCGCTGATTGCAAGCCACCAGCCCAGCCCGCTGCCGAGACCGAATAAAACTGACTGCAGGAAATTGTAGTCCCTGATGACCATGAAGAGTGTCGTTCCCAGGATCGCGCAATTTACTGTAATCAACGGCAGGAATATTCCGAGCTTGACATGAAGATCAGGCAGCAGCCTATCCATAGCCATCTCAATTATCTGGACAGACGCGGCTATAATGATAATAAACAGGATGTACTGCAGATATTCCAGGCCTAGCGGGACAATGATATACTTGTAGACCCCGAAATTGAGAATTGTTGTAAACACCATGACCAGAGTGACCGATTTTCCGAGACTGGAAGCTGTCTTGTATTCTCCAGATATCGATATGTATGAACACATGCCCAGAAAATTCGAAAGAATCATATTGCTGGTCAGTATTGAGGCGAAAAATATAATTAACGGGTTGATCCCATCTGTAAACATATTAGTTGCTCCTCTCCTGGCTTATTATTACTTCTTGCTCTTGCCGGGCGCGAATATATTGGATGTGATCCAGATCAGTGTACCGATCAGGAAGAAGGCCGCCGGAGCCATAACCATAATGGTCCAGGTCTCAAATCCGACAAAATTAACATCGAAACCAAAAAGCGTTCCGAAACCCAGCAGTTCACGGAAGAAAGCAATTATCAGCAGGACGACTGTATAGCCGACACCTGCGAACAGTCCGTCCAGCATTGAGAGAACGGGAGTGTTTTTCTGAGCAAAAGCTTCTGCTCTGCCCATTATGATGCAGTTGGTTATGATCAGGCCGACATATGGACCCAGGGCCTTGCTGATATCAGTGAAGTTGGCCTGCAGGAAAATGTCGACGAGAATAACATATGAGGCAATGATCAGTGTCTGCACTATCATACGGATCCTGTGCGGAATGGCATTGCGCAGCAATGAAATAGTAAGGCTCGAAAAAGCAGTAACGAAGGTCAATCCAAGTCCCATAACAAGAGAATTTGTCATCAAATTGGTGACAGCAAGACTTGAGCAGATGCCGAGAATCTGGCGCAGTACCTGATTTTCCTTCCAGACATTACGGGCAATTACTTCCTTAATGGTCTCAGCCATTTACGCCACCTCCAGTCTACTGATAGTTTCATCAAGCAGTTCGTTCAGAATTTTAAGAACCGCGTTAGAGGTCGAGGTCGCGCCGGTTATAGCGTCGATCTGGCCTCCGCCGTCCTCGCCATAGGCCAGACTGCTGCCGGAATCGATCACAAGTCCGCGGAATTGCTCTTTGTACTCGAGCTCATCGATTCTGCCGCCCAAGCCAGGCGTCTCACTGTGATTTGTAAAAACCAGTCCTGTAATCTCGTCAAGCTCAGGAGAAACTCCCATATAGCCGGATATGCTGCCCCAGAGGCCGGCCCCGGTAAAAGGCACGGCATAGGCAATGGTTTCACCCTGTGCGCTGTATTCGTAAAGCTTAATGCCTGAGAGCTCAGTTTCTTTTATATTGTCATCAAAGCGTTTCAGCACCTCAGCGGCTGAACCACTCTGATCAACATCGAAGACGTATAGAATAGCCGTTCTCTCAGCCAGAAGCTCGTTCTCTTCGATTTTTGGCTTGTAAAAAGAGTTAGCGCCGGCCAGCAGCAAGGTAAACAGTGCGCTGACAATCAGCATGAATACTACCGTGTACACATAGCTGTTTTTCATGCTGTCACCTTCTTTCTATTCTTATAAGCTTTGACATTTCGTTCAATTAGAGGGACGAAGGCATTGACGATCAGGACAGCGAACATAATACCTTCAGTGAATAATGAGAATGATCTTATGATCAATGCGGTCACACCGATAAGAACACCATAAATTATTTTTGATGCTTCCTG
>CAZHQX010000244.1:0-2430 GCA_964534195.1 uncultured Oscillospiraceae bacterium
ACATAGAAATCGGTGAGTATTTAAATAGTGAAGGTCAGAAAATGGTAAAAGTCAGAGCTTCCGGTGTTCCTCGCGAAGTCGCCTTTTCCTGGCATGGTGTTTTATCTGATGCTCACTTAAATCCGGCGATAATGGATATACATAGCAATGCTATGCGCAAAGTACTTGATTCTGGCGAGCTAAATGACCTGCCTCTCGAAGGTAAGATAACTCTGCTGGCTGATCTGGGCGAAAACAGCACCAGCCTATATGTGGCCGATGGTAAAACGATCGTTGTTTCGCGAATGCTGCCGGTTGGACATCAGGAACTACGCACAGCCGCCGCGAGTCTTGGTGACAGTATAATGCGTTCACCTTATGAGCAGATCGATTATTCAAGTGAAATAATGAATGGTTCAGGACCAGGTCCAAACAATATTCTTGAGATAAGTCAGAACTATATGCAGAGCCTAAACGAGGCAATTCAGAGAACTATCCAGTTCGCTGCAACCAAACTGGATAATCGCCGTGCTGATAGAATTTTTATATTTAATACCGGTTCGCTCTATCCACATATAGAAGACAAACTAACTGAGGTAACAGGTTTACCGGTAATGAGACTGCAAAAAATTGGAATGGTCAAGAAATTGGCAGATTTCGATATCGCGCCATATATAAACGCAATCGGCGCGCTGATCAGGTCTAAGTGAAGGAGGGGATGAAAATGCGTGATATGAACTTCTTCTCCGACATGAGTCTGGAGCAAAAAAGAGCGAAGAGCCGATTGGCAGTTATTGTTCTGAGCCTATTAGGCGTTGCGGTACTGTTGATTGGACTATTTCTGGGAGCCAGTTTATTCTTATCAACACAGGAGAATGACCTGGCTAGAAGGCGTGATCACTTAAATTCGCCACAAGTCGCGGCACAGCTCGAAGAGCTGGAACTGATTCAGCAGGAAATAGCTTCTCTAGGAGGCTCTGAGCAGGCACTGCAGGCACTAAGTAATTATCTCAGCTATAGTCCCAGACTGAAAACAGCTGTTCTGGACGCACTCGTATCAACTATGCCTGATGATGTGGTCATAAGCAGCATATCTGTAAGCCAGGGATCGATCTCGCTGAGCGCGACCTCCAAGCAAGAACGTTCACCGCTTGTCTTCAGCGCGGCGCTTAAGGAAAATCCATATTTCACTGACGTTTATCTCTCTGGCATAACTGTGAATTCACAGTCTGATACAGATACCACGACTGAGTCAGTGGAAACTCAACCAGAAGCAACAGAGCCAGAGGCTACAGAACCCGGTGACACAGAACCGGAGACTACAGAGCCTGCTGATACTGAAACTGAAGAGACAACGGTAGAAACTGACCCCGATACACCAACTGATACGGAGCAGCCCGCAGGCGCCAGCGGTGGATATTCCTTCAGCATCAGCTGCAGCATCCAGCCGCAGACAGCAGAGGAGGGTGATGTACAATGAAGCTGACAAAAAGAGAAGTTATACTAATTACAATACTCCTTGTCTTCGCCCTGATTTACGGTACATATACTTTCCTCTTCAAACCATTAGAGGAGAGATATTTCAATCTCCAGAACGAACGGTCTACTGTGGAACAGCAGGAGATGGATCTTAATCTCAAGCTGGCTCAGAAACCTAATCTTGAGAAGCAAGTCGCTGAGATAAAAGATAATATCGGTGATTTGAGTCCGATAGTGATTGATCCGCTTGTTCCAGAGCTTATCAGTAATTATCTGCTTGACCAGCTGGCTGATAACAATTTAAGAATTGGCAGTATAACCATGGGACAAATCAGCGAACTAGGTGCAGGTGCATTAGCTTCAACTAAGACAGGAGCTAATGGTGACGAGGTGGCAGAAGAGGATCAAGTCGCCGAGCCGGCTGCAGAAGGCGAAGCTCAGGCTGATAACGGCAATAGCAGCGCATTACCAGATGGTCAGACCGCAAGGCAGATGACAATAAGTATTACTCTTAGCGGAACCTACTCCGAAATCTATCAATTCCTGGCAAGGGTAGAAGATGAATCAAGAGCCGTTGAGATCGACAACATTTCAATTGGTAATCTAGTCGCCGCAGAGGCAGAAAATGACTCTATATTGGCTGTATCGGCCAGTCTCAATTATTATGAGATTGAACTGCCCGAAGGCTATGAAAACCAGGACGATCCATACACCAGACCTGCGTTCCGCCTGCCAACGGGAAAAGACCAGCCTTTCGGCTGATTTTGACAGGTTTAGTAAATAACACAAACACCGGCTGCACAAAAATTGCGGCCGGTGTTTTACTAATAATAGTTATAGTTGTTTTATAAGCAATCAACGCTTATATTTCAATCTGCTCCCTAGCAGCTGTGTCAAAGTATCCCTAATTGCTTTGTTATTACCGATGGAATGTGAGAACTTAAGTGTTTCACCGCCGGCAAGAGAAATATG
>CAZHQX010000245.1:0-2408 GCA_964534195.1 uncultured Oscillospiraceae bacterium
CTAAATGCACGAGAGCTCATAACAGATTATCGCTGCGGCAGCTGCCGCGTTTAGTGATTCTGCTTGTCCCGGCATAGGTATTCTCACTCTGATGTCAGCTTTTTCCATAGCCAAATTGGTCAGGCCTCTGCCCTCATTACCAATAATGACCGCAGCAGGCCTGCCTATTTTCACATTATCATTTTGCCGCAGCTGAGGTAAATCGATTCCATTTGGATCCGCGGCAAGAATCGTGATATCTGACTGCTTAAGCCAGGCAACCGCTGACTCGACATCACTAAACTCATACACAGGCAGATGGAAGGCTGAACCCATTGATGCCCGAAGCGCCTTATCATAATAAGGCCAAACGCAGCCGGATGTAATCAGCACAGCGTCAAAAGCAAAAGCATCAGCTGTTCTTATCATCGTGCCCATATTACCCGGATCCTGTATCTCTTCAAGCAGCAGATACAATCCGCCAGGCGATGGCTTATGTGTAGGTTCCAGCTTAATAGGAGTTTTACAAACAAGAGCGATGCCTTGAGGATTTTCAGTTCCACTGATGCTTCTGAACAGATTATCAGGAACCATTAAGCAATCTGATTCATCACACATTGATCGATGCCATAGGGCAAGCTGCTCCCAGCCATTACTCTTCTTAGCTTCAGCGGTAATCAGAACATGGACAATTTCAAGCCTGGCCTCAAGTGCCTCCTGAACCTGTCGGAAGCCCTCAATAAAAATCAAGCCTTCTCGTCTGCTGACTGAGGGCTTATCAAGCTGCTTGAGCTTCTTAATGACTGGATTATCCTTGGATGTGATTTCTCTGATCACAACAGAGACCTCCCAACTGCTTATAACGAATCTGAGGACGGCCTTCCTGAAGAAGCCGTCCTCAAATAATATGATTCAATATTATGCAATAATCATTCAGGCTGATCAAATCAAGCGCTGAGGGCGGCCTTGGCCTGCTCACAGAGAGCTGCGAAACCGGCTGGATCCTTAACTGCGATATCAGCGAGAACCTTGCGGTCCAGAGTGATCTGAGCGCGGCTGAGTCCATTCATGAAACGGCTGTATGAAAGACCATTGATGCGTGCGGCAGCGTTGATTCTGGTGATCCAAAGCTTGCGGAACTCACGCTTCTTATTCTTTCTGTCGCGGTAGGCATAGGTCAGAGATTTCATGACCTGCTGATTTGCGACCTTGAACAATTTGCTCTTATGACCGAAATAGCCCTTGGCCTGTTTCAGTACTTTTCTATGACGGGCTCTGGCCCGGATCGATCTTTTAACTCTAGTCATTTATGTTTCCTCCCAATTAAATCATAATCATTTGTTAAGCAGCTTATTTGTATGGAATCAGCTGCTTGATGTTGTGCTGATTACAATCCGCGACCACGACGCTCTTACGCAGATTTCTCTTACGCTTGGTCGACTTCTTGGTCAGAATATGCTTCTTAAAAGCCTGAGCCCGCATAACCTTGCCGGTTCCGGTCACCTTGTATCTCTTCTTGGATGAGCTATGTGTTTTCTGTTTAGGCATTTGCCAGTCCTCCTTGATCTATTGATATATTATCTTAAGTAGTTTTCTTACCTGGTGCCAGGTACATTACCATGTTTCTGCCTTCCATCTTCGGCGGGCGATCGACATGGCCGTGCTCCTCGCAGGCAGCTGAGAACGCTCTCATGACATCATAGCCGCGGCTCGTGTATGCCATCTCTCTGCCTCTGAATTTGACAACGACCTTCACACGGTCGCCATCCTCAAGAAAACGACAGGCGTTTTTTGTCTTGTAAGACAGATCATGCTCTTCGGTCGTCAGCTTAAGGCCGACTTCCTTTACTTCGGTTACCTTCTGATTCTTCCTTGCTTCGCGTTCCTTCTTGGCCTGTTCAAACATGAACTTGCCATAGTCCATAACCTTACAGACGGGATTTTCCGGATTGGGCGAAATCAACACCAGATCCATCATACTCTCTTCTGCGATCTGTCTGGCCTTCTCGATCGGCACAACACCGAGCATTTCGCCTTCGCTGTCGATTAGTCGAACCTTGGGAAACCTGATCTGATCATTAACTGTCATACCTTTGTTTTGCCTGCCTATATTAATACACCTCCAAAAAAATAATAAAAAAACGGATATTCGCATCAGCAAACTCCGCTCTTGTACAAACACACACATCTAAAAATGGTTATCCATTTTAAAAATCTGTCTGATTGACCTCTTCGCACAAAACGCTTGAGGTGAGAAGCACAGAGCTTCCGCTTGCTGACAGGAGTATTCTATAGACATTCTACGGTCTTGTCAAGTCTTGCAGATTCATTTATTTCAGATTTTCTGCTATTATAGTTCGTATTGATGCTTGAAACAACTATGTTTGATATAACAGGCAATAAATATATTCTGGCAAAAGCCGAGCGCT
>CAZHQX010000246.1:0-2399 GCA_964534195.1 uncultured Oscillospiraceae bacterium
CCTCGCGGTCAGCTTGGGAAGCTGAAGTTCTGCCATTGAACTACACCCGCATTTGTTTACCCTTTCTCAATGTGCATTGACAATTATAGCGACAGGGTCTGGTGCTGTCAAGGGCAATGGCAACAGGTTTTGCAAATATATCCGGTGCAACATATAGTGAACCGCTGACAACAAAAAATCAACTCAGTTAAAAAGATTTGAGGTCTATTATTCCTAAACTCTCAAAACGTAAATACAGAGAGCAAAATGGCTCAGCATGGATTATATACTGATGAATATACTTTTTGATGGTTTGATGCTGTAGTCATATTCAGGTATAATTTGAATATGATGGAGGCAAATAATATGAGGTATATAATAAAGAGCTCAAGTGATTTACGTAGAAATTATAACAGTATAGCTGAGATTTGCAGAGAAACAGGGGAACCTGTTTTCCTGACACGAAATGGTGAAGGTGATACTGTTTTGATGGATGTGGAAGCATTCAGTCGCAGAGAACGCGATCTTGAAGACGCTGAGCGACTAATTGCTTCTGAACGAGCTCGTCTTGAAGGAACATGCGGTTATTCAGTTGAAGAATTTGCTGCAAATATGCGCGAAGCCGTTAAGACTGGTTCCAGGAGAAAAGCATAATTATGAGTGATGTTTGGTTTGAGGTTTTCATTATGCCATCAGCAAACGACCGAATGTCTGAGCATTTTGATTTTCTGGCTCAAGTTAGCGAAGTTGCTGCAAGCAGATTAGTCGATAGGCTTATTTCTGACATTGACTCACTCCACTATCATCCGCATAGATGCCCCCCATATGATAGACCATATACTCATATCGGCAAATATAGATATCTGATGTCATCTAAGCGTTATCGCATAGTATATATGGTTGAAGGAAACAAAGTATTTATTGATGATATCCAAGATTGCAGACAGGATATTGATGATACTATTTTATTTCTTGATGAGTGATGTGCCATGCAATATATACTATAATTTTTTAGCCACTGTTGCCTATTATCCCTAACTCTCACGCAACCTATACTCACGCTATTCCGCAACGATATCCAAATTATCTCTCACCGCCAACTTGAAATCAGCTATCGCTTGCTCTCTCGACTTGCTTCCGGCTGTGTACTCTCTCACCTGTTCACGCCAGTAGAAATTGATCATCTCGTCATATTGAGTTTTATTATTGCCCTTAGCCTGTTTCGCGGCATTATCAAAAACGATGTACATATTCTTCTGATTGCCGAGGAAATCGAGTGTACCGGTGGCCTTCTTCATAACAGTTCCCGATGCCACAGTATCTAGTACAGGATTATTGACATCATATGTGCCATTGGCCCAGGAATGCTGCAAGCCTGTTTCTGAGCTGTCGAGGGTGATCCACTCAAGAATATCGCCAATCACCTCTTTGTGCTTCGAGTTTTTATTGGCAAAGATCCAGTTGCCGCTCCAGAAAAAAGCTTCTGGTGGCTCACAGACAGCCCAATCGCCATATGTTCCTTCACCTGGCTTCTCACCGCCGCAGTTGCTTAGCATGACGTAATTAATCAGCCACGACGGCCCGAAGAATCCGAAAATTTCCTTCTGGCCTGTGCCCTTCATATCTGCGAACCATTCGTCTGACCAGTCTCGGGTATTATTACTGAAACCATTGTCCTGCAGCAGCTTCGCATAATCAAGAAACGCCTCGCGTTTTGGATCTATGTGAAGCTTCCCGTCAACTATCCATGGCTTATCAGCGCTGTTTTCGATTGAATGCCATATATCTCCATCTCCGGAAACAATACCATAGCCTTGAGCTTTCAGATCGGCCGCCGCTTCGAAAAATCTTTCCCAGCCCGGACCAATAATGTAGCCGATTATTGCAGGATCGTCTGTGCCCCATACCGACTTAGCGATTGATCGACGATAAATGAAGGCTCCACCCGTCCCCTGATAACCCAGCCCTACGATTTCCCCCTCCGGATTTGTACCGATATCAAGAGAATACTGGGCGATGTCGGCGTCTTTTGCCAGGGTATCAACGTCGATGCCAAGGTCCTTATAGGGGGAAGCATAATGAGCCTGTTCTCCTTGCGAGTATTTTAACGCCTGCGCGATCTCAAGGCTGTAAATGTCTGGAGCATCTGACCCACCGGCCGCCAGTGCATGATCAAGAGCGACCTGAAAATCCATATCGGCTGTAGCGAAGGTGAACATATTGATTTTGTAATCTAATTCGGGATGAAGTTCCATATATTTCATGACGATTCTTGGTACTTCGTCAGTGGGACTGTAAACATTTATGACCCTATCCTCAGGTGCAATCGTCGTAGCTGAAGTAGTCGATGAGTCTGGATCGATTTTATCGTCTGTTGAATTTGTTGAAGGATCGCCTGGACTATTTGACATTCCAGAAAG
>CAZHQX010000247.1:0-2391 GCA_964534195.1 uncultured Oscillospiraceae bacterium
TCGGCAAACAGCGATCTGATCAAGTCAAAAACACCTGTATATGTCGCAGGATTCGACCGAGGAGTTCTGCCAATTGGTGACTGATCGATATCTATGACCTTATCAAGATGCTCAATTCCTGTGATCTCAGAGAAATGACCGGCATATCTTCTGGCACCATTTAGATCGCTGGCCAGCTTCTTGAGCAGGATCCCATTGACCAAAGAGCTCTTGCCGGAACCAGAAACACCTGTGATACAGGTCATCACTCCAAGCGGAATACTGACATCAATATTTTTAAGATTGTTCTCACTGGCGCCTCTGACAGTCAGCCAATTATCATTCGGTTCTCTGCGAACAGCTGGAATCTCGATCGCTTTCACTCCAGACAAATATTGTCCTGTAATTGATCGAGGTTCTGCCATAATATCCTCAGCTGTGCCCTGAGCGACAACATAGCCGCCGCGTTCACCGGCACCTGGACCCATATCGACAATGTGATCAGCCTCAAGCATTGTTTCCTCATCATGCTCAACGACCAGAACCGTGTTGCCAATATCGCGCAGTCGCTTAAGTGTTGTCAGCAGTCTTGAATTGTCGCGCTGATGCAGGCCGATACTGGGCTCATCAAGAATATACAGAACACCCATCAAACCGGCGCCTATCTGCGTAGCCAAACGAATACGTTGAGCCTCGCCGCCCGATAGCGTCGCTGAAGCTCTTGCAAGTGTTAGATAGTCAAGGCCGACATCGACCAGGAAGGTAAGTCTGGCATCAAGCTCACGCGTTATCTGAGCGGCAATCTGCTTCTGCCTCGGTGCTAATTCAATATTTCTCAGAAATTCTCTGGCCTTACGGATCTGCAGTGACGTAAGCTCAGAAATATTGATCCCACCCACCCGTACGGCCAAGCTCTCAGGCTTAAGCCTGGCTCCATTGCAGACGGGACAAGGAGTAACTGACATAAACTGCTCATAATAGCTCTTCATGTCGTCTGAGCTGGTCTCACGGTAGCGTTTCTCAAGACTGTTTACGACCCCTATCCAATCACTGCGATAGATGCCATGTGAGTATTTACTATTGGTCGTATCGACCTCTAAGATCTCGCCCTTGTTGCCGAACAGAATCATATCCCTGATCTTTTTGGGCAGTTTACCATAGGGTGTATCCAGGGAAAAGCCATATCTGGCGGACATAGCTTCTATAAACCCACGTGCCCAGCTGCTCTTATCGGCAAAGTTCCAGCCGCCGGTTCTGATCGCGCCTTCATTTAAGCTCAGCTTATCATCATATACGACAAGCTCTGGATCAATATGCGTCATCTGGCCTAAACCGCTGCATTCCGGACATGCTCCAAAAGGATTGTTGAAGGAAAAGGAGCGTGGTGATATCTCTTCCATACTGATATTGCAGTCAGGGCAGGAAAAATGCTGTGAGAACAGCAGCTCCTCTTCATCATGGCCCTCTGGTGTTTCTATCTGCATAAGCACCTGCACCAGACCATCTGCAAGATGAAGCGCTGACTCTATCGAATCAGCCAATCGACTGCGGATGCCACTTCGCAGAATCAGCCGATCAATTACGACCTCGATAGTGTGCTTCTTATTTTTCTCTAGCTCGATATCCTCTTCAAGCTCATAAATATTACCGTCAACGCGAACTCGTACATAACCTGATTTGCGGAATTTATCAAACAGCTTGCCATACTCGCCCTTGCGTCCTCTGACAACCGGTGCCATCAGGATCATTCTTGTGCCCTCAGGATGCTGCTCTATGATCTCGATCATCTGATCAACAGTCTGCCTCTCGATCACACGTCCGCAGCTCGGGCAGTGCGGAGTACCGGCTCTTGCGTACAGCAACCTGAGATAATCATAGATCTCTGTTACAGTACCTACCGTTGATCGCGGATTCTTGCTGGTCGTTTTCTGATCGATCGAGATCGCCGGTGACAGACCATCGATATGATCGATATCCGGCTTTTCCATCTGTCCGAGAAACTGCCTGGCATAAGAGGATAGTGATTCAACATAACGTCTCTGTCCTTCTGCGTATATTGTGTCAAAAGCCAAAGAGGATTTGCCGCTGCCGGATAGGCCAGTCAAAACAACGAGCTTATCCCTTGGTATATCTAAACTCACATTCTTAAGATTATGCTCACGTGCTCCGTGAATATGAATAGCTGGTTCCATCTTAACTACCTACTTGTCTATTTATTAAACATAGTCTGTTATAAACAAAAACAAACATATGTACGCTCACTATTATAGCAGTTTATTCTATCATATCCACTATTGATTTTCGTATCTGCTGTCACATCTTTGCAAAAGCTTTGCAATCCTGCCACAATCCTGTCTGAATCTATCAGCGAAACATAAAACTAATGCTAAATCCGGTCATAAGCACATGCTG
>CAZHQX010000248.1:0-2376 GCA_964534195.1 uncultured Oscillospiraceae bacterium
CAAACCAACGCGGCAAAAGCCGGAGTCGGTCGCTGGATCGATTTCCGCAAGCAGGATATTATGCAGATCAAGCCTGATAGTTTGACTGAATGGACCGGAACACCCTGGCACCTTGTTATCTGCAATCCGCCTTATGGCGAAAGGCTGCTTGACGCGTCAGCTGCACAGCAGCTGTACAGAGGCCTGGCTTCCTGGACTATTGATTCTGCCGGCAATGCCAGAGCAGGTATCCGTTTATCTGTTATCACACCAGATACAGGGTTCGAGGATATCGCCGGAGGCAGAGCGGATAAACGACGCAAGCTCTATAACGGCATGATACAATGTACTATGTATCATTATTTTAAACAAACGAGACACAATAAAAATTAAAGGATCAACATATTATCAGAATTTGCGGGGAGGATTTGTAATGAAAGGTATTTTACTTGCGGCTGGTTATGCTACCAGACTATATCCGCTTACGAAGGACAAACCAAAGGCTCTGCTGCCCGTTGGCGGCAGGCCTATACTGGACTATATCGTTGATGAGATGAATACGATACCTGAGCTGGATCAGATCATCGTTGTCAGCAACCATCGTTTTGCGTCTCAAATGCAGGCTTGGGCTGATGGCAGGAATCATTTGCAGCCCGCAGACAAACAGATTTTAGTAATCGATGATATGACGACCTCGGATGAGGATAAGCTTGGTGCTATAGGTGATATAAGCTTCTGTATTGATGAGCTCGCTATCGACGATGATGTCGTCATAATTGCTGGCGACAATCTATTTACCTATCGGCTTGCCGATGCCTGGGAAGCCTTCAAACGTAGCAACAGCGACATGATACTCATACAGGAATTACCGGTCCAGGAGGATCCCAGACGTTTTGCGATCGTATCAATTGATGTTGATGGCTACGTCACTGACATGATAGAAAAACCAGAGAGCCCGGCCTCGCGATTAGCGGCTTATGCGACCTATTTTTATAAGCGTGAAACATTACCGCTTATCCGTGAATACCTGGTCAGCGGAAACAAGCCCGATGCACCCGGCAATTTCCCTGCATGGCTGCACAAAAAACGGCCTGTCTATGCCTATGAATTTGACGGCGTCTGTATCGATATCGGCACTCCTGAGTCTTATGAGGATGTTAAGACAACATTTCCGAATGTCCGCCAGACAGGGACTGTTTGATAATAAACCTTTTGAACTATCTTGGCAAAAGACTTGATATCTGGTTGTTATAGCGATAGTTATGCATGATCGATTGTTTAGAGCAATTGCGATATCGGAAACCATAATGTAGAGATACCAGTAGTTTCACGCTTGCTAATCACTGAAATTGCTGTCCTGAGGTTATCCACAGAGTTATCCACATTATCCACAGGTTGTGAGTAAATTTCCACAACAGAAATGTGGAAAAGCGAGAAGGCGAATTTGAACGACAAGATATTTGCATAGATAGAAATTAGTGAGGAGGAAATATATGAATACTGTTGATGCTGCAGCCACCGCTCGCAGAGCAGCCAGAGTGATGGCAGGACTTAGCTCCGATGAAAAGAACAAAGCTTTGGCAAAAATAGCCGAGCTGATGCAGAAACATGCAGATGAGATAATTGAAGCGAATTCATCTGATTTGGCAATAAGCCAGGCCGAGCAGCTCGCTGGGCCTTTACTGAAACGGCTGAAGTTCGACCAGGCCAAGCTTGATGAATCGACAGAAGGCTTGACCAGTTTAATGAAGCTGGAAGATCCGGCAGGCCGTACCTTGCTGGTAAATGAACTTGATCAAGGGCTCGAGCTCTATCGAGTAAGCTGCCCGATAGGCGTTATCGGTGTCATATTCGAATCACGACCTGACGCATTGGTACAGATTGCCGGTTTATGCCTCAAGAGCGGTAACGCGCTGCTGCTTAAGGGAGGATCAGAAGCCAGCAAAACCAACCGGATACTGACAGACGTTATCGTCGAGGCAGGGCAGGCAGTCGGACTTCCGGACGGCTGGATACACCTGTTGGAAACCAGAGCCGATGTGCAGGAGATGCTCAAGCTTGATCAGTTTGTAGACCTGATAATACCGCGCGGCTCGAATGAATTTGTCCGATATATCATGGATAATTCCCGAATACCTGTGCTTGGACATGCTGATGGTGTCTGTCATATGTATATCGACAGCAACGCTGATCCACAAATGGCGGTCAAGCTGGCTGTTGACAGTAAAACCCAATACACCGCCGTATGCAATGCCATGGAAACACTGCTTGTGCACGCTGACCATATTGACGATCTGTTGCCTCAATTGGCTCAGGCGTTGATCGACGCAGGTGTTGATTTGTTCGGCTGCAGTCGTGTAAGCGCGCTTCTTGGCTGTCCGGAGGTTGAAGACTGGC
>CAZHQX010000249.1:0-2368 GCA_964534195.1 uncultured Oscillospiraceae bacterium
GATCTCAGGTTTATATTACACAAGACAGGTGTCTTGACACTTGTCTTGATTAGTAAAGGGAGCCTGGAGGAACAAAAATGAATTCACAAAAACTAAAATCAATGGTTATAGCAGCGATGCTAAGTGCGATCAGTATCATTATTCCGATGTTTTCACCATTTCGGATAGTTCTTGAGCCTGCGTCATTTACATTGGCCAGCCATGTGGCTATTTTTGTAGCTATGTTCATCTCACCGGCAGTTGCTCTGGCGGTCGCGGCCTTAGCTGCGTTGGGATTTCTGCTCGGCGGTTTTCCAATAGTTATTGTACTGCGTGCGGCCTCGCATCTGGTTTTTGTCGCGATCGGCGCATATGTTCTTAAGAAGAGTCCGCAGCTGCTAGACAACAAGCTGAGGATGGTGACTTTTGCCTTTGTGATCAGCGTGATTCACGGGTTGACTGAGGTTTTTGTCGTTATGCCATTCTATTTTGGCAGCAGCATGCCTGAGGGCTATTATGCCAGAAGCTTCATGATCACGGTCGTTGGTCTGGTTGGAGTGGGCACAGTCATACACAGCTTGATCGATTTCGCGATAGCGCGTGCTGTCTGGATCCCGATCAGAAAATCGGTGGATAGAAATATACCAAAAGAAGCAATCAGTCACAAAGGAGCCATTTGATGACGCCAAATGATAATAACGGCAAGCGTGTTATAGCTATTACGCTTAATCCGGCTATTGATCGAACTATCAAGCTGGAGAGCTTCGCCTATGGTCAGGTCAACAGAGCAATGTCGGCCAATGAGGATATGGGCGGCAAGGGCGTAAATGTAGCCAGAATGCTTGAGTTTTGTGGTGTCGGGGTCATGGCCGGCGGATTGCTTGGCAATGACAATATCGCAGTAACTGAGGCGCTGATGAGCAGAGAGGTGTTCTCTGCCAATTGGCTGCCTGTTCCTGGTAAAACCAGGACAAATACCAAGCTGGTCACAACAACGGATCAAAAAACTACTGATATAAACGAGCCGGGCTTCGAACTTGGCTCAATCAGTGCCAAGCTTCTGGACAAGCTGGCCTCTAAGATTCGGGAATGGGCTGTAGAGTATGACGCGATGGTTTTCGCGGGCAGTCTGCCTCCCGGCCTGCCTGCAGATACTTATGGACAGTTGATCAGCGTCTGCAAACAAACGTCACCTGAATGCTTCGTGGCAGTTGATGCTGAAGGCAGTCCGCTCGAATTCGCTCTGAAGGCTGGAGCTGATTTGATCAAGCCAAATCTGGCCGAACTGGCCTTGCTCACAGGCTGCTGTGTTGAGGATTATGATAATATGGAGCTCGCGATCAGTGATTGCAAGAAGCTGATGAACAGGTATCCTCTGAAAACTATCCTGCTGTCCAATGGGAGATCTGGTTCTGTACTCTTTACCCGCTCATCAGAAGAAGCTAATAAGCTTGTTGTTTTGACAGCTGGATCTCTTGAGGTCAAAGCTCTAAGCACTACTGGTGCCGGCGATAGTCTGCTCGCAGGCTATCTATCCGGACAATGCAGTGGCTCAGATCACAAGCACAGTCTGGCCAGAGGCATAGCCTGTGCCTCTCTTGCGGTTTCCAGACAGAGCTGGCGGAAGTTCGAGACAAATTTGATTGAACCATATACTCAAGACGCGTTTAAGCTGATCAGAGAGTTCTGATCGAGGCACCGCGGTTAATTTTACCGGCAAGAATTATTTCTTCACCTATATGCTCATAGTCAGAGCGGGTCTGATCAGACTCGCTCTTTTTATTGCTTGATTGAGGGTCAAGTCTGCGCAGCATCAGCTTGGCTGCCTGCTCACCAATTTCCTGTACCGGCTGCATGGCCATTGTCAGTGTTGGCGTTACAAGTGTTGACATATCAAGACTGTCAAAGCCGACAAAAGACAGATCCTCCGGTATTTTTAGGCCGGAACGGTTGATCGCCATTATTGAACCGATAGTCGTTTCGTAATTAGTTGCCAAAACAGCTGTCGGTGGGTCTTTCAACTCCATGAGATTTTCAAGCGCTTTGTAGCCGCCCTCAAGACTGTAATCACTGAAGCAGATACAATCGGCAGCAGCTTCGTGGCCTGAATTCTTATAAGCCTGATGATAGCCATTAAGCCGCTGAACAGTGGTGTAGATATCCTCCGGGCCACAGATGATTCCAATACGGCTATGACCTGCCTGCAGAAGCTCTGTTGTGGCGTCCTCGGCTAACTGCTGATTATCAACCAGAACACGGTCACAATCCATCGTATTGAAACGCCTGTCCACTAGAATAACCGGAACACCTGCAAGAGAAGCTCTTCTGGCAGCTTCTGAAGAGTTGGAGGATGGCATCATGATAATACCATCTACCTGTTTCTCCAGCA
>CAZHQX010000250.1:0-2312 GCA_964534195.1 uncultured Oscillospiraceae bacterium
CATTCAGGTGAACAATGGCAGGATCATCCCGAGGAGGAATCCTTTTCCATTCATTGTGAGAAGGGTACTCCAGGATGGGAGCTGTTCGGCAGACTAGCAGAAATGAAACTTGATACAATCGAGAAGACGTCCTATATGATGGATACAGATGATCTTGACTGGATCGTCAAGCAATATGATTATATTGAATTGGCAGGCGTTACAACAGATATATGTGTACTTCAAAACGCTATCGGTCTATACAATCATGCTGCCAATATTGGCAAGCCCTTAAGGTTAGCTTGCAATAAAAAGCTGGTAGCTTCATTTGATCAGAAGGGGCACAAATACGCTCTTGAATACATGAATAAAAAACTTGGTGTTGTAATGGAAGTGGAGGAACAGGTTTGAACGATTATGCGCTCAGAGCAAAAGAGCTTATCAGCAAATACAAGCATGCATGGATACTTAGTTACTTTTTCATTTACATGGCCTGGTTCATGTGGCTCGAGAAAAACGTAGTACCAAGATTCTGGATGAGATCACCGCTTGATGACCTGATACCTTTTGTTCCTGCCTTCATAATTCCTTATACACTGTGGTTCGCGTATGTTGCGTCCGCAATTGTCCTGTTCTTGTTTATATCCAAGCAAGACTATTTTAGATTGTGTGCGTTTCTCTTCATAGGTATGTCAATAATTTTGACCATTTATATGCTGTTCCCGAATGGGCATAGATTGAGACCTCAGGTTGAAGCAGATGGGCTGTTTTTAACGATGATCGCCAGACTTCATCAGGCTGATACATCTACAAATGTTGCTCCGAGCATACATGTTTATAATTCGATCGGTGTCCATATAGCACTGGCAAAAGCCGAGAAGACCAGAAAACTTGTTTGGCTTCGCGTTGGTTCTTTTATTCTGATGCTACTGATCATAATGTCTACAGTGTTTTTGAAACAGCACTCTATCGACGATGCCTTCTTCGCTCTGCCGCTTTGCTTAGTCATGTATGTTTTAGTTTATAAGGTTGATTGGAAACCATTTACTGACAGAATATTCGCATCAAAACGGAATAGAGAAGAAAACGCTTAATGTTTTTTTCACAAGATTTGGGGATGATGTGTTGATTTATGCTTAGGTATCATTATTCTGATGATAATGAATTTGGTCTTAGATTAAGACAGGCGAGAAAAACCGCTGGTCTTACTTTGCAGGCTTGTGCAGATCGCCTGAACAGCCGCTATGGCATGTGTATAAACAAAGGCAGTATCAGCAAGTATGAGAATGGCATACATGAACCGAGTATCAGTCTGGTTCATTGTCTAAGTGAGATCTTGGATGTTGATCGTGACTATTTGCTTGGTAGATCAGATAATCAATTATCGGATGATTATAGTGCGGATCAGGTACATTTTAAAATTGAGGATGATAGTATGGCGCCGCGCTATTTGCCGGAGGATATACTTCTGATAAACACAAGTATAAGACCCCAAAACGGCATGTACTGTCTAATTGTCTGCAATGATGGAAGCAAGCTTGTAAGACGACTTATCCATAATCAAAAAGGATGGGTATTAGCTTCAATCAATCCCAATTATGAAGATATCATAATTGGATATAGACCGCTCTCTGAGTTTATAAGCAAACGTAATAATTATGATAAGAGCACAGATTCAGGTTTTGCTGATATAACCGATAACGGCTTAATGATAGAGGGTGTTGTTACAGAAGTACGTCGTAGAGAACTCTTCTCAGAGCAGCATTAGTATGATACAATGATCTCTCCAGCCCCATATGGAGCTATATGGGGGTGTACTGGTTTCGACGGGGTCGTTGAGGCCGGAGAAGCGGGTAGAGGATCCTCGTCGGCCTCTCAAAAAAACGAGGGAAACAATAATTGCTAATAAAACAGCACTCGTAGCTGCGTAAGTAAGCTACCGTCAGGCCATTCGATCTGCTGGATGGATAACTGGCGTCAGATAGCAGACCTCACCTGCGGGCAGGTTAAGCGGGGAAACTGATCAGAATAAGCTTTGCCTCTGATTTGTATTTATGAAGCTACCGGACTGTGCAGCCTGTCAGTAGGCTAATCAGAAGGGGAATACTCTAAATACTGACTGCACCCGGAGATGCTCTGGCGGATAGGATTTCGGACAGGGGTTCGACTCCCCTCACCTCCACCAAAAATTATCCGAAAAGTCGGATTATGAAACAAAAAAAGCGCTGTAAATGGCGCTTTTTGCGTTTTAAATATAAAAATTGTAATAAACAAGAAAAAACGCAAAAAGTTTCTGGTATTCAGCTCCTGATTTGCTCTACTATTGCCTGTAC
>CAZHQX010000251.1:0-2309 GCA_964534195.1 uncultured Oscillospiraceae bacterium
TCTCATCAATAACAGCACCAAAAATAATATCAGCATCAGGCGAAACAGCATCCCGAACAACAGAGGCCGCGTCATCAACCTCACGAATACGCATATCGCGCCCGCCGGTAAAATTGATTATCACACCACAAGCTCCATCAATCGTCGTGTCGAGCAGCGGACTATTGATTGCCTGCCTGATAGCAGCTGCGGCACGTCCCTCACCGGACGCTCTGCCGATACCCATATGGCAGACTCCGGCTTCCGTCATAACACGTCTGACATCCGCCAGGTCAAGATTGATAAGTCCTGGTACGGCAACCAGGTCAGAAATTCCGGAAACACCGTATTTCAGGACCTGATCAGCCATGTTGAAGGCCTCATCAACAGTTGTATCATCAGAAGCGATCTCAAGCAGTTTGTCATTTGGAACTACGATCAATGAATCAACATATTTCTCAAGCTCACGAATACCGCGTTCCGCGTTCTGCATTCTACGTGATCCTTCAAATCTGAACGGTCTGGTAACAACTCCTACCGTCAAAATACCAAGCTCTCTTGCAATCTGAGCTACGACAGGAGCACCTCCTGTACCTGTGCCGCCACCCATGCCAGCTGTGATGAAGAGCATGTCAGTACCGCTTATTAATTGCGATATCTCATCCTTCGACTCATTAGCAGCTTTTTCACCGATCTCAGGGTTGGCACCTGCGCCAAGTCCTCTGGTTATTTTCTCTCCGATTTGTACACGATTGCTGGCTTTGGTTCTGAGCAGTGCCTGATTGTCCGTATTAACAGTTATGAACTCTATCCCCTGGACAGCACCTTCTATCATTCGGTCTACTGCATTACAGCCGCCTCCGCCAATACCTATTACCTTGATTGTCGCGAAATGATCATTATCCATGCCGAAACCCATTTTATAATCAACCAAAAGAACATCTCCTCTCAGAACTTAACTATTTATTCAGCAGATCGACCACCAGAATCATACATTGTCTCATATGCTATCGATCCATTTTTACCACATTGTAGTAATTTTACACTAACTGTCTGGCTCATACAACAAAACCTTGCTCTATCAGCCATTATTCTAAGCTTTTTCCGATTTCTTGTCATTTTTAAGTATGTCAGAACCACCCTTCTTACCCATTCGGGATAGAAGTATCCTGCGAATGGTTGAGAAGTTAATAAATATGCGATTACCAAAAGCGAAAACCGCTGCCAGACTAAGCTGCAGGTCCAACTGATCACCAAGAGCAGCGAGAAGGACAGCTATCGCGCTGTTGCCGATAAAACCACTTACGAACAGCTTGGTATTATACTGATTCTTGAGATTAGCTGTTAAGGCGCCGATCACGGAATCTATAGCAGCCAGAATTCCAACAGCCACATAGGATGAGAACTCCGGTGGTATCTCTATATTCCAAAGCAGACCTATGATCAGTCCGATTATTAATCCGATCAGTGGAAACATCTAAACTCTCCATTCTCAACTTATTAACAGTATGCCTGCTTTTGCAAAGATATTGACAAGCAGTACTTCACACATTCTAACATTTATCAGCAAAAAAAAGTACTGCCGCTGTGCTGCCTTACATTATTTTTTTAGCTGTCAGGACGGAAAATCTTTTTGCTGCCGGTCAGGTCGAGCACGCCCTTGCCATGGCCGCTCAAAACTCCCTGCTCCAAGGCAAATCTAAGCCAGAGTATATCTTCTGACAAATCTCCTCCGCGTTCAGCCAGAATAATCAGCTCCTCACCGGTATCGGGCAGAACCACAGTTAAATATACAAGATTACCACCGGCCGGTCTGATTTTCCTGACATGCGTCATTAAATTGACTGATGATCTCTCATCACGATCGGCATCTATAATGGCCCCCATTATTGTCACAGCCAGCTGCATTGAGCTTGAAACGTCAACTGTAAGAGGCTGCCCAAGACTGAGCGACACTGCTCTGATCCCTTCGATCACCGGGATATCCCCAGGAATATCCGGATCAATGCTCAAGGCATAGCCTTCTTTGTCAATGAGAACACAGCCATCAGGTATGTTAACATATGCAACCTCGATCCTCTCCTCTACGTTTATTGAGACAGCACCAGGAAATCTCATACGAACATCTGCAGATTTAACATAGGGAGAATACGCCTCTATAGATTGCTCAGCCCTCTGATAACGCATTTGAAAAAAATGGCGCATACTTCCACCCAGACCACTAATCAGGTGTTGTCCGTCAGACAGGCCACTGGCAACAATAATTTCCTCCTCAGTCAACACATTCGTCGATGAGACTTCAAACGAGCTCAGATGAAAAGACGGTAAAG
>CAZHQX010000252.1:0-2296 GCA_964534195.1 uncultured Oscillospiraceae bacterium
TACAGTGGAGGATTCAAAAGAGTCTTCACAGCCTCAGGTTTCTGATGATCCTGGAAGCAAGAGCTTGACCGGCTGGATCATCGGTGGAATAGTTGCCCTGTTAGCTGTTTTAGCTGCGGTAATAAGTATAGTAATGAACAAGAAGAAGAGAGCAAAAATATCTGACGTCAAGAAATCTTAATCAGAACTGATTGGAGAAACAACATGTCTTTTGCCAGTTTGCTAGTAAATTTTATGTTCGCAAAAGGAGATAAGCAGCGTGACGCGGGCTTAACCACGCCAGATGACGTGATTCGCTATGATGATATTTCCTATGGAACCAAGCGTAAATGGAATCTGCTCGATCTTTATCGTCCGCGCAATGTTGAGGGGCTTCTACCTGTAATTATCAGTGTGCATGGCGGCGGCTGGGTCTACGGCACCAAGGAAGTATATCAGTATTACTGTATGAGCTTGGCCCAGAGGGGTTTTGCGGTCGTCAATTTCAACTACCGTCTGGCACCCGGAGGCAAGTATCCGGCACAGCTTGAAGACACTAATCAGGTCGTTAATTGGGTGATGGAGAACGCAGACAAGTACAAGCTGGATCTAGATAATATTTTCATGGTTGGCGATTCGGCTGGTGCGCATTTGCTGGCTTTGTACTGCAGCTTCTGTACCAATACGGAATATGCCGCTAAATATAGTTTTTCGTCGCCTGAGGGATTCGTGCCTAAGGCAGTGGCTCTTAATTGTGGAATATATAGTGTGACTGAAGCATTTAAGTTTCAGAATGGTCTTCTGGAAAAACTGGCAAAAGACTTGCTTGGTCGTAATTTTTCGCCTCAGCGGCTTGAGCTGATCGAGCCTTGTCTGCACATCAATGAGAATTTTCCACCGTCGTATGTGATGACCTCGACTGGAGATTTTCTGGTAGATCAGCCGCGTTTTATTGTAAATGTATTTGAGAAACTGGGAATCAAGCATGTGAGTAAGATCTACGGAGACGAGAGCAACCTGCTGCCGCATGTTTTTCACTGCAATATTAGAAGCGAGGATGCCCGGATATGCAACGACGAGGAATGTGATTTTTTCCGAAGTATCTAAACCTTCATTTACGTTGTACGCTCCCCTGTATCGTGCTAAAATACAGGGGATTTTTAATTTATCGCAGGCAAGGAGAGTACTAAATGAAACAGGACATGATTCTTATTCTAGATCTCGGAAGTGATGAGAATGCCAGATTGGCACGTGAAATCAGGGCCCTCGGTGTTTACAGCGAGATACATCCGCATGATATCAGCGCGGCCGAACTGGCAGCTCTGCCCAATGTCCGCGGCATTATCCTTAATGGTGGAATCAACCGTGTGATCGATGGTGTCGAAATCGATGCTTCAGAAGCGGTTTATGCCAGTGATCTGCCACTGCTTCTCGCTGATCATAAGCAAGGTGCTCCCTGGGCAGAGGATGCTCAAGCCCGCAGAGCTGACCTGTATGAGTTTGTATTCGAAACCTGTGGTGCCCAGCCCAATTGGAACACAGAAAATTTCATATCAGACCAGATCGATCTTGTTCGTCAGCAGGTTGGTGAAACGGGCAAGGTTTTGCTGGCTCTCTCCGGCGGTGTTGACAGCTCTGTCGTCGCGGCTCTGCTGGCAAAAGCCATCGGTGATAGATTGACTTGTGTTCATGTTAATCACGGTCTTATGCGCAAGGGTGAATCTGAGCAGGTCATCAAGGTCTTCGGCGAAGAGCTCGGTGTCGATCTGAGATATGTTGACGCGGTAGACCGCTTCCTCGATAAACTGGCCGGTGTGACTGATCCGGAAGAGAAGCGCATGGTGATAGGTAACGAGTTTATTCGTGTGTTTGAAGAAGAGGCAAGGAAGCTTACTGGCATAGAGTATCTTGGACAAGGTACGATTTATCCGGATATTATTGAGAGCGGTACCAAAACTGTAAAAGCCGTCAAGAGCCATCATAATGTCGGTGGCTTGCCGGAGGATCTCGATTTCAAATTAGTCGAGCCTGTTAAAATGCTGTTCAAGGATGAGGTCAGAGCAGTTGGATCGGCCCTCGGCCTGCCTGACAGCATGGTTCATCGCCAGCCTTTTCCCGGACCTGGTCTTGGTGTGCGCTGCCTAGGCGCGATCACACGTGACCGTCTTGAGGCTGTTCGCGAGTCTGACGCTATCCTCCACGAAGAGCTGGCCGCGGCCGGTCTCGATCGCAAGATCTGGCAGTTCTTCACAGTTGTACCTGATTTCCGCTCAACTGGTGTCAAAGACGGCAAGCGCAGCTTCGACTGGCCTGTTGT
>CAZHQX010000253.1:0-2291 GCA_964534195.1 uncultured Oscillospiraceae bacterium
CCCTCATTTGAAAAAACGGGGACAGGCAATACCTGTCCCCGTATATTACGGTTATAACCGTATTATTACCTGGAATACTATTTATCTGCTTCTAATATATCAGACAAGCTCAAGTATTGCCATTTCAGATGCGTCACCACGTCTGGCGCCAAGCTTGATGATTCTTGTATAACCACCATTGCGATCAGCATATTTAGGTGCTACCTCTGAGAAAAGATGATTAACAGGGTTGACTGCTTTGCCAGCAGCGTCATGACTCTTGTTGAGCCAAAGCATCATTCTGCGGCGTGCTGCAAGTCTTGAAGGACTATCAACCTGTACCATTTCCTTCTTCATCTCACGAACTACAACATCATATTCGTTGCCGTTCTTGGATGTAGCGGATTTAAGCACCTTTCTACCCTTAGCATCAAGCTTCGCGGCAGAAACAGTTATCTCACGAGTTGTGAAATTATCTTTTTCCTTAACAGCGGTGGTGATGAGCTTCTCAGCGATACGCTGAACTTCATGTGCACGAGCTGTAGTTGTTTGGATACGGCCATTAACTATAAGAGCCGTAACCAGATTCTTCAGAATGGACTTGCGCTGATCGGATGCGCGTCCAAGCTTCCTATAAACAGGCATTCGTTTAACCTCCTAACAAACGGATCTAGTATCTGATCACTCTTCCAGAGCTGCCAGAGACAATCCGAGTTCTTCAAGTTTCTGGATAACTTCTTCCAGTGATTTCTTGCCAAGATTGCGGACCTTCATCATATCCTCTTCGGATCTGGCAACCAGATCACCTATAGAATTGATGCCTGCACGCTTCAAGCAATTATAGGTTCTGACAGAGAAGTCAAGATCCTCAATCACCGTTTCGAGAACATGGTTTTTACTACTGCTCTCATCTGTATCCTTGAAGCTGGGACCAGCAGCTGATTCAGTCAAAGCCATGAAAAGGCTAAGATGTTCAGTCATGATACCCGAGCCGATGCTAAGTGACTCAGCAACGTCAACAGTACCGTCTGTCCATACTTCAATAGTAAGTTTGTCATAATCAGTGAACTGTCCAACACGCGTATTCTCTACAGCGTAGTTGACTTTTTTCACAGGTGTGAAAATTGAGTCAATCGGAATAACACCGATTGGCTGGCTTGTCCACTTATTACGGTCAGCAGTGTTATAGCCGCGTCCCTTATTGATAGTAAGTTCAATAAAGAGTCTGCCATCACCATTAAGCGTTGCGATCGGATGATCAGGATTGAGTATCTCTACTTCCTCATCTCTTACGATGTCTCCAGCGGTAACGACTCCTGTACGGCCTTCATCTGTGCTGATATAAACGGTCTTGGGACCATCAACATGCAGCTTGGCACGAATTCCTTTGACATTGAGAATGATCTCAGTCATGTCCTCAATGACGCCTTTTACGGTTGAAAATTCGTGGAATACACCTTCTACCCTGATAGCAGTTACAGCAGCACCTGGCAACGAAGACAGAAGAACTCTTCTGAGTGAATTGCCGAGTGTTATACCATAGCCACGCTCAAGCGGCTCAATAGCGTATTTTCCATATGATCCGTCATCACTGCGTTCGAGGCATTCAATCACAGGTTTTTTGATCTCAATCATTATAATCCTCCTTCGTGCGCTCATTAACTGCAAGCAACTGCGAACATAATCTGTGCATTACTTGGAGTAGAGCTCGACAATAAGGGTTTCCTTGACTTCCAGATCGACATCATCACGAGTCGGTATCTGAGCAACTGTTCCCTTAAGCGCTTCTGGATCAAAGGTGAGCCAGGCTGGTACAGTACGTCTGTCCATATCCTGGAACTTGGGAGATTTACGTGAACCCTCACGAACCTCGATCGCATCACCAGCAGAAAGCTGCATCGAAGGAATATCTGCCTTTTTGCCATTGATAGCAAAATGGCCATGAGTAATCAACTGACGAGCCTCGGCTCTTGATGAAGCAAGACCCATACGATAGATGATATTGTCGAAACGTAGTTCGAGCAGCATCAGAAGATTCTCACCAGACTTACCGTGCATACGGGTAGCCTTATCGTAAGTCTTACGGAACTGGCTCTCAAGCACACCGTAAAATCTCTTGGTCTTCTGCTTCTCGCGTAGCTGTGTTCCGTATTCTGAAACTTTTTTTCTTCCCTGGCCATGCTGTCCCGGAGCAAAACTCCTTCTGGCGATGGCACACTTGCCTGTATAACATCTCTGACCTTTGAGGAAGAGCTTTTCGCCCTCTCTACGACAAAGGCGGCAGGATGCGTCTGTATATCTAGCCATTCTTT
>CAZHQX010000254.1:0-2284 GCA_964534195.1 uncultured Oscillospiraceae bacterium
ACACTATATGTGTTTTTAAGGTCATCAGATTCATCAACCAGCATTGCCAGCCCATGCTGATCTCTAGTAGCCAGCCAGGTGGCTTTGTCAGTCATGATATATGCCTGCATCTCGCCGGCCATAGTCAGGCAAGGCCCCATACCTTTACCTGCAGAAATGTACCAGTCTCCTGAAGGCTCCAGTCCGGCCTGCTGCCAGATCTTCAGCTCAGCCTTGTGCGTACCTGAATCATCTCCGCGCGAAACAAAATCAGCTTCTGCTTCCATGATACTGGCAAAAGCCTCCGCGGCACTTGAACTGCCTGCGATTGATGCCGGGTCAGCTTCGTCGCCGGCTATTATGAAATAGTTGTGCATGAAGGGAAGACGTTCAACTCCGAAGCCCGCCTCGATGAAGTCCTCCTCGGCCGCCTTGGCATGAACGAGAATAACATCGGCATCACCGGTTTCGCCCAGCTTGATAGCTGCGCCGGTACCGTTGGCGACGATATCGAGCGAATAACCGCTCTTGCTTTCAAAAAGCTTCTCAAGCTCAGGCAGCAGGCCAGAGTCCTGTACGCTTGTTGTGGTGGATAGTCTTACCAGCTTGTTCTCTGGCTTCTTGCTTGAGGCACAGGCTGTAAGCTGCACCAGCATAAGCATACTCAGTAAAATGAGTATCAGTTTTCTTCTTGTCATATTATCCTTCTCCTTTTCGCAGTGGAAGGCTCCGGCGTTTCCCCCGGGCCCCGGTCTGGCAGCATGTCAGATGCAGTAATTTCTGATTTAGCCGTTCAGACTCGAAGAGGTTTGCTAGCGAATACTATAGCATAAATCCGGCCATTAGTGCTATCATAGGGTTTGAAAATCAGCTGAGTCAAACCAGAAGACTCATACATGATTATATGCTATAGAAGCTGAGGTTTCAGGTAATATGTATAATTCACAAGAGTATAAAATCGCGGTAATAACTATCAGTGACAAAGGTGCGGCGGGTATTCGTGAGGATAAGTCCGGACCGCTGCTTGCTGAGAAGCTGGCCGATATCGGTGGTGTTGCTTTTATGTCGATCGTACCAGATGAGCGAAGTGAGATTTCAGCTGAGCTGTTAAGGCTTAGTGAAGAGGGCGTCGATCTTATTGTAACGACAGGCGGTACAGGACTCTCACCACGTGACATTACTCCAGAGGCCACTCTCGATATCGCTGACAGGCATGTTCCCGGTATAGCTGAGGCAATGCGTTCGGGCAGCATGAAGTATACTGACCGGGCAATGTTGTCCAGAGGTGTCGCAGTTACACGTGGTCGTTGTCTGATCATCAATTTACCGGGTAGTCCCAAGGCAGCAGGTGAATGCCTTGATATAGTGAAGCCTGTTCTGAACCATGCTCTTGATATATTGACAGCCAACGCGAGTGAATGCGCTCGTAAGTAAGAAAGGAAACAGCTGATGCATTATATTGTTTTTGATCTCGAGTGGAACATACCTGGCAGGGCCAATAAGGTCTCTGATGAAGACCGACAGGCTCTGCCTTTTGAAATAATAGAAATAGGCGCGGTCAAACTAAATGAAAGCCTGGAAATTATTAATAAGTTCAGTGTCACTGTCAGACCTAAGCTTTATCCAATTCTTTCCGGACATGTTGCTGCTGTGACCAGAAGACTACAGCAGAGCATGCGTACAGGTGTTCCTTTTTCAGATGCTGCCAAAGATTTTATCAATTGGTGCGGCGATGATTATATGCTATGTACCTGGAGCGAGAGTGATCCGCCTGTTCTTAAACAGAATTTGGCGTATTATGGTTTCGAAGAGGCGTTAAAAGCTCCCTGTCTGGATGTGCAATATTTGTTTGATGAGGTTATTGAACAAGCCGGTATACAACGTAGTGTTGAATACGCTCTTGATTTTCTCAATATTGATAAATCGAGACCTTTTCATCAGGCTGTTCAGGATGCCTGGTATACCGGTCGAATTCTCCAGGCAATAGTTGAGGTTGCAGAAACTGAGAAATCAGCTGATCAGGCTAGTCTGAGACTGGAGGATTATGCCTATGATCCTGATCTTGTGAGATCTTATCAGCAGAAGATAGAGCCTCTGGAGAATGTCGCCAGGATTCAGGAGCATTTGCTCGGAACTGATCTGGTTTGTCCTGCCTGCGGTCATAAACTAGAAAGAGTGATCGATTGGGAGAAGAAGGGTAGTAAGCTAACAGCCTCTTTTCTCTGTCCGGAGCATGGCAGCGTGAGCGGCAGAACAAGACTGCGCAAGCTGCCGAGCGAGAGCTTCGCGGCATACCTGACTATGC
>CAZHQX010000255.1:0-2269 GCA_964534195.1 uncultured Oscillospiraceae bacterium
GGCGCGGAGATCGAAGAGGATAAGCTTGACCAGGCAAAACTGCTTCTGCAGCAGACTGGCAGCAGGCTGGCCTGGATCGATGAGCTTTGTGCTTCGTTTGAGCTTCCTGGACAAAATTTATACAAGGATGAGCCTACGCGGATTCGGACCTTTACCCTTATATCTGATTTGCCGGAGCAAGGAGAGAGAATTATTGGACTTCTGCCGGTCTCGGCTGAGATGAAGATTTCGGGTGATGATGCCAGAATCAAGATTTTTTCTAATGGTCATTTGCAGCAGAGCCATGCATATGGGCGCCTTCGCGATCAAATGATCGAAGAGGATATCGCAAATGAAAGTATAATTACTGTTTATTGGGACACGAGATATGAGCGCTCCGGCAGCCATAAGCTTGATTATTTGATTCAGACATCAGATGGACGTGGACATTGGATAAGTCTCGACTCATTTGTCGTTCCGGAGGTATCGGCTCTCGAATATGGCAAGATCGAGGCGATCGACCTGCAGGCCATGCCGGATATATCCGCTGCCTACGACAATTCCAAGGAATCCTGGTACAGGATAGACAGTGCTGATAATCAGGCTATGGTAACTCTTTTTCAGTCTGATACAGATCTGGAGCTGGAGCTGATCAATATAATGGGCAGCTCTCGTGCCACGAGCTCCAGCAGAGAGGGTGTCCACGCTGCACTGCGTTATATGGGGAATGAAGATGATATTCTGCCTCTTTCTCTGCGTGCAAATAGTGATGACACCAGCAACGCTACCAGTTACTATATTCGCGTATCGAGAAAAGAATCAGGTGACCTGAAAAATGCGCATTATTCGATCGTGCATGCTGAAACCGCAGCTGTTACCACACAGCTGCCATATAGATATGTCGCGGTTCTTGGTATTTCCGAGGATCAGCAGGAGCTGAATATTGTTGAAACCGATGGACAACCAAGCTGGCAGCCCGCCTCAAATTATAATCTTCTGTCCTCTGATAGCCGTTTAGGTCTGCTTAAGCTTCAGGATGTAAATGGTACTGCGGTTGATTTCGCGCCCGTTTTTGATAACGATCACTATCTCTATGGTCTCTATGTACTACCGGAAACAGGCATGCTGAACTTCGAGACCTGGGCAGTTGAAGGCAGTGCAGCCGAGCTTGTCGTAAGCATCAATTATGAAGACGGAACGACGATGGAGCTTGACAGTGCAGATCTGATCGAGCTAAGACCATCTGTCAACGATCTTAGATTTGAAATCACAGGTTACAAAGGCAACACTGAGGTCTATGATCTCAAGATTCTTAAGTCTCCTGCATTAGATGGTTATCATCAGGTGCTGGAGGATTTCCCGTTCAGTTATAGAACTCCGCTCTGGGCTATTCATATCGAACGGCCAAGCTGGGAATTTCGACCAGATGATACACAGATATTGTGGGCTGATTTTGTCGAAGCTCAAGATAAATTGGATAAGAATCTGGTCGATGCAGGATACAGTCCAGGGCATTGGGTCGAGCCTGACAGTCCTGTCTATGATGGCGCAGCCTGGAAGGCAGCAGCAACAGAGGTTATAGCTTATTTTGGTGATCCACGTCATGCGCTGAACTCTGTTGACCTTTTCCAGTTCGAGTCACTTCGTTTCGAACCTGATGTTCATTCGCGTGAAGGCGTGGCGGCTATGCTGGAGAATACCTTCATGTCTGCTGACAATCAAGAAGGACTCGACTACGCAGATATGATCTATCGGGCCGGATCACAGGCAGATATAAGTCCGTTTTTCATAGCCGCCAAGATACTACAGGAGATGGGGCCTCAGGGTCAATCATTACTCGCTTACGGTGATCTCGAAGGCTACGAAGGTATTTACAATTTTTACAATATCGGTTCAACGCCAAATCCTGAGGTTGAAAATGGCGCATTGATCAACGGTGCCCGCTTCGCGCAGTACGGTAAGGATTCAACAACAGAAGAATTAGACGAGGAAGAGGAACGCTGGCTGATTCCGTGGAACACACCGCAGAAGGCCATAACAGGCGGTGCGATCTGGATCGCTGACAGATACGTAGCTATTGGGCAGGATACCCTCTATGGCCAAAAATTCGATCTGGTCGCTGATCCGGACCTGTTCCTGCGGCAATATGCGCAGAACATCCAGATGGCCTGGTCTGAGGGCAGAAGAACTTACAGAGCGTACAGAGATCTTGAGTTGTTGGAAGAACCATTCGCTTTCAAAATACCGGTTTTCCTTGATATGCCGGCCGAAGCCCCTGAGTGGCCCTAAA
>CAZHQX010000256.1:0-2266 GCA_964534195.1 uncultured Oscillospiraceae bacterium
CACAGAGAATACATTTACTGGCATCACGGAAGATCGACTGAGATTTGTCATCGATCTTGGGCTCGCTCATTTTACCTTCAAATGTAACCTGACGGATATTATAGCGCTCTGCCAGATCCTGCAGTTCACAATTCTTATTACGAATGCATGCTAAACAATCTCTGTTGTGATCAGACAGAATCATTTCGAGAGTAGATCTTCTTGTAGCACGTACTCTATTACTGTTTGTTTTTACTACCATACCATCTGTGACTGGATTGACACAGGCAGCAGCCAGGGCACGTCCGCCGACAACCTCGACTAGACATAAACGGCAGGCTCCAACCTCATTGATACCTTTCAGGTAGCAAAGGGTCGGTATATTGATGCCGGCCTTGCGTGCAGCTTCCAAAACTGTAAAATTGGAAGGAACACTTACCTGGACATCATCTATTGTCACGTTAACCATGTTCACTTAAATTCACGCTCCTTACTCGGTATCACTTCCGGATTATTGCCTTAAACTTACATGCCTGCTCACAGGCGCCACACTTGATACACTTGCTGGCATCGATAACATATGGTTCTTTGCCCAGTACACCACTGATGCAATTAACAGGACAACGCTTAGCACAAAGTCCACATTTCTTACAAAGATCAGGGATGATGTAGAAGGTTGTAAGTTCTTTACAAACACCGCAGCGGCATTTTTTCTCTGTTACATGCTCAATATATTCCTCACGGAAATGCTTGAGTGTAGAAAGAATCGGATTAGGCGCAGTCTGACCAAGAGCACAAAGTGAGCCTTCCTTGATTGAGACAGCGATTCTCTCCAGATTATCAATATCCTCCATCGTGCCATTACCAGATGTTATTTTATCGAGCATTTCCAGCATTCTGGTCGTACCGATTCTGCAAGGTGCGCATTTTCCGCATGATTCCTCAACTGTAAACTCAAGGAAAAATTTGGCGATATCAACCATACAGGTATCTTCGTCCATAACGATCATACCACCAGAACCCATCATTGAGCCAGCGGCGATCAAATTGTCATAGTCGATTGGAACATCAAGTAATGAAGCTGGAATACAGCCGCCTGAAGGACCACCAGTCTGAACAGACTTAAAAGCCTTGCCACCAGGAATACCGCCGCCGATATCATAAACGATCTCGCGCACAGTTGTACCCATGGGAATCTCAACCAGACCTACGTTATTAACCTTGCCGCCAAGAGCGAATACCTTGGTTCCTTTGCTCTTTTCCGTTCCAAGACCGGCGAACCACTCCGGACCGTTCCTGATAATTGTCGGGATATTGGCATATGTTTCAACATTATTCAGTATGGTCGGTTTGCCAAATAAGCCCTTAACAGCTGGGAAAGGCGGACGAGGTGTAGGATTGCCGCGTTTGCCTTCGATCGAACGCATGAGGGCAGTCTCTTCACCACAGACAAAAGCGCCAGCGCCAAGTCTGATATCAATATCAAAATCAAATCCGCTTTCAAAAATATTCTTGCCAACCAGACCGTATTCACGGGCCTGATCGATAGCAAGCTGCAAGCGCTGTACAGCGATCGGATATTCGGCACGAACATATACGTAACCCTGATTCGCTCCGATAGCATAAGCAGCTATAGCCATAGCTTCAACAACTGCATGCGGGTCGCCCTCTAGGATCGAACGATCCATAAACGCTCCCGGATCACCTTCGTCAGCATTACAGCAGACATATTTCTGATCATTTTGCTGTTTAGCAGCGAATTCCCATTTCAGACCTGTCGGGAAACCACCGCCGCCACGTCCACGCAGACCTGACTTCTTGATCATATCTACAACGTCAAGAGGTGCGATTTTTTCTGTAAGGATTTTACCCAAGGCTGTATAACCGTCATGAGCGATATATTCTTCAATAAGCTCCGGATTGATAACACCACAGTTTTTCAGAGCGACGCGCAGCTGCTTTTTGAAAAAGTCTGACTCCTCGACGTTCTGAGCATGAGTTGCCTTCTCTTCATGTGAGACTGTCATCAGTCGTGTAACGAAGCGGCCTTTTACGAGATGTTCGGAAACGATTTCAGAAACATCTTCAGGAGATACTCTGAAATACATTACACCTTCCGGATAAACTACTACGATCGGTCCCTCGGCACAGAGTCCGAAGCAACCAGTTTTTACTACTTTGACTTCATTGCTGATTTTATGATCAGCCAGCTGCTCTTCGAAATTGGAAATTATCCTGGGTGATTGAGATGAGGTGCAGCCAGTACCGCAACAAACCAGGACATGTG
>CAZHQX010000257.1:0-2233 GCA_964534195.1 uncultured Oscillospiraceae bacterium
GGCTCGCTTTCAAGCGTGGATATCCTGACGGCACTTTACTATGGCGTTATGAACGTCAGACCGCAGGAGCCTAAATGGCCCGACAGAGACAGGTTTGTGCTCAGCAAAGGCCACTCGGTAGAAGGTTACCTCTGTGTTCTGGCTGATTTGGGATTTTTCCCGCGGGAAGAGTTAAATACGTTCAGTAAATATGGTTCGAGACTGATAGGACACCCAACTAATAAAGTGCCTGGCATGGAAATATGCTCGGGTGCTCTTGGACATGGGTTGTCTGTTGCGTCCGGAATGGCCCTGGGTGCAAAAAAAACAGGCAGAAGCTACCGCACATTTGTGCTTATGGGTGACGGTGAGCTTGCAGAAGGAAGTGTTTGGGAAGCCGCAATGTCAGCAGCTAATTACAAGCTCGACAATCTGACTGCTATCATCGATCGAAACGGCCTTCAGATCAGCGGTTCAACCGAAGATGTAATGAAGCTGGAGCAGCTCAAGGCTAAGTGGGAGGCTTTTGGCTGGGATGTCTATGAAGCTGATGGACATGATATTACAAAACTGATAGACCTGCTGAATCAGCCTGTGCAGCAAGAGGGCAAGCCACGTATGGTAATCGCCAGCACCACTAAGGGAAAAGGCGTTTCTTTCATGGAGAATGTCGCGAAATGGCATCATGGTGTGCCGACCGCAGAGCAGCTTGAACAGGCACTTGCAGAGCTTAAGGAACAGGAGGCAGAACAATGAGTATTCCATGCAGACAAGCTTTTTCACAGGAGATTCTGGCACAAGCTGCTGGTGATAAAAATATAGTTGTTTTGTGTACCGATTCCAGGGGATCGGTTATGCTTGGAGATTTCGCGCAAGAGCTGCCTGATCAGTTTATAGAGGTTGGTATAGCCGAGCAAAACTGCGTCGGATTGGCAGCAGGTTTGGCAAATGCCGGACTTAAGCCCTTCGTGGCAGGGCCGGCATGCTTCTACTCTATGAGAAGCGCAGAACAGGTAAAAGTCGACATAGCTTACTCTGGCAGTAATGCCAAGATCATCGGCATATCCGGTGGTGTGAGCTACGGTGCACTTGGTACGAGCCACCATAGTCTGCAGGATATAGCGACTATGACCGCAATCCCCGGACTTACAGTTATCCTGCCGGCAGATGCCTGGCAGACCAAGCAGATGACTGCCGCATTGACTGAGCATATTGGTCCGGTTTATGTCCGTATGGGCAGAGGCGCGGTGCCTGACCTGTACGGTCCGGATGGCGACAGCGGCCTGCAGCCGGAATTTGAAATTGGCAAAGCAATTGAACTTACACAAGGTACTGACATCGCCATATTTGCCTGTGGAGAAACAGTCTGGCATGCTTTCCAGGCAGGTCGTAAGCTTCATGATCTAGGTATTTCCGCGGCTGTGATCGATGTACACACATTAATGCCGCTTGATCAGAAGAAGATCCTTGAAACTGCCTCGCGCTGCAAGGCGGTAATTACAGTTGAGGAGCATAGTGTTAACGGCGGTCTAGGAAGTATCATCGCTTCTCTGCTTGCTGAGAATGAACCGAAGAAGCTGCGCCGGATCGCCTTGCCAAATGAGAACATAGTGACAGGCTCCAGCTCAGAGGTTTTTAAGCATTACGGACTGACCTCGGACAACATTGTTTTGACAGCACAGAATCTGCTCAAATAATTGAAAAAATCAAATAGTCAGCAAGAGGTATTATTTATGTCCTTCATTTTAGCAATTGATCAGAGTACAGCCGGTACAAAAGCGCTGCTTGTAGATGAGCATGGCTTCATCAAGGCAAAAGACTCGCTCGCGCATAAGCAATTCTATCCGGCGCCGGGCTGGGTTGAGCATGATGCTGAGGAAATCTGGCAGAATGTACTCAAGCTTATAAAGCTGATGATAGAGCAGGCTGATTCTTTTGACGCTGATATAGCCGGCTTATCTCTTTGTAATCAACGCGAAACCACTGTGGCCTGGGATCGATCGACAGGGAAGCCTTTGGCACCTGCAATCGTCTGGCAGTGTCAGCGCGGAGCCAAAATCTGTGACAATCTTATGGATCATTCGCAGGATATCCGCAAGATCTCAGGTCTTCCGCTATCTGCGTATTATCCAGCGGCAAAAGCAGCTTGGATGCTGCAGCATGTTCCGGGGCTTAAGCAAAAAGCACAGACGGGCGAGGCTTGCATAGGTACGATCGACAGCTACCTTGTTTTCCGCTTGACAGGTGGTGAAGC
>CAZHQX010000258.1:0-2232 GCA_964534195.1 uncultured Oscillospiraceae bacterium
TATGAACGCGCTAATGATTGCCGCTGGTGGGCACTGCATAGCCATTTCCGCAGCCTGCTGTCCAGCGAAGAGATCACTCAGGCTGACAGGCAAAAAATGGAGCTCATTCTCAGATATATTCATAGCCTTTATACAGTTTACAGCAAGCTCTTCATATTTGATCATAATGGAGAAATTATCGCATCTTCAACAATCAGTGAGAGCAAACCAGCTAAAACTTTTGAATCAAACGTCAGCTATCGCGGTCATTATATCGCAGTCGTAACACCAGACATATGCTCGGACATAAGCTATCTGACAATGAATCATTGAACTTGCTTGTAATAAGAGGCGGAAATAAACAAGCCGGGACTATCGCCATGATCGTAGATGGGCTTCATCGAGTACTGGAAATTAACGAAAGCATGATGCAGGCAGTGCCTATTACATCAACTATATAAGGTATCGTTAATATTCCAGCTGAGCCCAACAAAACAATAATAGTTCTCGATCATGATGCGTTATTCTCCCGGCTTGACCAAGGCGACTTCCATCAGGAATGGCAGAAGCTTCTGGCGACACAGTAATGCTTCTCATTCCTGCTGACGCTGCAATTCGGCAAGAGCCTTGTTGAAGGCTCTTGCTGTTCGCGTGTCATTGATCCAGAGAACCAGATATACGGTGACATCGATAACAAGTATCGAGAAACCAAGTGATATTGCCATAGATGCATCTGCTATTAAGCCTGCAGCGAAGAGCAATGAAAGAATCAGTACCTCAAGCATAGCTAAATGAAGAATATTTCGAATAATCGCCTGTTTTAGTGAGAGCTCTTTTTTTGAGTATTTCACCAGAAGTGGTATAGTAGCAGCCGCACCAAATAGTACCGGTGAGAAAAAAGCCTCATAGCCGAAGCTTGCGTCAGGCTCATATGACGATCCTATCAGTGCCATCGCGACACAGATACATGCGACTGAGACAAAGAAGCTCATCATGACATTTTTTATCAGGTAATCCCGGAAACTCATTTACTTGCCCCCTTTGCGGCACCCATGACAGCCTGCTTAAGTGCCGGAACATATTGTCTTGAAATTATCACATTTTCCTTATTTTTCATATGAGCAATGAATCTGCCATTCATGGCAGGACTGATCGATTCAAGCATCATCAGATTGATCACGAAAGCCTTGGCACAGCGGATGAAATGCTTGTTCTCATACGATTGTTCAAGCTCATATAAGCGGTTCTTGAGCTCAAATGTCATATGATGCGTATTGGCGAAGACCTTCTCATCAACTGCCTCGAAATAAATGACCTCGGAGAGATTGAAATTATAGATGCGTTCACCAACCATACCGGTTAGAGTCGTACCTTTACTAAGAGCATAGGTTCTGATGCTCTCGATATCAGGTGTGATCTCCACGCATTCAATCGTGGTACATTCGTCAGACAATTCTCTTATACGCTTGATTTGAACTCTCATAAATCTTTTTCCTTAATCAATATCTCGCTTGGATGTCCGGTACTCCGTCATTTTTAAGATAGCTGTCAAAAAATTCGAGCACAACTTCATTCATAATATTGATGCAGCGAAGCTCATCTACCGTTCCCGTACCAAGTACTCTTGCCAGTGTTGGCGAAAACAGCGGCAGGTCAGTGAAATTGAGATGACCAGCATCTGCAACCACAGTTTCATAAGCATCAATAGCATTTTGTGTCGCATGGAAATTATTATAACCCTCACCATCGTATTTGACAGCGTTTTCATAATGATCTTCTGCATAAATATTGAGCAGCGGCACTGGGTAGGGAGCGTTGTTGAGAATAACCGAGCCGTTTTGGAAATCGACTTCCTCGCCAAGCATGGTCCCATCGAGAACTATAACCGCATCGATATCACTACGCTCGCGACCGACCTGAGCTGAGGATGCCCCGCCCAGTGAATGTCCCATCAAGCCTATATGTTCAATATCAATCATTGGCAGAAGATGACTATCAGGATCAGATGCGTTTAGTTCAATGATTTTGTCTATTACGAAGTTCTCATCGTCTGTGCGTAGCTTCATCCAACCACTGGTAGTGTGATAGATTTCTTCATCATTTCCGGTATCATGTACTGCATTGATGCGCGAAGCCTCGTTAATAAAATCAGAGTCAACTATAGTTACATTGCCATCGACATCGCTGGTGAAGAAAGCCTGATGTGTATGACCTATACTGGCTACAACATAACCGTTTGAGGCAAGCTCAGCA
>CAZHQX010000259.1:0-2230 GCA_964534195.1 uncultured Oscillospiraceae bacterium
TAGTCTCACCAAGCACATTAAATAATCTGCCGGTAATTTTATCACCAACCGGTACAGTAACTGGTCCGCCTGTAGCTGTTGCTTCACAGCCACGCATCAAGCCTTCTGTAGGAGAAAAGGATACACAGCGAACTATACCGTCACCACGATGCTGCATGACCTCAACAGTAAGGGTTTTATCGCCATTTTGAATCTTTACCGCTTCGTGCATAGCCGGCAGAAACTCAGTTGGAAACCTAATATCAATAACCGGGCCTATAATTTGAGTCACATAACCTGTTGACATTTTATCACCTTCCGTTACTCTGATTGATCAGCTAAGCTTTACTTCTTAGACAAACTCTCCGCTCCGCCGATAATCTCACTTATCTCATTTGTGATTTTGCCCTGTCTGGCCTGATTGCTCTTCAGCCTAAGCTTATCAAGCATCTCATTCGCATTATCTGTTGCGTTATCCATGGCGGTCATTCTTGCAGTCTGCTCACTTGCATAGGCTTCTGCCAAAGCACCATAGACCATACCGTTCAAATAAGTATTAATCAGATAGTTCATGACTTCATCAGCTGATGGGAAGTACTCAATATTATCAGCTGCGGTAAGCCCATACTTGCTATAGGGTGAATCAGGCGGAATTGTTTTTTGCAATGAATATGGATCCACTGGCAGAACTCTTGCTACAACCGGCTCCATCGATACCGCTGATTCAATTTTTGTATAAATAAAATAAACCAAATCCAGTTCTCGATCATTATATAAATGATATATGTAATCGGATATATCACGCGCTCGATAATAAGTCGGTTCGCTTATCGGATACTTAAAGTCTTCATCCACATCGAAACCATCGCGAATCAAACGTTCTTTACCGATTTTGCCAGCGACATACAAATGTGCGGTTGTATTGAGGCCTTTGGCAATATTATCCACTGTTTTGCCGTGTATATGTTTTTCTGCCGTTGCAATAACATTTGAGTTATAAGCACCAGCCAGTCCCTGATCTCCAGTAAGAACGAAATAGCCGATCTTCCAGGTTTCGCCTTCTTTTTTTTGCCTTAACTGGAAAAAGCGGTTATCTTGAACCACGCCATTCTCGTAAAGCTCTATCATGGTATCTGCACAGATGATGAAAAAGGGTCTGGTTTTTTCAAGCTGACTGCGTGCCCGTCTCATTTTGACAGCACTTATCAGCTGTGTAGCCCTGGTCGTCTGTTTTATATCACGGACGCTCTTCATCCGTTTTCTGATATCAGATATCTGTTCCATTATCCTCATTCTCCATCTGCCATAGCTTCATGTAATCTTTGATCGTTGAATCGATCGTAGCTGCGATGGCATCGGTAAACAACTGGCTCTCAGCCAGCTCCTCAAGTAAAACCGGGTGACGGTCACGCATATAGGTCATGTAGGATGACAGGAATATCTTAACATCCTCACGGTCCAAACCAGTCAAAACACCTTTGTTGGCAAGATAGAGCATGATAACCTGGTCTTCCATCGGCAAAGGGGAGTAAGGCGGCTGCTTAAGTACTTCAATCAACCTCTCGCCCACTCTCAACTGATGTAGTGTTGCGTCATCGAGCTCAGAGCCAAACTGTGAAAAAGCCTCAAGCTCTCTATACTGTGCTAAATTAATACGTAGTGGTCCGGCAACCTTTTTCATTGCTTTTGACTGTGCGGCGCCACCAACACGTGAAACCGAAAGACCGACATTGACAGCAGGTCTCTGTCCTTGATAGAACAGCTCTGATTCAAGATAGATCTGCCCGTCAGTAATTGATATAACATTCGTTGGAATATAAGCCGATATATCACCGCTTTGAGTTTCAATTACAGGTAGTGCGGTCATTGAGCCGCCACCTAAACGATCGCTAAGATGTGCCGCACGCTCCAATAGCCTCGAATGTAAATAGAAAACATCACCTGGATAGGCTTCACGTCCGGGAGGACGGCGAAGAAGCAGTGAGATCGCACGATAAGCCTGTGCATGCTTGGTCAGGTCGTCATAAACAATAAGTACATCAGCATGCTCATTGTACATCAGCTCTTCAGCCATGGCACAACCGGAAAATGGAGCCATGTATTGCATCGCCGCGGTAGCGGAAGCACTTGCAACAACTACAGTCGTATAATCCATAGCACCACGATTCTGCAGATTATTAACTATATTGGCCAAAGTCGATAGATTCTGACCTATCGCTACATAGATACAATAAACATTTTTACCCTTCTG
>CAZHQX010000260.1:0-2217 GCA_964534195.1 uncultured Oscillospiraceae bacterium
TTTATCACAATGGTGTGACAGGAACGACTGATCTTAAGCAAATGCAAGTTCGGTCGTTTATTATTTCATAAAAGGGGGAAATACAATGCTTAATAGCAAACAAGGCATACCTGAGAAGCAAGGACTCTATGATCCGCGATTGGAGCATGATGCCTGCGGAATAGGATTCGTTGTCAATATACTCGGCGTGCGTTCGCACGACATCGTCACATCCGGTCTGAAAATTCTCTCCAGTCTGGCCCACAGAGGCGGTGCCGGCAGCGAAGATAACACAGGTGACGGTGCCGGAATCCTCCTCCAGCTGCCGCACGGCTTTTTCCAGCGTGTCTGCTCTGAAAACGGCATTAAACTGCCACAGCCCGGCGAATATGGAGTTGGTATGGTATTCCTGCCTAAGCAGGACGCAATGAGGGCCTATGTCGAGAAGAAAATCGAGACTATAATTCAAGAGGAAGGCCAAATCGTCCTCGGCTGGAGAACACCGCCGGTCAACGCCGGCAGTCTTGGACAGGCCGCACGTGACAGCATGCCGTACATCAGACAGCTGTTCATCGGTGCTGCTTCTGCTGATTCTTCAGATAGGGATCAGTTTGAACGTACATTGTATATCATTCGCAAGCGCTGCGAGAAACTGATTGAGGGACTTCCCGAAACAAGCTCGGATTATTTCTACTTCGCCAGTCTCTCAAGCAGAACTATTGTTTACAAGGGCATGCTGACCGCGGAACAGGTAGATGCGTTCTATGTTGACCTGACCTGTCTGGATTTCGAGTCGGCGCTCGCCCTGGTTCACTCACGCTACAGCACTAATACTTTCCCTAGCTGGGAGCGGGCTCACCCATACAGATACCTGATTCACAACGGCGAGATCAATACGCTGCGCGGCAATGTTAACTGGATGAACGCTAGACAGGCGGCGATCAAGACCGATCTTTTCGGGCAGGATCTCGAGCGGATCTTTCCTGTCATCCACCCCCAAGGCAGCGACTCCGCGATGTTTGACAACTGTCTCGAGTTCATGACACTGTCAGGCCGCAGTCTGGCGCACGCAGCCATGATGATGGTGCCGGAGCCATGGAACAAGCATGATCAGATGCCAGAAGATCTGCGTGCGTTCTACGAGTACAACAGCATGCTGATGGAGCCATGGGACGGACCTGCTGCCATGGCCATGACCGACGGAGTCCGCGTAGCTGCGCTTCTGGACCGCAACGGCTTGAGACCTTCGCGCTATTACCTGACCGATGATAACATGATAATCCTCGCGTCAGAGGCTGGCGTTCTCGACATACCGGCACACAAGATCATTCGCAAGGATCGCTTGAGACCAGGCCGCATGCTGCTGATCGACACAGAGGCCGGCAGGATCATCGCCGACGACGAGCTGAAGGCTCAAGTCGCGTCCGAGAAGCCCTACCAAGAATGGCTCAGCAAATATATGCTCAGGCTCTCTGATCTTGATATGACTCCATCTGAAGCAGCATCAGGAAACACTGGCAAAAGCCTGGCCGATAGCCAGCCGGCTAACAGCTCAGATATTTCGACCCGCGCAGACAGAAGCAAGGGGTTATCGCTGGAACAACTGGAGAAGCTGTTCGGTTATACCTATGAGGATATGCGCGAGGTCCTGCTGCCGATGGCAGCGGATGGTATAGAAGCGCTCGGATCAATGGGTCAGGACACACCTCTGGCAGTGCTTTCTTCACAGAACCAGCTGCTCTATAACTACTTCAAGCAGCTGTTCGCCCAGGTTACCAATCCGCCGATAGACGCTATCCGTGAGGAGATCGTCACCTCGACTGAGATACATTTAGGCCGTGGCGGTAATCTTATCGACCCCCAGGCCGATGACTGCAGACAGATCAAGCTGGATAATCCAATTCTTGATAATGATGAGCTGGACGCGATCATGGGGCTTGATGATGATAACTTCAAAACAGTGGTTCTACAGGCGATTTTCCCTGTAAACGGTGGCGGCCGGGCTCTGGAGAAATCACTGGAGGATCTCTTCGCAGCTGCAGACAAGGCAGTTGCCCGCGGCGCGTCGATCCTTGTTATTTCTGACAGAGCTTCAAGCCTCACGCATGCACCGATTCCTGCCCTATTGGCCTTGGCAGGACTACATCACCACCTCATCCGCAGCAAAACAAGAACCAGCGTCAGTCTGATCGTTGAATCCGGCGAACCACGCGAGGTCCATCACATGGCTCTGCTCCT
>CAZHQX010000261.1:0-2197 GCA_964534195.1 uncultured Oscillospiraceae bacterium
CGTGCGCTGTTTGAAGCCATTCTTGAGAAAACGACCACAGCTGGCAGCGATGAGCTGAACCTGAATGATGAGTTCGCTCAGCTGCGTCAGACAACAAATAATTACACTGTACCGAACGATGTCTGCGAGAGCTATGAAGCGGTCTACAGCATGCTGGCTGAAATTGAAAAATCATATAAAGCGTAAACTGGCAAAAGCAGGGAGGAGGTAATAATTATGCAGAGATACATTCTCAGTAAGAAAAATCAAATTATCATAATATCAGCTATTTTGATAGCTGTAGGCTTCACGAGTGCTTTGGTTTTTCATAATGAAACCGTGGCGGTTTGGTCTCTGGCTATCTCTTCTGTCCTTGGTGTTGCCCCAATCGCTATTCAGGCCTATCAGGCTCTCCGGGTGAGAGTCGTCAGTATTGATGTTCTGGTTACGATTGCTGTAGCGGGTGCGTTTTTTATCAGGAATTTCGAAGAGTCTGCTATTGTCACATTTCTGTTCTTGTTCGGTGCATTTCTCGAACAGCGGACGATCAACAAAACTCGTTCTGCCATAAAAGAGCTGACGGAGATGGCGCCAGAGAGCGCGCTCAAGCAGATGGAAAACGGCGAGTTTGTTGAGGTTGAGGTTGACGAGGTCGATGAAGGCGATGTGCTGCTGGTAAAAACAGGCGCTAAGGTCCCGGTTGATGGTGCTGTTTTATCAGGCGAGGGCTATATCAATGAGGCCAGCATAACAGGTGAGTCTGTTCCCGTAGGTAAGGAGAAGGGCTCAAGCGTTTTTGCCGGTACGATCCTGGACAATGGCACACTGCAGATCGTAGCCGAAAGAGTCGGTGAAGACACGACTTTTGGCAGGATAATTGAATTGGTCGAGGAAGCACAGGACTCAAAATCTGAGGCTGAACGCTTCATCGACAGATTTTCTAAATACTATACACCGGCGGTTCTGGTGCTCGCGTTTATAGTCTGGCTGATCTCACGTGATATTGAGCTGGCGATCACGATCCTGGTTCTTGGCTGCCCCGGTGCTCTGGTTATCGGCGTTCCCGTTTCAAATGTTGCCGGTATCGGCAATGGCGCCAGACATGGCGTATTGCTCAAGGGCAGTGAGGTAATTGGTGATTTCAGCCGTGTTGATACAGTCGTTTTCGACAAGACAGGCACACTGACGGTCGGCAACCCCAAGGTCGCTGATGAGAGAATCTATGGTGCTGATTCAGAAGAGGTTATGGCGTACCTTGCAAGCGTTGAAGGCGAATCAGATCATCCACTGGCAAAAGCCATCGTCGAGCATATAGGCAGTACAGAATTTTACCCGGTCGAAAATACAGATGTGGTAAAAGGCGGCGGTATCGTTGCTCAGGTCAACGGTCACAGAGTAGCAGTTGGAAATGCCGCGCTCATGAAGCAGGAACGGGTACACTTATCGGAAGAAGCGCTTATCGATATCGCGAGTTTCGAGAAGAAGGGCAACTCACTGGTTCTGGTGTCGATCGACAGCGAGCTAAAAGCACTGCTTGGTATCCGCGATCAGATACGTCCTGGTGTGAAAAATGACCTTAAGAAGTTAAAGAAACTTGGCGTTAAGAATCTGGTCGTTCTTTCAGGAGACAATCAGGGAACAGTTGATCTGGTAGCTCAGGATCTGGGACTGACAGAAGCTCATGGACATATGCTGCCGGAGGATAAATCGGCCTTCATCGAAGAGCTGATTGGAAAAGGCAAGATCGTTGCTTTTGTCGGTGATGGCGTGAACGATAGTCCGTCACTGGCGCTGGCTCAGATCGGCATAGCTATGGGAAGTGGCACAGACGTCGCGATCGAAACTTCAGATGTTGTACTGATGAATTCTGATTTCAGCCGTCTACCTCATGCTCTAGGACTGGCAAAAGCTACAGCAAGAAATATGCGTCAGAATATAATAATAGCTGTAGGTGTAGTTTTAGTACTGCTGTTCAGTTTGTTTTTCAGTGAATGGATGAACATGTCGATCGGCATGCTCGTACATGAAGCAAGTATATTGGTCGTAATATTAAATGGAATGAGGCTGCTGCGCTATAAGCTCAGGCCAACAAGAGAGGAGAAATAACTATGCATAAAGCAACTATTCAACTGGAGGCATTGATTTGCCCATCATGTGTTCAGAAAATTGAAAAAGCAACAAAAGGACTCAGTGGAGTCGATCAGGACAGCGTCAAGGT
>CAZHQX010000262.1:0-2186 GCA_964534195.1 uncultured Oscillospiraceae bacterium
AAATAATGTCTGCCATGAGGTGATAGATTGCTGTCAAGAGAAGAATGCTTGGAAATATTTGAGCTTGAAGATTCCGCTGAGTTAAGAGATATAGAGAATAAGTATACTGTTCTGGTTAAGAAGTATCGCTCAATAGATACTGATGAGGCGCGTACGAAGCTGGATCAGGTATCTTTGGCTTATAATATTCTTACCGGCAGATATGTGGAACCGGAGCCGATCAATCCCAGATTGGAGAGAGTCGTCGCCGGTAAGACCATTAAGCAGTGGCAAACTGTTTGGCATTATGGGCGTTGGCCTCTTCTGGCTATAGTAGTTATTGCCGTGCTGGTCATATCGCTGATTTATTCGATCGCCACTAATAAGAAGGCTGATTTTTCAATCATTGTAATGGGTCAGTTTTATGATGGCGGCAGTGCCTATGATGCTTCTTATAAGTATTTCTCAGAAATATCAGAGGGCAAAGTTGAAAATCCTGATGTCCATCTTATTCCAATCGATCTGAGACTTGAGGAAATGGCAGAGACTGTCGTGACTGAGGATGGGTCATCGATACCTGATGCTGATTTAGCAGAGGAAACACAACCGCTTAATTATGATGGGCAGTCACAATATGCTTACAATATGAAGCTTGTTACGCTGCTGTACTCAGATTCCATAGACATTTTCATGAGTACCGGAGCTGCATTTCACAAATTTGCGCCGCAGGGTGTGTTTATTGATCTGAGCGATTTTTACGCATCTATGTCTGATCTGCCTGCTGAGATCTATGAAAAGATCAAACCGATATATGCTTCTGTCCAGGAAACAGAGTTTGGTGAGGAAGAGGCTGTAAATGTGAGTGATCCTGTCATGATGGGTTTAGACGTGAGTGAGCTTGCGATCTTCGAGGGTCTCGATATCTGGCTTGGAGATGATCAGATAATTAGTGTAGGCGTTAAGACTCGTGACCAGGAGACCACAATGAAAATGCTAGGTGCCTGGATCAGAGATTATGCCACGATGGAAGCGAGGGCGAATGAGCTGGCCGCAGCCAATCCATCTATGCCTGAAGGCGCCTGGTCAATGGAATAGAGCATTTGAAATTTGAAATGAAATTCAGAGGAGACTTACTAGTCTCCTTTTTCCTTGTGATCAGGTTCAAGACTGACTGCCTTGTATATTTCTGAGATTTCTTGCTCGCTTAGTTCCCGGCAGGCGCCAGGCTCAAGCTCGTTATCAAGCAGGATCGGTCCGATCTGCCAGCGATGGAGCTTGATTACTCTTCTGCCCGTGCCCAGCATCATTCGTTTTACCTGATGATATTTACCTTCATGGATAGTCAGATCTGCCTGGTGATCATTGATAAGCTCAAGCTTAGCTGGTCTGCAGACAGCGCCGTCTGCGAGTGCCAAACCAGATGAGAAGGCCTCAATATCATCCTGGCAAAAGGCCTTGCCACTCGTCTCAACTCTATAGGTTTTCCAAACTCCCCAGCGTGGGCCCGTAAGTCTGTGGCCAAGTATTCCATCGTTTGTCAGAAGCAGCAGTCCGGTCGTATCACGATCAAGTCTGCCGACAGGGAAAAGCTTGCTATTACTCCATTGAGGGGGAATCAAATCAGCAATAGTAGGTAACCGTTGATCTTCCATGGCTGTTATATAACCATCAGGCTTGTTCATCATCAGTATGACTCTGGTTTTTACTATTGCCGCCTGTCCGTCAACGCTGAGCAGATCATAATCAGATTCTTTGATATCTGTACCTGGATCCGTTATTACTTTATTGCCAATACAAACATGACCGCTCTTTATCAGCAGTTTGACCTCGGAACGCGATCCATATCCTGAATTAGCCAGACATTTATCCAATCTCATGCCGGCATTATAGCATGGAAGGTCCAAGAGTGGTAGAATCAAGAGAGGTACAACAATTCGGGAAGGAGGCTGACTAATGGCAACTCGAGTCATAAATCTTGAAGAGGGTCTTCCAAGAGTAGAGAACGCGATTTTTAAGCTTAAGCTTGAATTATCAACACTTAAGCGTTCAGGAGTCAAAAATGTAAAAATAATACACGGCTATGGATCTGGCGGCAGCGGTGGTGCCATCAGGTCGGCAACTCATCAATTTTTGCGCGATCAGCTTAAGCAGGGGCGCATCAGGGCTTTTTGTCCGGGCGAGAGCTTCGGACCTTTTGAAAACAGTGG
>CAZHQX010000263.1:0-2184 GCA_964534195.1 uncultured Oscillospiraceae bacterium
ATTTGATGAGCAGATGCTGGCGGATCTGGACTTATCCAATCTGGCAAAAGACGAGTTAGCCGCAAGTGAGCAGGATGAGTCGGGTGTTCAGGAGATCGAGCTGGTTGATTCGGCTGAACAGCTGCGTGCTGAAATGGATGAGGACCGCAATTCGATAGGCATGATCGTCTCTTTCAATCAGGAAATATCTAAGCTGGCAATGGAGTTTATTCTTCAAGGCTACGAAAGTGAACAGATGCGTAATTTGCTGCAGGCACAATTTGCCGCGCCAATGACGGAGCTGCTGCCGGGATATGTTGATCAGACAGAGCTGACTGTTCTTGACGAGGCGGCTGAGAAGCTGCCGATGAAGGTGAATTTGCTGCCGGTTCTGCTTCTGCTGAATTCATCCTTTGTCGGTCTGTTTATCATCGCGGCTTATGTATTCATGGATAAGGAGGAAGGCACGATCAGAGCACTGACGGTCACGCCTCTGAGAGTTAGAGAGTACTTGCTGAGCAAGGTGGGGATCATGCTCTTGACAGGTATAGTAACAGGATCGATGACAGTGCTGGCCGTTGCGCCGGGCCATGTGCATTATGGACACTTCCTGGCTCTTATGGTATCTTTTAACATTTTCGGATCGACCCTGGGGCTGCTGATCGGAAGCTTCTATGACACTCTGACCAAATCAATGGGTTCGCTCTATCTGGTGATAATCGTTCTGGCGCTTGCCTCAGTATCGTACTTCATGCCGGCATTCTCCCCGCTTGCGATCAGGGTCCTCCCTTCATATCCTATGCTGTTCGCGATCAGAGAGACTCTTCTTAAGAGTCCGGACATAGGTTATATCTACACTTGGGCGGCAGTATTCATCGGAATCGGAATTGTGCTTTTCGCACTGGCCGAATGGCGTTATCGCAAAACGATAACAGTATAAGCAGGAGGTCGCTATGTTTAAGAAAATTTTAGCTGTTGCAATGCGTGATCTGCGAAGCGGGATGCGCGATGCTATGATACCGTATATTTTGATAGCGCCGCTGCTGGTGACCATACTCCTCAAACTCTTCATTCCAGGAGTAGGCAGCACTGTCATAAACGTAGCGCTGCCTGAGACGGCGGAGCCGGCTTTTGCCGAATATGTGGAGCGCTACGGCGAGGTTGAGCTGCTTGAGGATCGTGACGCGATCGTCAAACGTGTTAAGGCGACAGATGATCTGTTCGGCATCGTACCCAAGGCTGATGGTAGCTATGAGCTGATAGCTGCGGGCAACGAGCTGACAGGAACGAGAGAAATGGTGCAGGCGGTTTTAAGCTCCTGGCAGAATCCTGATCTGGAGCCGCCTATTGAGCTTAAAATATCTGATATGGGCTGGCAGCTATCACCGCTGGCCCGGTTCGGCACAGATTTTCTGGTGGTGTTTATGTCGGTTTTTGGCGGCATGATCGTGATGCTGAACCTCGTTGAGGAAAAACAGTACAATACGATGGCGGCAATTAATGTCAGTGCTCTCAAACGATGGGAATACATATTGGGCAAAGCCCTGCCCGGGCTTGTGCTGCCTATTCTGCATGCTTTTGCGGTACTGCTGATAATGGGCTTCACGGAAATTAATTATCTCCAGGTCGCGGTGGTCGCGCTGGCGATCGCGCTGATCAGTATGATTTTAGGATTTGTGGTCGGAGTATATCAGAGTGAGCCGATAGGTGCGGTCGCTTCGATGAAAATACTGTTTCTGCCAATCATGGCTTCGGTCTTCGGCGCTATACTCCTGCCGGACAAATGGCAGCCGGTGCTTTACTGGTCTCCGTTCTATTGGGCTTATCGCTCTGTTGACGATATTGTACTTCAGCAGGCGGCCTGGAGTGATATCTGGCTGCACAATCTCATAATTTTAGCGATCACCGCGATAGTATTCGCGTTGATGTATAAAAGAATCAAGCAAGGCATGAGGGCTTAACGGCTTCGTATAAACAGAAAGCGAGGAATTATTATGGGGTGGTCATTATTAGGTCTATTGTTAATTGTATATGCTTTTGTGGTCGCGTATATCGCCTTTAAGAAACCCGAGAAGATCTGGGATATGGCAAAAATCAAGCTCTTCCGTAAGGTTCTGGGCGAGCTTGGCACGGTGATTTTCTTCGCGGTATTCGCGCTGGCTGCTCTGGGGTTCGGAGTCTGGCTGCTGGTATTTAAGTAGGAGT
>CAZHQX010000264.1:0-2178 GCA_964534195.1 uncultured Oscillospiraceae bacterium
GCCTCCTGCATTACGATCGTAGGATTCTCATCTACGGGATAGCCAAATACCCCGGTAAGTCTTGAACGAAAACTCTTACTCATATGAACCTCCAATTTCTAATTATTTAGTTACATCCAGATTAATGCGTCCGTCTTTTATCTCAAGTATACGGTCGGCCTTCTCAGCGATTCTCTGATCATGAGTAATAATTATAAAAGTCGACTTGATTTCATGGTTGATTTCTCTCAGCAGTGAATATATTGATTCAGTAGTTTGCGAGTCCAGGTTACCTGTTGGCTCATCACCAAGTATTATTTTCGGCTCATTGATCAAGCTCCTGGCGATGGCCGTCCTCTGCTGTTGTCCACCTGAGAGATCAGTGGCAAGATTATTTTTAACGCGGGTTAGTCCAACCATGTCGATCAACTCAAGCGCACGTTTACGTTCAGCATCGCCTGTACGACCATTCTTGATAAGCGCCGGCATCAATACATTTTCCAAAACAGTAAATTCAGGCAGCAAATAATGGAACTGAAATATGAAACCGATCGTTTGATTTCTTAGCTCTGCCAGCTGATTCTTCTTCATGCTTGCGGTGCTTATACCATCTATCAGCACTTCTCCACTGGTAGGCTTATCAAGCGTACCCATTATGTTCATCAGTGTTGATTTGCCACTGCCTGATTGACCTATTATAGCGTTAAAAGACTGGGCCTCGAAGCTTAGATCAACATCGAACAACACCTGAGTTTTGATCTTCTCACCATATACTTTATTTATCTTATTTAGTTTAAGCAGTTCAGCCATTTTTGATCACCTCGATCGGGTTAAGCTTAGATGATTTTCGTGCAGGTATGAATGCAGCCAAAGTAGCGGCAATAATAGCGATTACCATAGAAAGAGTAACAAACACAGGATCGAAATAGAACGGAACCAGTGACGTGCCATCTGGATTTTTTACGAAGATTGAAAAAGACCAATTTAGCAGTAATCCAAGACCAGTACCAAGAACCGAACCAATCACACCAAGAATCAGGCCTTGCGCCAGAAATATCCAGCTGGCCGCTTGATCCTTGATACCCATCGCCTTAAGAATTCCAAGCTGACGTGATTTCTGGACCACCGAGATCGCAAGTACAGAGCTGATACCAAGCAGAACAGCCAGCAAAACAAAGACCTGGATCATATAGCTGGACGCCGATTGACCGGACAGACCACTCAGAAGCGAAGCATTCTGATCCTTCCAATTTGTGATCTGAACATCTTCACCGATAAGTGATCCCCATTCAGAAGCTATCGTATCAGCCGCAAAAACATCATCAATTTGAATTTCAATCGCGGACACTCTATCTTCCGCCGCGAACAAAACCTGCGCGTCCTCGATCCCCATGATTGCCCAGGTCTGATTGATCGACGCTACCTGCAGATCGAAAATTCCGGACACTTCGAACTCTTGACTGTTACCGGCAGGATTTATCGCCAAATATGTATCGCCTACCTTAAGCTGTGCCTCGTCGGCCAGAGTCTTGCCGATCATTACTTCATATTGTTTCTGTGGCAATGAGCCCTCAACCAAAGATTCTGAAAATCTGTAGATGCGATCAGCATCCTCAATTTCAAACCCTCTGATAACAAGCGGCCATGTTTCATCATCATAGACCATGAAGCCGGAATTACTGTATGACTCAGCAATTTTTGCGGCTCTGCCATCCTCCTGAAGCTTAACGATCAGAGCTTCATCACGAGCGAAATCCGCATCACGGCCCGCTGGCTCAACTGTTATATGAGAGGACCGGCCTATTGTATTATCAACCAACGATTTTTGAAGGCCATCAATCAGAGAGCCAATGAATATTTGAACAGAAACCCCTATGGTTATTCCAAGCAGAATGAGAAGAGTCTGACCTTTGCTGGACTTGAGGAAGCGCCAGGCTATACGAAAGGATAATTGATTCATTTTGCTTCCTCCATATCGTCATTAAGAATTTTGCGCAGGTCGTTTATCACTCCGTCAATCCCCAACTGGTGGCAGGCAGAATCAGGATCACTGCAGGCATTGCCGCCTGCGTAGATTCTCATTGGATTCTTGATATGATTTCTGATCTGTTCAACAGTGCGTTTTGCAGCAAAAAGATTGAATGAATTCGTTATGCTGATCACAACTATATCCGGCGCCAGTGATTCAAGCGCTTTCAG
>CAZHQX010000265.1:0-2157 GCA_964534195.1 uncultured Oscillospiraceae bacterium
ATGATCGAGCTGATGAAGAGTGAATACAGCGAGCAGATGAAAAAGGGCAAAAGCCTGTTGAAAACCACTGATGAAGTGGATGATCAACAGGCCGATTAGGTGTTGTCATCAATTACAAGCATCGACTTAGGCATGAATTAACCAATCAAAGTCATTAGCCGCATTTAATTATCGATTTCAACAATAAATGTATCGTATGTCTTAAGTACTGTATCATCAACTATATTTACACCGCTGATCAGATCCTTCTGTCCCACGAACATAGCCGGAATCTTCTTATCCTGTTTATTAAAATTGATGAGGAAATAATACTTTTTGTGTCCGGCTATTCTGCAGGTTACCTCGATATCAGTGGTGTCTTCGATAATCGGCCTGATAGACGCGTTTCCGGTAGCATGGTCAAGAACAGCGCTAAGTGCCTCTGTTTCCGGCTGCGTGCCAACATAATAAACATTACCCTGACCGAAGCTGTTACGAGTAATTGCTGGTGTTCCTGCATAGAAATCACTGCTATACTCAGCAAGCGCTTCAGCACCCTCGAGATGCATGATATCGCATAGCAGGCTGCAGCTGAATTCCCTACCGTCCGCGAACTTGATTGAATTGTGAGACTCAGGCGCTAGAGCATCGATCTCTTCGACCCAGACGCCTGCAAGCATTCTCAGCGGACCAGGATAACCACCTAGATGAACATTATCAGACTGATCAACAATACCGCTCATGAAGCCGGTCACGAAGTTGCCGCCAGCTTCGACAAAACGCTCGAGTGCCTCACCGATTCCTTGCTTAACCATATAGAGCACAGGTGCAACCACCAGCTTGTACTTTGAGAAATCAGCATCGACTGACAGCATATCGACCGCGATATTGCGATCGTAGAAATATTTGTAATACTGATGAATCTGATCGACATATTTCAAGTCGGCATTCGGGCCGCTGGTATATTCAAGTGCCCAATAGTTTTCCCAGTCGAAGATTATTCCGACATCAGCCCTGTTTTCTGCTCCGAGCAGCTTATCACCAAGCGCTGCCAGCTCGCTGCCAAGCTGACTGACTTCACGAAAAACTCTAGTATTTTCAGTTCCAACATGCGCGATCACTGCTCCATGGAATTTCTCACAAGCTCCGGCTGAGCGGCGTAGCTGGAAAAACTGAATCGTATCGGCGCCATGAGCGATGCTCTGATAGCTCTGCGCACGCATCTGGCCAGGCCGCTTCAGTGAATTATACTGCTGCCAGTTCTGCTGGCTGGGTGTCTGCTCCATCAGCATAAAAGGCTGCTGCTTGAGACCGCGCATCAGGTCATGAGACATCGCCACATAGCTCCAGGGAGTGTCATAGGCAGGGTAATTGTCCCAGGAAACAATATCCATCTCACGGGCCCATTTGAAATAATCGACCCACTTATAGGTGCCCATCATGTTAGTCGTGATCGGCGTTTTCTGATCAAATTCCCTGATCGCGTCGCGCTCTGCCTTGAAATTTTCCAGCATGCTGTCCGACATGAAACGACGATAATCAATAGATATCCCGGCAAAAGCCGTCTTGTCGCTGCCGATGCCTTCGCTTAGTGCGTTCGGCAATACGATCTCGTCCCAGCTATAAAAAGTGTGGCCCCAAAACTCAGTGTTCCAGGCATTGTTTACAGCTTCAAGTGTTTTGTATTTATTTCGCAGCCAGACGCGGAAAGCACGTTCGCAGTTATCGCAATAGCATTCGCCATTATACTCGTTATTAACATGCCAGCATACAATACTTGAATCATTGCCATAACGCTCAGCCAGCTTGGATGCCATCAGCCTTGAGTATTTCTGATAGACCAGACTGTTCGGGCAGGCATTGTGGCGCTGCCCGAATTTATGACGGCGTCCCTCGTAATCAGTACGGGCGGTCTCAGGGTATTTAGTAACCATCCAAGCCGGCATCGCAGCTGTCGCAGTGCCAAGTACAATATCGTGACCCTCCTTGCTGAGTAGTTTAAGGATGTCATCAAGCTCAGAGAAATCATAACAATTTTCTGATGGCTGAAGCTTAGCCCATGAAAATACATTGATCGTCGCGCTGTTGATAGAGGCCTGCTTGAATAGATGCATATCTTCCTGCCAGATATCCTGGGGCCACTGATTCGGATTGTAATCACCACCGTAAAGGATCCTG
>CAZHQX010000266.1:0-2154 GCA_964534195.1 uncultured Oscillospiraceae bacterium
CCATGTAGACCGCACCGATAACGATAGCACCGGTTGCTACCCACTGCCATTCCTGCGGAATCATCGAGATACGAAGTCCATTGAGCAGAACATTCATCAGCAGAGCACCGATGATAGTACCAAGGATCGTGCCCTCTCCACCGCTCATTGAGGTACCGCCGATAACAACTGCGGCAAAAGCATCAAGCTCCATACCTGCACCTTGGGCAACCTGGGCTGAATTAAGTCTGGAAGCCATCAGGATACCTGCTACACCGGTAAAAGCCCCACAAAGTGTGTATACACCCATTTTCCAGGCTGCTGTATTAACACCGGATAATCTTGTTGCTTCCTCATTACTGCCCATTGCGAAGGTATAACGGCCGAATACAGTTTTTGTCAGAATAATATTAGCGATTATAGCCATACCAAAAAGAATAAGAACAGCATTCGGAACCGGGAGAGACCAATTTGGGTTTATAGCCTTGACCGCTGAATCAACGATTGAACCATTGGCGATCAGACGGAAGTTCGGATAATCAGTGAAATACTTATTATTGGCACCAGTAGTTGCCAGTGAGAGACCACGTGTAATCATCATCATACCGAGTGTGGCGATGAAAGGTGGTATCCTCATTTTTGCTATGAAGAATCCATTTGCCAGACCACATATGGCACCAGTTACTACGCAGATTATCAGTCCTAACCAAACTGGAACTCCCAGATCAGCTACCATGATTCCCATGATAACTGAGGAGAAGGTCATAACAGTGCCTAGTGAAAGATCGATACCGCCGGTTATGATTACGAAGGTGCCGCCAAGAGCCATAACTCCCTGAACAGCGGAAGCACGCATTATATCAAGCGTATTATTAAGTGAAAAGAAATTTGGTGTAATGACTGAGAATATGACATACAGAAGCACAAGGCCACTGAATGCCAGGAATTTCTGCATGGTGTCGGCATTGACTTTGCCATTTCTGTTTATTGCTTTTGCGCTCATTTTGTTTCCCCCTGATCATTAATAGCTTTATGTTCTTCAACGATCGGTACTTCACGCATAGTGGCGTAATGCATGATCGATTCCTGCGTTGCTTCGGCTGATGAGATGATACCGGTCAGTCTGCCCTCACACATGACACAAACTCTATGGCTCATTCTCAAGATCTCTGGCAGTTCGGAAGAAATCATAATAATCGATTTGCCCCTATCCGCAAGATCATTGAGCAGCTTATAGATTTCGCCTTTTGCACCGACGTCAATACCTCTGGTCGGCTCATCGAAGATCAGGATGTCACAATCTCTGGTCAACCATTTACCGATGATTACCTTCTGCTGATTGCCGCCGGAGAGATTTTTGACTTTCTGCTTATTGCTTGGAGTTTTTGTCGCCATGGCATCGACCATTTTATCTGTCTGCTTCTGAATAGCGGTTTCATCAACCCAACCGATCTTGTTCGAGAATTGAGGCATGGAAGCCATTACTGTGTTTGTAGCAACATCTAGTCCGAGAGCTACACCGTAACGCTTACGATCTTCAGAGAGATATCCGATGCCGTTAGCGACCGCGTCCTGTGGTGATTTGATATGGACCTGTTTGCCGTTAATGAAAATCTCGCCGCTGTCATACTTGTCAGCACCGAAAATAGCACGTGCGACCTCCGTTCTGCCGGCACCCATCAGCCCGGCAAAACCAAGAATCTCACCCTTATGCAGCTCAAACGAAACATCCTTGATCTGTCGTCCGCTGTTTAGATTTTTGACCTCAAGCACGATTGGCTGAGTTTTGTCAGTAGTTTTAGCATGACCCTCAACGTAGATCTGACGACCAACCATCATGCTGATGATCTGTTTGATCTCGACCTCGCTGGTCTTAACAGTATCAACATAGGTACCATCACGCATAACGGTGATTCTGTCAGATATTTTCTTAAGCTCATCCATACGATGTGATATATAAACGATACCAACGCCCTTAGCCTTCAGATCCTTAATGATTCTGAACAGCTCTACTATTTCTGAATCGGTCAGAGCAGCTGTTGGTTCGTCCATAATCAGAACATCAGCATTGAAGGAAAGCGCTTTGGCGATCTCAACCATCTGCTGACGGGCTACGGTCAGGCTGGAGACTTTGGATTTAGGATTAATATCGATATTCATCATATCGAGAATTTC
>CAZHQX010000267.1:0-2152 GCA_964534195.1 uncultured Oscillospiraceae bacterium
ATGGGGAGATCCTTGGCGTAGCAGGACTGGCCGGCAGCGGTCAGAAGGAGCTTTGTGAAACTATTGCCGGACTGATCAAACCTGTATCCGGAAGCATTAATTTTCATGATACAGAGATCGTCGGACTCTCACCTCGCGAGATCATCCGCCTCGGTGTCAGCATGAGCTTCATTCCAGAGGATCGCCTGGGTATGGGTCTGGTTGCCAGCATGGACATTGCAGACAATATAATGTTAAAAGACTACGCCTTCCACAAGGGTCCGATGTTGAAGCGTAAGATCGCCCGTAAGAAGGCTGATGCGATCGTTAAGCAATTGGATATTCAGACCCCGGGTATATTTCACACTGTACGCAAGTTGTCTGGCGGTAATATCCAGAAGGTTATACTTGGCAGAGAAATCAATCTGAATCCGAGATTGCTGATAACAGCATATGCTGTCAGAGGTCTGGATATTAATTCCTCTCATACAATTTATGATTTGCTGAATGAGCAGAAAATGAAGGGTGTTGCGGTTCTCTATATCGGCGAGGACCTCGATGTGCTTATTGACTTGTGCGACAGGATCATGGTCATGTGCCAAGGCGAAGTAACAGGCATCGTCGACGCGAGAAAAGTCACCAAGGACCAACTTGGTCTCATGATGACAGGTCAGAGGCTTGAAGATATCAAGAAGGAGGTGGCTCAATGATCAAGATCAGACTAGCGAAGAAGGAAGACGCTTCCGGTGTCAAGGCTGTTTTGATTCGTGTTGCCTCTATCCTTGCCGCTGTTATTCTGTCTGGTGTGCTGATACTTCTGATAGGACATGATCCTATAGAGACTTTCGCGGCGATGCTCGAAGGCTCTTTTGGTTCCGCCTATGGCATCAAAAACACTGTTACAGTTGCAGTTCCTCTCCTTGTTATCGGATTGGGGCTCTCAATTGCATTTAGCATGCGCTTCTGGAATATCGGTGCTGAGGGTCAGCTGATAATGGGTGCTATCTGGGGGACCTTCATATCTCATCAGCTGCCGGAAAATATGAGCCGTTTGCTGGCTCTGCCAATTGTGGCTGGCGCAGCTATCCTGGGTGGTGCCTTCTGGGCCGTTATCCCTGGTCTGTTTCGGGCATATTCGCGGACTAATGAAACTCTGTTTACGCTGATGCTTAACTATGTTGCCATCAAGTTTACTGTCTATTTGCGCTGTGAGCTCTGGAAGGATCCCGATGCGATGGGTTTCCCGCAGATCGCTCCTTTGCCCTCATCCGCGCATTTGCCTAAATTATTTGGTATTCATATTGGTTGGATCATTGCTCTGATCTTGGTGGTCATTGTTCATGTATTCCTGCGCTATAGCAAACTTGGATATGAGATCAGAGTCGTAGGTGAGAGTGAAAAAACTGCTCATTACGCAGGTATCAATGTACGCAAGGTCATTATCACCGGTACCATTATATCCGGCGCGTTGGTTGGTCTGGCCGGCATGATCAAACTGACCGGTGTTTCCTGGACCTTGTCTGAGAGTATTGGCGGTGGGAATGGCTTCACAGCGGTTATGGTAGCCTGGCTGGCTCAGCTTCAGGCTCCGGTCATGATATTGACATCAATTCTATTTGCGGCAATGGAGCAGGGGGCGATGGCCATGGAAATCAGTGTAGGTGTCCCAGCTTCAGTCTCCAAGGTTATCGAGGGCCTGATTCTTTTTGCCGCACTCTCTTCCGATCTGTTTATCCGCTATCGCGTTGTTATTGAGAAAACTAAGAAGCCTGAACGTTTGGATACACAAATAGATTCCAGGAAGGAGGCCGTAAAATGAATGGGTCAATGATGGTAGCTCTTTTTATAGCCTCAGCTGTTAGAATGGCTATACCACTTCTACTCGGAACAGTTGGTGAATCGATCACCGAGAGATCAGGTCATCTGAACCTCGGTGTCGAAGGCCTCATGATGATGGGCGCTGCCGCTGGTTACGTAGCCGCCTATAGAACTGACAACATAATGCTCGCGATGCTCGCAGGTATGGCCGGTGCGGGACTTGGAAGCCTGATCTACGCCTTCCTGACCATTACTATGAGAACCAGGCAGGATGTTACAGGCCTGGCATTAACTATTTTCGGTACCGGCTTCGCTAACACACTGGGAAAAGCCTTGGCCGGGACGACTACTTCTG
>CAZHQX010000268.1:0-2152 GCA_964534195.1 uncultured Oscillospiraceae bacterium
CGGCCAATACAAAATGAATCAGATACTGCTTCCTGATCGCCGGCCCGTAGGAATGGCCCGGCTGGCAGCTTTCGCGGCCGCAGTAAAATATCTTGAATGGCTGCTCGTACATAGAATGACACCTCTCAATAATCGAAGAGTTATGCAACAATTATACAACAGTAAACAACAAACACCATAACAACAAATCAGGACTTTTGGTTATTATATGAGCAAACAAGAAACATTGCGTATGCTCTTTTTTCATATCACGGCAAAAGACATGCGCCTTCTGAGGTTTGCCACTAAGGCATTTTTATAAGATGACATGGGAGGAAATGGAATGATCAAAATAACTTTTATGGGTGCGGGCAGCACAGTTTTTGCCAGAAATGTGCTTGGTGACTGTATGGCGGTTCCGGCTCTATCGGATGTTGAGATCGCGTTATATGATATCGATGCGGTCAGGCTCAGTGAGTCGATGGCAATTCTGACAGCTATTAATAATACGACCAATCAGGGCAGAGCAGTGATCAAGGAATACGCTGGTGTAGAGAATCGCAAGGAAGCTCTGCGCGGCGCTGATTTTGTTATTAACGCTATTCAGGTCGGTGGCTATGAGCCTTCGACAGTAGTTGATTTTGAGATTCCCAAAAAGTATGGTCTCAGACAGACGATAGCTGATACATTAGGTATCGGTGGTATCATGCGGGCGCTCAGGACTATCCCTGTGATGGCGGATTTCGCGGCCGATATCGAAGAAGTCTGCCCGAACGCGCTTTTCATCAATTATACAAATCCGATGGCGATGCTGACCGGCTTCATGCAGCGCTATACGAAGGTAAAAACTGTCGGACTCTGCCACAGCGTTCAGGTCTGTGTACCAGGACTTCTTGAAGGACTTGATATGAAAGACAAATTGGATGGCCACTCCAACCTGATCGCCGGTATAAATCACATGGCCTGGCTGTTGGATGTCCGTGACCGCGATGGTAACGATCTCTATCCGGAGATTCGCAAGCGCGCTCTGGCAAAAAACGCAGCTGAGAAGCACAATGACATGGTCCGCTTCGAATATATCCGCGACTTCGGCTACTACTGCACAGAATCAAGTGAGCACAATGCCGAATACAACCCGTTCTACATCAAATCACGCTACCCTGAGCTGATAGATCGCTACAATATACCTCTCGATGAGTACCCCAGAAGATGCATAGAGCAGATCAAAGGCTGGCAGAAGGATCGTTCTTCGATTGAGGCGGATGCTTCCAGGGCTCACGAAAGATCGCATGAATATGCCTCGTACATTATTGAGTCAGTCGTGACTGGCAATCCATTTAAGATCGGCGGCAACGTGCTTAATACAGGACTAATCACCAATCTGCCAGAAGAAGCCTGCGTTGAGGTCCCATGTCTCGTCGATAAGAATGGCATCTCGCCCTGCTATGTCGGGAAACTGCCGGTGCAGCTGGCCGCGATGAATATGACCAACATCAATGTTCAGCTCTTGACGATTGAAGCCGCGGTCACTAAGAAAAAAGAGCATATTTATCAGGCAGCGATGCTCGATCCGCACACTGCCGCCGAGCTCAGCATCGACGACATCAAGAGCATGTGTGACGAGCTGATCGAAGCGCATGGCGATTACATGGCAATGTATAAATAATAGAGATCGTAATTCATTTAGAAACTACATTACAATTGTGATGACGCCGGATAAGTGCCGGGTAACTGCTTGATCATTTATCCGGCAGCTATCCGGCATTGTTGCTGAGTGTGTCGCCAGGGCCCGATCATTGATCCGGCATAACCGGCACTTACCCGGCAACTATCCGGCATTATCAAGACTCTTTGATAAAACTACAGACTGAGCTCTCTTCTCATATCCGCGATCTGGACCGGCTGGCCGGAGGCCAGGCTCTTCTCCATGGCGGCTAGTATGACAAGTGTTCCGATTCCCTCTTCCACATCTGGCTTGGGTGTCTCGCCATTATCTAAACAGTGGGCAAAATATTCGATATAGTTTTGATATTCCCCGGCATGATGAGTTTCATTCTCAAAACGGAAGTAGTAGCTGTGGCGATCGTTCAGATCAATAATTTCAGGACCTTCAGAGAACTCAGCATTCTGAGAAAAAGCGGGCGAATCAGGCTGCTCGTCTTTTGCCAGGACA
>CAZHQX010000269.1:0-2141 GCA_964534195.1 uncultured Oscillospiraceae bacterium
ATTATGTGACGCTATTTAGTTTGCTCCCGACTTTATTTCAGCCCAGCAGCTGCTCGGCCTCTGCCATGTTTAAAATGATCTCAACACCAAATGGGCAACGTTCCTCGCAGCTGCCACAGGCGATACAGTCCTTGCCGGTAGCGTTTAATCCCTGATAATGGGATTTTATCGAAGGGGGTACATTATCCTTGTCCAGTTTGGCGATATCGAGATACTTGGTGACAGTCGCGATGTCGATATCGACCGGGCAGGGCTGGCAATGGCTACAGTAGACGCAGTTGCCGCGAAAATCGTTACGCAGTGATCCCAGCACTTCTGCATAATCAAGCTCTTCCTCGCTCATATCGAGATAACGTACAGCGTCCAGCATTTCCACTCTGGTCTTGCAGCCAAGCATTACGCTTGAGACCGCAGGACGCGTAAGTGCATAATGCATACACTGCTGCACAGTCAGTGGTTTGGCAAAAGGCGTATGCTCAGGAGATATCAGTTTGCCGGCGCCCAGTGTTTTCATTACAGTGATACCTATTTGCTTCTGCTCACAGAGCTGATACAGCTCGGTACGCTTGGGATCGAAGCCTCTGAACAGGTTCGAGCCGAAGCCGGTTTCGATATGATCGAAAATATTCTCGCCAACAGGCAGCATGTCGAAGGCCGGATTTATGCTGAACAGCATCATTTCAGGCAGACCTGTATTGATCGCTCTGATTGCGGTTTGTGGGTTATGTGAGCTGAAGCCGATATGGCCGATATCGCCATTTTCTTTTAGCTTAAGCACATAGTCGGCGAAGCCGGTCTCGAATACGCCCTTGTAATCATCCTCGGAATCGATGAAAAACATCATGCCGAAATCTATGCGTCCGAAGATACGCAGCAGATCCTCGAAGTAGCGCTTAACCAGAGGCAGATCACGGGAAATATCGTATTGCTGATTGATATCAGTCGAGCCGATATGTCCCTGGATCAGTACATCCTTGCGGCGCGATCCCAGAGCCTTGGCGATGTTTTCCCTAACTTCCTTGCCAGGCATGAAAACGTCGAGTAGGTTAATATCGCTCTCCAGCGCGGCATCGATCGTTTCTTTTACCTGTTCATATGGCTTATTGTCCAGATGCTCGCAGCCAAGCCCGATTATACTGGCACTGATGCCGGTTTTGCCTATTTCACGATAACGCATAAGATATTCCTCCACAGCGATAATTATTTCAAATCTCAATATATAGATTGTATACTATATTCTCAGATAAATCAGCTTGAAGTGATAGTGTATACATTATTATCAGATTGCATTCTGGCAAAAGGCGAGCACGACGAAAGCTATAGGCTATGTTATTATTTGATTTAGTAGATGATTGACGCGGGAGGAACCATCATGAGCGTAGATAGTGAAACAACATGTAACCATAAGCATCAGTGCCATCACTGTAATTCAGACGGTACATGTATGGATGACGAGAGCTGCATTTCACTTGTGCCAATATTCAATCATCTTGAGCCTGCGCAAATGGATGAGATCATGTCACTGATTCGTTCGCTAAAGTTCAAGCGAGGCGAAAATCTATATAGTCCAGGCGACCCTGCGAATACACTATATATTGTCAGCGAGGGGAAAATTAAGATTTACAGACTCTCAGAATCGGGCAAAGAACAGCTGATTCGTTTCCTGCGGCCGGGTGATTTTACCGGTGAGCTTGCGTTGTTCAGCGATACTGTGCATGAAGCATATGCGGAAGCAATCGAGGATACCAGTGTCTGTACTATCACCCGCTCGGAATTTAATGAGCTCCTGCTGAAATACCCTTCGATATCCTTGAAGGTTCTATCAGAGTTTTCACATAGACTAGAGCAGTCGGAGAAGCAGACAACCAGATTTGCTACCGAACGAGTTGAAACCAGGATCGCGCTCTTCCTGATCGAATGTCTCGATCGAGATAGTAAATCTCAGATAGTCGAATTGCCAATGTCGAAGAGAGACCTGGCCTCTTATTTGGGGACGACGCCTGAATCAATCAGCAGGAAGCTGACAGAGATAGAAGAGGTCGGCTTGATAGAGCAGATCTCAAACAAGAAAATAAAAATTCTTGATTTGGACGGACTGCTTAACGTTTAGTCAATAATACGCATACAACCCGCTGGAGCAA
>CAZHQX010000270.1:0-2140 GCA_964534195.1 uncultured Oscillospiraceae bacterium
TGAATAGCTGCATCCGAGTGGCTTACTGCATCGTCATACTCGGAAATTAGCTGTTCGTTAATCTGACCAATTGCCCTGACCAATTTGCCAGTGCTGTTCTTAGTATTGTTGTTTGAGTTTTGTTGTATGTTTTTATCTCGATTCATATTGCCTCTCATAGGTAATAGCCCCTTTCACGCAAATGGCGAATCAGGTCCTGTCGAACGCGGTACAGCATCACAGATAGATGTCTCTTAGTCTCACCTGTTGCTGCAGCTATCTCATCAAGCTCGGCGAAATAATAGTAGCGCCCGACAAAAGCAAGTCTTTTCTGCCTTGGCAGCGTCATCAGATAGAGGCTTATTTCCTCTGCCAATTCTTTTGCCTCGAGCGCTTCATCTGCTCTATCAGGCCTGGCAACGATACTCATCTGAATTTGCCCGTTTGATCCACTTATCGCTTCAGCCAACTCGTCAAAAGAAACATCAACCTCGCCTCCGCCCCTTTTACCGGCGTGCTTGGATTCCAACCGGTTGAGTGACAAGTTTCGTGTGATGCGTCCGAGCCAGATTGCCAGTCTATTAGGCTTCTCCGGAGGGATAGCCTGCCAGGCCCGCAGCCAGGTGTCATTTACACACTCCGCCGCGTCCTCTGGCGAACGCAAGATCCGCTGCGAAATAGCATGGCAGTAGCTGCCATATTGCCTCTCCGTCTCAACGATTGCATCCTGGTCTCGCTCCCAAAAGAGCCTGATGATTTCCTGGTCGTCCATTACACATCCTCATGTTTTTCTTGCTGCTTCTCGAACATCTTGAAGGTCCTTCACCCATATAGACCGAAAAAGGAAGTGGATATTACATAAGTGAGGCGGCATTTTCATACCGCCTCATAAAATACTTACTTGCACAAAATTGTGTCTGCTTCGTTATCTCAACAAGGGGCTGTTTTCTACGTCGGCAAAAGTCGGGATCGATTGTGCTGCTCCTTGTTTACCAACAGCAATTGCTGAAGCTGCCGATGCATATTTCAGGCAGGTCGGGATGGGTTGACCATCCATCAGCATTTTCAGGAAAAAACCGGAAAAAGTATCGCCGGCCGCGGTCGTATCGACAACTGGTACTTGGAAAATATCCTGATGAGCGGTTATTTCCGCGTCCTGATAGATTGAGCCGCGTTTGCCAAGAGTCAGAAGAATTGCCGTATCCGGATACTTCTGTCTAAGCTCAGCCAGTATTTCAAGCGGCGCCTCGTATTTTGTCAGCTCGAATCCTTCGATTTCGTTTAGAATCAAAATACTAACTCTCTCGAGCGGCAGATTCTTAAGTTCATCACTGATCGGCGAAGGATTAAGTACGATCTTCAAACCACGGGCATCAGCAGAGTCGATGACTTCTGCCAGCATGCTGATTTCATTTTGAAGTAAAATGTAATCGCCTGTGCTGCATTTTGCCATCACTTCATCGATGTAATCCTGCGAGATTGCTTTGTTGGCACCGCCGTGATAAAGGATGCAATTCTGCCCCTCGCAATCGACCTGAATTATTGTATGCCCGCTAGGTCCCTCAACAAAACGGATCAGATCAGTATCTACATTGCTCGAAGAAAGCGCTGACAGCAGTCCTCTGCCATCGTGGCCGAGCATGCCAGCCATTCGACAATCGGCGCCCGCCCGTCCAAGAGCGATCGCTTGATTAAGCCCCTTACCGCCATCACAGAGTTTATAATGAGAGCTCTCCAGAGTCTCACCAGGTTTGAGGATGTGATCGACATCATATACATGATCAATGTTCATTGAGCCAAAACAAATAATACCCATATAACAAGCCCCCTCTTTTTAGGATGATTATAACATTTAGACTGAAATCAGGCATCGCTTCACAAAATTATTATTATATTGGCTTAATTTGATTAATTAGTAAATATACCCCGATAAAAGGCGATTTATTTGTATAATTAAAGTGTTTGAGATATTTGATTTCGATTCAAATTGCTATATATCAGGAGAGTGTAGATGAAGAGGCGCAGGAAGAAAAGAAGTAGAGTTTACTATTTCATTATGAGTGTCAGTATTTTGATTGCCGCTGTTTTTTGACAGCTGCTTTTCTATCGGGTGATCGACAAACCCACGGTTTCAGCTTTTTTGACTTGAAATCCGCAGCGA
>CAZHQX010000271.1:0-2114 GCA_964534195.1 uncultured Oscillospiraceae bacterium
GCGCGTTGCTGACTGCGATCTTACAGTCCTCAAGACCAGCTGCATCAAGCATTTCGCGCGCTTTTTGCGTAAGATATGTCAAGTCACCACTGTCAATTCGGATACCGCGCAGTCTCTTGCCCATGGGCTCAAGCACCTCATGTGCCGTTCTGATAGCGTTAGGCACACCAGATTTAAGTGTATTGTAGGTATCAACCAGTAAAACGGCATTATCTGGGAATGATCTGGCATATGCCGCAAAAGCGTCAAACTCAGTAGCGAAGGTCTGAACCCAGCTATGTGCCATCGTTCCCAGTATCGGTATACCGAAATGCTCACCGCAGATAGTACATGAGGTACCGGCAACACCGGCAATATATGCGGCTCTCGCACCCAATACGGCAGCGTCATAGCCCTGTGCACGTCTGGCACCGAACTCCATGACTGGTCTGCCCTTGGCAGCTTTTACTATTCTGGCGGTTTTTGTCGCAATCAAGCTCTGGTGATTGATCGTTACAAGAAGCATCGTCTCGATCATCTGAGCTTGAATCAGAGGTCCTTTGACTTTTACGATTGGTTCATTGGGAAATATAGGTGTTCCTTCCGGTACGGCCCAGACATCACATTTAAAATCAAAGTCTCTTAGATATTCCAGAAAACGCTGATCAAATTGGCCTGTGGAACTGAGCCAATCAATATCTTCGTCTGTAAATTCAAGAGCGTTTAAATACTCAACCATCTGTTCCAAACCTGCCATGACAGCGAAACCGCCATGCTCAGGAACAGATCGGAAGAAAAGGTCGAAACAGGCAATCGTGTTTTCAAGACCATTGTCCAGGTAGCCCTTCGACATAGTCAGCTCATAGAAGTCAGTGAGCATGGTCAGATTAGTTCTATCTTTCCATCTGGAGCTATACATCAGATTATTCCTCCCTCATATATGGCCAGCTTCGCTTCATCGAATATTGGCGGATCATAGTAGACCCATTCGAGGCAGAGTCCCTGGGCAGGCATTGTCATACCTGTCAGCTTGCGGTCACCACTGGCAAAAGCCGCCGGCAGATCGGAAGCTTGTATCTTCCCTTGTCCAATATACAGCAGAGTCCCAGCGAGAATCCTGATCATATGGTACAAAAATCCATCACCGTCAACCGTAAGCGTCAGGAGCTTGCCCTCGAGCTTAAGAGACAAATCATGGATAGTCCTTATAGTACTGCGTCTTACACTTCCCTGATCCATCATACAGGTAAAATCATGCTTACCAATTATCTGCGCCAAAGCCTCTTCCATCAGGCCTATATCCAGCGGACCTGGAACATGCGCTGTCAAATTACGCATAAGCGCCGGTCTGACCGGTCCAAGCCAGTATCGATAGCAATAGCGCTTGCCGATCGGACTGACTCTTGAATTAAACATCGGATCAACCTCAGCTGCCGCCCTGATGCTGACTGGCTCAGGCAGCACACTGTTCAGAGCCAAAGGCACTCTCTCTGCGGGTATATTCAAGGATGTCAGAAAATTGCTGACATGAGCTCTGGCACTTACACCTGCGTCAGTACGGCTGCTCGATGTCAGACTAATTTTCTCACCAGTCAGCTCAAGCCAGGAATCCTGAATCGTCTGCTGCACCGAAGCTGCATTGTCCTGAAACTGCCAACCATGATAAGCACTGCCATCATATTCTGTCAGCAGCGCTATATTGCGCCGGCCACCTGGATCAAACGTCATTTGCCCTCTATACCATCCTCAATACAGTTCATTGCCATCATAGCCGCGCCAACAATACCGGCATCATTGCCCATCGTGGCCAACTCTATACGCGGAGCCGCGACGCTAGGTGCCAAATAGGTCTTCTTGAGTGCACGCTCTCTGACTGGAAGCAGCAAAGCGTCCCCCTCATTGCAAACACCACCGCCTATGACAATTACTTCCGGCATATAGCCATTTATAACATTTCCAAGGCCCTCTGCCAGCATTTCTATATAGAAATCAACAACCTCAGCAGCTGCCTTGTCACCCTGCCTCATACCGATAAAAGCCGTGCGGCCGTCAGCGTGTCCGCCATTGTCTGCAATCAACTTATTAAGAATGGAATCGGGATTATTTCTGGCTGCTTTTTCAGTTTCTCTGACCAG
>CAZHQX010000272.1:0-2108 GCA_964534195.1 uncultured Oscillospiraceae bacterium
ATGGGGAGAGCTCGCCTTTTGCCAGAGTGGAAATAATTAAGCGACTGGAGTTGTTTTTGGTCGCATATAGTGGGCATAACAGAGCTCTGTTATATGACGTGAGTGACGTGCTTCAAGTAGTTGCTAGACGTTTAAGTGCTCTTGCCAGCTGGTCAGAGGCTTATAGCATTGAGTCGAATAATGATGATTTGGCTAGAAATGCGCAAATGTATAAGCTGCATGCAGACTGGATAAAAAGCTTATTGGTATAATGTTATCGTATTAGCAGGGATTATTATTGTCGGGAGAGTGTGATCATGAGTGGTAATCATCAGTTTTTATCAGGCAGGAAGAATGTTCGCAGACCGTCCGAGGCAGGTGCTCTGGCAGTTAGAGAAATCAATGGACAGATGACGTTGACAGATAGTAGTGGTCAGCCTGTTCAGCTTAGAGGCATGAGTACGCACGGGCTTCAGTGGTATGGTGAGATCGTTAATGAGAATGCTTTTGCCGCGTTGGCGCGAGATTGGGAGAGCAATGTTATTCGTTTGGCCATGTATATTGGCGAGGACGGATATGCTACTAATCCGGCCGTCAAGGATCTGGTATACAGCGGGATCGAGCTGGCTTTTGCCAATGATATGTATGTAATCGTCGATTGGCATGTGCTGACACCGGGTGATCCAAATTCATATGTTTATGATGGAGCGTTTGCATTCTTCGATGACCTGTCTGCCTATTATGCTGATCATCCTCAATATCATCAGATCATCTGGGAGCTCTGTAATGAGCCTAATCAGAATGAGGCTGGCGGTGACTGGAACTCGAATGACGCTTCCGGCTGGCGTGATATCAAAAAATATGCCGAGCCGATCATTACAGTGCTGAGAGAGCGTGGCGACAATATTATTATTGTCGGGACGCCGAGCTGGAGTCAGCGGGCTGATCTGGCAGCTGATGATCCGATCGATGCCGCTAACATTATGTACGCGATCCATTTCTATTCCGGTACGCATATGCCATGTGATCATAGTGGTAACCGCGGCAATGTTATGTCAAATACCCGTTATGCGCTCGAAAATGGTGCGGCCGTGTTCCTGTCTGAGTGGGGTACAAGTGAGGCCAGTGGCGATAATGGACCATTCCTGGATGAGGCCGATGTCTGGCTGAATTTTCTCAATGAGCATAATATCAGCTGGTGCAACTGGTCGCTGACGACTAGAGATGAGACTTCTGGCAGCTTCGTGCCTTGCCCGGATGGTGCGGAGTCGGCTGCAAGGCTTGATCCTGGTGAAAAACAGGCCTGGGATCTTGATGTTATCAGTGAATCCGGTCTCTATGTCAGAGCCAGGATCAAGGGTATGGATCGACCTCAGAGAGGATGACAGAGATGATTATTGTTTATGAATCGAAAACAGGTTTTACCAAGAAATATGCGGATATGCTGGCTGCAAAAACAGGCTTCAAGGCCTATTCAGTCAAAAATTTTGCTAATGCGGGGCTGGATGATGAGATAATTTTTCTCGGCTGGATGAAGGCAGGTTCAATTCAGGGGTTAAGCAAGATTCGCAAGAGCCGTATTGTGGCAGTTTGTGGCTCAGGCACAGCCCGTACTGCTGAGCCTAGTCCGGAAGAAGTGGCCGCGAGAAATAAAATTATGGGTTTGCCGTTTTTCTATCTGCGCGGCGGCTGTTTTCCTCTAAGCGAGCTCAAGGGCATGGACAAATTATTGATGACCTTCTTCTTGAAAATGCTGAAGAAGCGTAAGGATAAGGATGAAGAGCTGGAGGAATCGATCTCAACAATTGAGTTTGGTTATGATGGCGTAAAGGAAGAAAATCTGGAGCCTGTGCTGGCCTGGATCAGTGCCAGATGATGGTGAATAGAAAATGAAAAATGTTGTAATAACCGGGAGTACACGTGGAATTGGTTTTCATATGGCTATTGAGTTTTTGCGGGCTGGATGCAGTGTCACATTGTCCGGCCGCGGCGAAGACTTGTCTGACTCTGTAAAAAGCACTCTTGCTACTTATATTGGCAAGTATATCTATGTATCATGCAATGTTCAGGACAAGGCAAGTTTGCAAAACCTCTGGGATGTGTCATCAGCAAAATGGGGTCAGGTAGAT
>CAZHQX010000273.1:0-2108 GCA_964534195.1 uncultured Oscillospiraceae bacterium
ATCTTATCAGTAGTTTCACGCCATACACCAACAACAGAGTTGTAACGGCCGTCATCATTCAGAAGACCTCTCATGTGCTGTCTGTTGATGAAATCAACCTTCTGCTCAGCCTCATCGATAAATTTCTTCTTGACGTCAGGAACGATCATGTCGAAGATACCGATTGAGATACCGCCCTTGGTAGAGTAATGATAGCCTAGTGATTTTATCTTATCCAGAATCATGGCAGTATACGTGATTCCATGAGTATGAATGCAACGCTCGATAATCCTGCCTAGTTCCTTTTTTCCAGCAAGGAAATCACATTCCAGAAGCAATGCGTTTTCTTCTTTGCTGCGGTCAACGAAACCAAGATCCTGCGGAATGATCTCATTGAAAATGAAACGTCCAAGCGTGCTCTCAACCAGACCCTTGAATTGTCTGCCGCTAAGGTCACGTACTACACGAAGCTTAATACGTGTGTGTAGGCCGATCTCGCCTTCATCATAGGCCATAATAGCCTCATCAAGACTCGTAAATACCTTGCCTTCACCTTTCTCACCCTCTTTGTCGATAGTGAGATAGTAGCAGCCCATAACCATATCCTGAGTAGGAACAGTTACCGGTTTGCCGTCCTGTGGTTTGAGCAGGTTGTTGGCTGAAAGCATCAGGAATCTGGCTTCTGCCTGAGCCTCTGCGGACAGCGGCACATGAACAGCCATCTGATCTCCATCGAAGTCAGCGTTATAAGCAGTACAGACCAGAGGATGCAGCTTAATAGCACGGCCCTCTACCAGAACGGGTTCAAAAGCCTGAATACCAAGTCTATGCAGTGTAGGAGCACGGTTCAACAGAACCGGATGATCCTTGATAACATCCTCAAGCATATCCCAAACAAGGTCATTTGCTCTCTCGACCAGACGACGCGCTGTCTTAATATTATGCGCATGTCCAGCCTGTACGATCTTCTTCATAACAAATGGTTTGAATAGCTCAAGAGCCATTTCTTTTGGAAGACCGCACTGATGCAGTTTGAGCTCAGGTCCAACAACGATAACAGAACGTCCTGAGTAGTCAACACGTTTGCCGAGCAGATTCTGACGGAAACGGCCTTGCTTGCCCTTGAGCATATCTGACAGTGATTTAAGCGCACGGTTACCGGCGCCTGTGACAGGACGGCCTCTGCGACCGTTGTCGATCAGAGCATCAACAGCCTCCTGCAGCATACGCTTCTCATTGCGTACAATAATGTCAGGAGCACCCAGTTGAAGCAGTTTATTCAGACGATTGTTTCTATTAATAACTCTTCTGTATAGATCATTAAGATCAGATGTAGCAAATCTACCGCCATCAAGCTGGACCATAGGACGCAGCTCGGGAGGAAGGACCGGCAGTACATCGAGAACCATCCATTCCGGTTTGTTGCCGGATTTCTTGAAGGCCTCGATAACCTCAAGTCTCTTAATAATTCTTATTTTCTTCTGACCACTGGCAGTTTTAAATTCTTCTCTAAGCTCTGCGGCCATCTCAGTGACATTGATCGAACTGAGCAGCTCTTTTACAGCCTCCGCACCCATTTTGGCACGGAAAGAGTTTCTGCCGAATTCCTCTATGGCTTCACGGTACTCCCTTTCATTGATGACCTGGCGGGCAGAGAATCTCGACATGCCAGGATCAATTACAACATATGCCGCGAAATAGAGAACCTTCTCAAGATTTCTAGGTGACATATCAAGAATAAGACCCATTCTGCTTGGTATTCCACGGAAATACCAAATATGGGATACTGGAGCTGCAAGCTTAATATGTCCAAGGCGTTCACGACGAACCTTAGACTTGGTAACCTCAACACCGCAGCGATCACAAACGATCCCCTTGTATCTGATCTTTTTGTATTTGCCGCAATGACATTCCCAGTCCTTGGTAGGACCAAAGATTTTTTCACAGAACAGTCCGTCTCGTTCCGGTTTGAGCGTACGATAGTTTATTGTCTCAGGCTTCTTGACCTCGCCACGCGACCATTCCAGAATCTTTTCCGGTGATGCCAGGCTGATGCCGATGGCTTCAAAATTGTTCATTTCAGACATGCTGCGCCGTCTCCTTCCACATATGAGAAATCTCCGGCAGAC
>CAZHQX010000274.1:0-2105 GCA_964534195.1 uncultured Oscillospiraceae bacterium
CTGCAGACACCGCCAGCAATCTCTTTTACTCCGCATCTGGCACCAATCAAACGTGGCATGCTCGCCACGATCTATGCCAGACTCAAGCCAGACGCTATCGATGCCGACCTATCAGCGGTGTTCACCGAAGCGTACGAGCAAGAACGCTTCATTCGACTGATGCCGCAGGGGCAGCTGCCGGAAACCAAAAATGTCGCATATACGAATTTCGCCGACATCGCCTGGTCGATTGACAAACGGACAAATCTGGTAAAAGTTATGTCGGCCATTGACAATCTGGGAAAAGGAGCCTCCGGACAGGCCTTGCAGACGATAAACATCATGTTGGGACTGCCTGAGGAAACAGGTCTTCTGGCAGCAGGCGGTACAATTTGATAGAATTTGTTGGCGTTACAGTCGTATGAAGATCAATACCATACATTATAATGTTTAACTATAAGTACATGTGATATTAACGATAGCGGGGTAGATATATGTTGGATATGAACGCGGTAATCGCAAAAGCCGAAATACTGATCGAAGCTCTTCCTTATATACAGAGTCTTGCCGGCAAGACAGTTGTAATAAAATACGGTGGCAATGCCATGATCAATGACACACTGAAGGACCATGTTATGCAAGACATGACCCTGCTTAAATATATTGGCATCAATCCTGTCATAGTGCATGGCGGCGGTCCTGACATCAGCGCAATGCTGGATAAGCTTTCCATCCCTTCTGAATTTAAGAAGGGTCTGAGAGTCACTGACGCGGAAACCATGTCAGTTGCCCAAATGGTGCTGGTAGGGAAAACCAACAAGGAGATCGTTTCAGGCTTGAACCGTCACGGAGCAAAAGCCATCGGCATTTGCGGCATTGATGGCCGGCTTATCGAATGCGAGAAAATTACAACAGACGAAGATGGGCAGCCTCTGGATATAGGCTTCGTCGGACACATAATAAAAATCAATACCAAGGTTCTGACCATGCTGGCCAACGATGAATACATCCCTGTTGTCGCACCAGTAGGTATCGGCCCTTCAGGCGAAAGCTACAATATAAACGCAGACACAGTAGCAAGTGAGATCGCAGCGGCTCTGAAAGCAGAAAAGCTGATGATGCTGACCGATGTCGAGGGCGTTAAAGTTAAAAATGAAAAGGGCGAGGACAACGTAGTTTCAGTCCTAAGTGAGCAGGACATCAGAGACCTTATATCTGCAGGTCAAATCAGCGGCGGCATGATCCCCAAGGTCAATGGCTGCCTGGACACCGTTAAGAGGGGTGTAGGCCGCGCACATATTATCGATGGACGTATACCACACTGTCTGTTACTGGAGATTTTCACCAACAAAGGTATCGGCACTATGATCACAGAAGAGCGACGACCCTATTACGAGGGCGAAAAAATCTGATCGACCGGACAGGTCAAACGTGATCTCAGCAGCTGAACTAAGGAGGATGACAAATATGACCACTCACGACGAGAAACTAAAGCATGTAATGGATCTTGACTCACAATATTATTTAAACACATTTGGCAATCGTGTCCCCTTTTGCCCGGATCATGGTGATGGGGTATGGCTCTACGGTACTGATGGACGTCGCTACATGGATATGATCGGTGGTATCGCTGTTAATGTCGTTGGTCATGCCAGGCCTGAGCTGACCCAGGCAATCTGCCGTCAGGCCGGCAACGTCATACACTGCTCCAACTACTATTACAATGAACCACAGGCCGAGCTGGCTGCTCGTCTGGCGACCTGCTTCGGCGGCGGACGCGTTTTCATCTGCAACAGCGGAGCTGAAGCCAATGAGGGAGCTATTAAGCTGGCACGCGGCTATTTCTACAAGCAAAACAGCCCGCGTACCAAAATCGTAACTGCCCTACAGTCATTCCACGGACGCACCTTGGCAACAGCAACCGCAACAGGACAGCCCCGCTATAGCGAGCCATTCGCGCCACTGCCAGAAGGCTTCGTCTACGTGCCTTTTAACGACTGTGAGGCTCTCAAAGAAGCCGTTACAGACGATACCTGCGCCGTAATGCTGGAGCTTATTCAAGGTGAGAGCGGTGTCAGACCTGCCAGTCAGGAGTTCGCCTCGCTGGCAGCCGAGCTCTGTCAGAA
>CAZHQX010000275.1:0-2081 GCA_964534195.1 uncultured Oscillospiraceae bacterium
TCCGCGAAGCTGCCGATGGTACCGGCCCGGAAGGTATGGCTTGAGCCAAACATCTCTTCGATAAACTTATGTGCCCTCGGCTGATACTCACCCGAGAAATTCAAATCTATATCTGGCTGCTTATCACCATTGAAGCCCAGGAAGGTCTCAAAAGGAATATCCTGGCCTTCGCGCAGCATGGCTGTACCACAGTGCGGGCAGTTCATCGCCGGCAGATCATAGCCGGAGCCATAGTTGCCGCTCGTGTCAAACTCTGAGAAATGACAATCCGGGCAGACATGATGCGGCGGCAGCGGATTGACCTCGGTTATTCCACAGAATGTAGCTACAAGTGACGAGCCGACTGATCCTCTCGAGCCGACAATATAGCCATCGTCATTTGATTTTTTTACCAGCTTATGAGCAATGTAATACATGATCGCGAAGCCATTGTCGATGATCGAATCGAGCTCACGTTCAACACGTGCCCTTACGATCTCAGGCACTTCGCCTTCATACTCATAGATCGACCTGGCTGTATCCCATGTGAGTTTTCTGACATCGTCAGCAGCAGAGTCGATGATCGGTGGAAAAGAACCATCAGGAAAAGGCTTCATGTCAGCCTTAACACTCTCAGCTATTTTTGCCGGATTATCTATTACAACTTCTCTGGCGACGCTGCTGCCAAGATAAGAGAATTCAGCCAGCATCTCGTCCGTAGTTCTGAAATAGAGATCTGGTTGGAGATGTGCATCTGAATAGCCCATATCAGACATCAGTATTTTTCTATACTCACTGTCTCTCTTCTCAAGAAAATGAACATCACAGGTGGCGCAGACAGGACGTCTGGTCTTCTTGCCCAGATCGACGATGAGTTTGTTTAAGTTCTCAAGATCTTCGACTGTATCAAGTCCGCTCTCAGGATCACGCAGATAAAACTGATTATTGCTGACCGGCTGGATCTCCAGATAATCATAAAAACGTGCCAGACCAATCAAGTCCTGATCGCCAAGTGCAGCTTTTGTACGATCATAATCAGTTCCATTTTCCTTGTACATTTTCAGCAGCTTCTGATAGATCTCACCAGCTTCACAGGCTCCGCCCGTAATGATGCCATGACGGAAAAACTGCAGTAATGAACGTGGAATGCGTGGTCTGCTGTGGAAGTACTTAGTATGTGATGCTGATACAAGTCTGTACAGATTATAGAGACCTACATAGTCACGTGCCAGCAATATTACATGGAAGACCTCGCGTCTATGCGCGAGAATTTCTTCATCGTTCTGATGCCCGACCAGCTCATTAAGACGTGACATTCTGGTGGCGCCGGCTTTTGCCAGTAGAGCGACGAGAGCATGTCCACAGGCCTCAGCATCATCCTCTGCTCTATGATGGCGGCCTAGCTCTACACCAAGCGCCGCACAAACCAGATTCAGCTTATGACTTGTAAGTTCAGGCATAAGCGCTCGTGACATGGCCAGTGTGTCAACGACCGGCATATTGAACTTGACCCGCGGATCAGTTTCCGCATCAGTTCTGAAGCCTTCATAGCGCAGAAAACCCAGATCAAAAAAAGCGTTATGTGCGACCAATGGCATATCGCCGATAAAATCGGCCAACTCGCTGATCGCCTCGAATGGCACACGACCGCCGCGCAGCATTTCTGAGGTAATGCCTGTAATCTCAGTGATTTTTGCAGGGACCGGTATGCCGGGATCAACAAAACAGACGAACCTGTCGTCCGTTTTCCAGCCGCCGGCACCATCTGATATGAAGCGAACGGCCGCTATTTCGATCACCCTGTTTTCTGCGGGATCAAGTCCAGTCGTTTCAACATCAAGCGCAACGAAGCCTTGTGCCAGATCAGCATCCTGATCGAAGCTCCAGCAGACTGATGGACCGTCATCGACCAGATATCCCTCAAGTCCGTATATCACCTTGATGTCCTTGCCCTTACGCTTAAGAGCCTGTTGAGTATTGCAAGCATCGGGAAAAGACTGGACGACGCCATGATCAGTGATCGCTACAGCCTGCTGACCAAAGGAAGCGGCCAGCTTGACCAGAGATGAGGCGTCGCAGACTGCGTCCTTGGTGCTCATTTT
>CAZHQX010000276.1:0-2076 GCA_964534195.1 uncultured Oscillospiraceae bacterium
AGGGAATGGCGTCTTATCCGTATTTTGACAGTGCCAAGCCAACGGAGATTCCTGAGAACACCAGACTCGATGCCATTGCTGAAGCTGCGATCGATCCTGCTGGCGGTACTTCAGAGGAAGTTATTGAGTTCTTATCGGCTCAGATCTGGCGTAATAGGGCGATATCTGATACTTATGAGCCCGGCTCAACCATGAAGGCTATCACAGCTGCGGTCAGTTTCGAAGAAAATCAGACCAGAGAGGATGAGCTTTTTGATGACAGTCCGATGCAGGTTCTTGATTGGACGATATCATGCTCGAGCAGAGTAGGTCATGGAATTGAGACATTGGAGCAGGGCTTCTGGCGTTCTTGTAATCCGGTATTTGCCCAGCTTGCACAAAGAGCTGGGGTTGGCATCTACTATAATTATATGAAGGCTTTTGGTTTCATGAGCACCACCGGAATTGACCTTCCGGCTGAGGGTATTGGAATTTTGCATGAAGACCCTTCTGTATTAGATATGGTGACATTTTCTTATGGTGAATCATCAACACTGACACCGATCCAGATGGCATCGGCTTTCTCGACTTTTGCCAACGGCGGAAATTTGATTCAGCCTACCGTACTTAAGTCAGTGACTGACAGTGACGGCGCTGTCATCCGCGAGAATAAGCCAGAAACTATTCGTAAGGTTATTTCCGATCAAACATCGGTGCGTATCCGCGAGCTGCTCAAGGGTGTTGTTCTCTATGGTACAGGCTCTAAGGCATATATTGAAGGTTATTCCGTAGCTGGTAAGACCAGTACTTCTACTGATGACTTCGGTGATCATACTATATCCTTCGCGGCTCTCGCACCGGCTGATAATCCCGAGATCGTAGTTCTAGTGGTTATGCAGAAGCCCAGAGATAAAACTTTGACCTCTGGCGGGGCGGCAAAAACCTGCGGTGTGATCATCGAGCGAACTCTGGAGTACATGGGAGTGCCTCGTGTTTACAGTGAGCTTGACATATCTCGCCTAAGTGAAACAAAACCCGTTCCTGATATGTCCGGACTAACCTATGCGGAAGCTATAAAAGAGCTGGGCAATATTGGACTGAGAGCAGAAGCGGGCGAGAGATCAATGAGCGATCAGACGATTATTCGCAGTCAATGGCCAGATGTTGGCGCAGCCGTACATCATAGAAGCTTGATCTATCTGTATCCTACGGAGCAGATAAAAGAGGACCTGGTCGTTGTTCCTGATTTGACTGGTAAGACTGTTCACGAGAGTCTGCTGTCAGCTAATGAGGCTGGACTTAATATCCTGATACAAGGAGAATGTCTGGGAACTGTTATTTCTCAGACTCCAGGAGCGACCCATTCAATAGATGAACAAACTCAGGAGGAAGAGATTGAGCCTGAAAATACAAATTCAGATGATCAGTCTGAGAACCAAAATCAACAGACAGACAATACAGAAATCGATTCAGAGACAGGCAATCCTGTCAAGTCGACAAAGAACAGATTGCAGAGAGGAAGCCAGATCAAGATCGTTTTCGAACAGGTTGTAGAGCATATAGAAGGTGTCGAAGTCGAAACTGATGAAGATCATGATCAACAATCTGATGAAACCGCGCCGCAATCAGAAACTGCTACAACAACAGTTATTGAGTCAACAGATCTGCCAGTGGAATGAAGCTCCTTGCATACCTGGTGTCAACATACTAAAATAATCTGAATTGAATAGAACAAGGAGAAGATTATGCTATATAACGATCTATTATCTGGTCTTGAGATTCTCGAGAGCTCGGGTTTTGCGGAGATAAATATTGACAATATTGTTTATGATTCACGAAAAGCTCGTCAAGGCAGTCTTTTTGTTTGCGTTGATGGCTATGTCACTGATGGCCACAAATATATCAGTCAGGCTGTTTCACAGGGTGTCAGTGCGGTTCTTCTGCAGAAAGCACCTGATCTACTGGATGAGAAGTCTAAAAAGGCTCTTGATGGTGTTTGCTGGGCCAGGATCTCGGATACAAGAGTGGGTTTAGCACATGTATCTGATAGATTTTTCGATCATCCTTCAGGTAAGCTTGATCTCATTGGCATTACAG
>CAZHQX010000277.1:0-2075 GCA_964534195.1 uncultured Oscillospiraceae bacterium
CAATCAGCCCTGACAACAGTTATAATAATTCAGATCTCGTTATATATGAGAAGAATGCTGTCAGAGCAGCCGGGTTCGCGCTTGCTCTTGACCGTGGACCGCAGGATGCCCTATGCGTATTTGGTTCGCTCTATCTGGCAGGCGCGGTTCGCGAATACCTTCTAGATTCCAATAACGAGTAATAGAACTTCGGAGGATCCACAGTGGACTGGCAGAAGGAAATTGAGAGATTTGGTCATCTAAGCCCTTCAGGGACGGGCATGTTCGCGCCGCCGCGTGAAATGGAACAAGCGATAGCGACCTATAATAAGGCAGTCGACCTCCTGGGCCTCGACAGTTTTGACATCGCTTTGATCGCGCTTAAGCGGCTTGCGGCTTCATATCCTATGTTTGCTCAGGCGGCTATGCTGCTTGGCTGCTGCCAGATGCTGCTTGGCCTGTATGCCGACGCTGCTGAGCACTTCGACCATGCCAGATTGCTTGATATGCTGCATGATGAACATGAGCTTGCTGAACAATATCTTACCGAAGCAAGAAAACAACAGGAGCTTCAGGAACAGCTGCTGATACAAGAGCAGAGGAACGGCCGTACAGAAAAGAGTAAGGGACGTTCTAGAGCAGGCAAAATAGGCAAGAAGAAGCAGGAGGCGCTGGAACAGATCATTCCGGAGAGGGACATTCCTGCACAGGCAATCAGCAGCATTCCCAGCACAGGAGCACCGATCCTGCAGCCGACCGGCCGTAAACAGCGTGTTCGCATGGCCAGTGAAAAAGAGAAACAGGATGTGATCCGCAGATCAGAATTTCCTGAAGAGCAAGAAACGCATATCGTCTATGACAAAGACATATTCGATTATCTGCGTAAGATCATCCCGGTCGGATTGATCGTTCTGGCTGTTGCTGCTCTGATCTGGGGCGGAGTACTACTGGTGGACTTCATATCATCGAGAGATGATGGCCCTGATGCACAGGATAGACTGGAATGGCTGGAAGCGAGACTTGGCGATATGGCTGATGACAACGATGACGTTCTGGCACTTCTGCAGGATTACAATGGTTTCATTAATCCTCCGGATAAAGACAGCACCGCTGCAGGACAGAATCCAACAGAGTCCACGTCAGTCGCTGAGACTACAACTATTGAGACGACAACCGAGGTGACTACCACAGTTACAACGGAAACGACGATATCGCAAGAAGAGATGGATAGACAGAAGCTGGAGCTGGCATTTGATAAATACAGTGAAGCCTTCGAGCTGCAGAATAACGATTCCGTTGAAGCTGCGACAATACTGCAAGAACTGAAGATCAATATTGCGGATATACCGGATGAGACTAATTTTACAACTGAAGCTCCAGATGCGGAGGACGAGGCGACTATTAGCAGTGCACAGCTGAAATCTGATGTTGATTCCCTCTTCTCCACAGTTGCTGTGAGAGCTGCCGATAGCTTGAGATTATCAGGCAGAGCTCTCTTCGATCAGAGTGATTTCGAGACAGCTCTTGAGGACTATTTGCTGGCCTTCAGCTTTGACCCTGGCAACTACCGCGGTAATGTGGCATATTATTGTGGCCGCTGCTATCAGGAATTGGAGCGGTTTGATGAGGCTAAACCATATTTCGAATATGTGGTTGAGAATTTCCCGAGTAGTGAGCTGGCCGGCTACGCCGCTAATAGAATCAGAATGATGGGGTTTTGACCTGATCTAGGTATAATGGTGATACGTTAAATATTCAGGAGGAGCATAAATGCATTTTATCAGTACAAGAGGCGACAGCGCCAAATATACATCGGCAATGGCCATCAAACAGGGCATAGCACCTGATGGCGGACTTTTCGTGCCAGAGGAGATTCCTTCTGTCAGTATGGACGAGATCATGCAGATGACGCAGGAGAGCTATCAGGAGAGAGCAGTCCGGATCTTATCACTGTATTTGACAGATTATACAGCTGATGAACTTAGAGAAGCTGTTACAGCAGCCTATGATGAGGAGAAATTTGGTGAGCAGCCGGCACCGCTGGTTCAGCTGAACAAATATAATGAGCGGGAATTTATTCTCGAGCTCTGGCATGG
>CAZHQX010000278.1:0-2065 GCA_964534195.1 uncultured Oscillospiraceae bacterium
TGGCAGCTCAGTCGATTCATACAATGATGTCGGTCGTGATGAGATTTTTATTGAAGAAAATAAGCTCGGCAATTGGCAGAAGGGCATGAAGATTGAGCTTCAACCGCATTCAGTTAATGTAATTAAATTAGCATAATCGGCAAAAGGGCTGTCCCATCCGACTTGATATATAAGTCGTTTGTGACAGCCCTTAATGCTAAGCCTTATGATTGTTATTTTTTACTGATAGCTACTCGCCAGACCTCAGGTCCCGGCTTGAAGTACGAGCTCAGATATTTGTTGTTTCAGCCGAACCTGTTCAGCTTCAATAGCTTGTTGCATATTATCTAGTCGGCCGAGCACCTGCTCGATCTGCTGCATAGTAGATTGCACTTGTTGTTTTGATTTACCGATGCGATCGAGTACTGCCCAATCCGCAAAGATTCCGTCGAAGAAATAGTCAGCGAAACGCAGAAACCCATCAACCTGAATCTGCATATTTGAGCTGATACTAATATCTGTGAGCTCCGTCTTGAATTTACCGAGTTGAGCCTGCAATTGATTGACCATTGATTGAGCGCGGTCTAGATGATCATGCTTGGCCAGGTCGGTCAGCAGACCACCACCCAAAACGTCCCAGGTTCCCCAGCCTTCTGCACTGTCGAGGCTTGAGAGAATACTGCTGGCTGTACCTCGCGCTGACCTTCCTGCCATGGCAGCCTCTTGAATTTCTCTGCGTTGATTAGCAGCATAAGCAAGCTGCTTCTCAAGCTCAATGATTTTCTGAGCCTCAGCAGATTGAGATGAGCGAATCTGTGATTTCTTCTGTTCAAGTAATTCGGCATACTTACGATCGCAGCCATTCAGTGCGGCTATTTCAGTTTGCTTGCGAACGATATCCTCAAGGTGAGCCTCAAGCTCGATCTTGGCAGCATCGTATTTAACTTCTGCGGTTCGAGCCTCCTGTTGTTCCTTGCTTAACTTCTCATCCAGACTGCCGTTGATGCTGGCAAATAGCTTAGCCAAGCTTCTGCCTTCTAGTTTTTTGACATCCTTCTGCTCTGTCACCATTATCTGCTCCAGCTGCTTGAGCTTATCTTCGAGCACATTACGCTGTTTTTCGCTTGCTTGCAGTTTATTTCTAAGTGTTTGCTGTCTGTTAATTTGCTCCTGCAGCACCTGCAGTTCCTGATCGATCGTCATCTCTTATGCCTCCTGTTATGCCAATTAATACTGTCAGCTAATGACGACAATTATATCACTCTTACTGGTGATCAGCGGAACCTGACACGTACTCATGCAAACATCTTAACAACGCAAATGAAACATAGTATAATTATATTCGGCTGGAGAAAGGAAGTGATTCCATGCTGGGCATATGGATACTAATGTTCATATTCAACCTGCTTATACCTCTGACAATGATTGGTTTTGGCAATTACTTCTACAAGCATGCTCCCAAGGAGATCAATGATTTCTTCGGCTACAGAACAGCCAGATCAATGCGAAACCGCGAGACCTGGGTCTTCGCACATCATTATTGCGGTCGTCTCTGGCGTGTATTAGGCTGGGTTCTGCTTGTAACTTCGCTTATAGCAATGATACTGGTCTATGGCCAGAGCATTGATTTTATTTCCAAAACAGGCGGCATCATAACCGCTGTTCACACAGTTGCTTTGGTACTCTCGATTTTCCCAACTGAATTCGCGCTTAAAAGGACCTTCGACGAGCGAGGCAGACGCAGAGAGGCATAAACCAGCGGCAGAGAGAGATGATTTGATATTAGATCTCACCTATGTTAGTTTTGCGTTTCAGCTTCATATATTGGTAAAAGACGACACCAATAACAGCTAGTGATATGACCAGCAAAATAGCCAAAACTATAGAAATCCATGTGTTTTGCGTTTTTGCTGTGTCTTCATCGTTTTCAATTGAAATTTCACTTGTAACCATCTGAGTCGCAGTTGTTGTTTCCTCTATCGTAGTTTCAGCAACAGTTGTCTCCTCAGCTTGTTCTGTCTCACCTTCAATAACCGGCAGAGCAAGTCCCTCTAAACCGGCAAATTCTGGTGCGCGATAAGCAGCT
>CAZHQX010000279.1:0-2053 GCA_964534195.1 uncultured Oscillospiraceae bacterium
GTTTCCGGACAATGTCAACGCGACGGTGAGTGATGATTATTATCGCGAGGATCTGTTCTCGCTTGGTATGTACCAGAGAATAACTCGCAAGCTGCCGGTACAGCTGAAGCGGCGCGGCTATTATACGATCAAGTCGATCGATCTGATCAGCAGTGATCTGCTGCTGACTCAGAAGCTGATCAGCCATGTTAGCAGCAGTTCGATTCTGACGGTCTGTCCTCGTTTGATTCCGCGCGAACAGCTGCATATACCCTATCAGCATCTGATTGGTGAGATCGTCGCCAGAAATTCGCTCAACCAGGATCCGTTTGAGTTTCGCTCGATCCGTGACTATGAGAGCTATGACTCAATGCGTTCGATCAATTGGATGGCTACGGCCAGAACCAACAGGCTCAAGGTCAATGTCCACGAGGTTACGGCAGCACGAGATGTGTTGATATTGCTGAACGTTGAACCTGATGGTGCTTTCTATGAGGAGCGGTTGATCGAAGAAGCCATCCGAATTGCCGGCTCTTTGACCCAATATTTGATTGAGGATGGTATAAGCTGCTCATTTCTGACAAATGCACGCGATATCATAACCAAGGAGATCTGCAGTATCTCACCGGGGCGTTCACAGCAGCATGTGCAAACTGTGCTCGAGCAGCTTGGCCGGCTGGATCTGGCTCAGAAACCAGCAATATTCGCTGAGCTGATGACGCAACGTCTGGAATCACTTAATAGTATCGATCCGGTTCTGGTTATGATTTCACTTAATTGCTCTCAGACACTGACAAGTATCTGGGATGAGCACCTGAGCAGAGGCGGACGCGGAAGCTGGATCGTTCCTCATTACAATGACGGTTTGTACCGGCTGCCTGAAATCAATGGTGCGGTTCATGCCTGGGAGGTGCGAAATCATGTCAGCTGACCGCTCTCTCTGGCTGCAGCGTATGCTGGATGGCCTGAAAAACGACCTGCGTAAATTACGTGCTCATTTCACCTTAACGCTATGCCTGGATGAACTGATGCAGGGACTCGTGCTTATAGCACTCATTCTTTTCCTATCGGCAATGATAGCACCCGCACAGCAGATGTTGGTGATTTCTATTGTCAGTACGGTTTATGTAGTAGTGTTCGTGCTTAGGCTGATGCTTCGCCATATTTGGCAATATTTCCTTTTGCTGTTTATTTTACTTGCTCTGCCTGTCCTATTACCTTTTAACACTGCTGCGGCCGGGCTTCTGATCACCGGACATGTTTTGATAGTCATACGGGCTTTTGTCCTGCGTCTGAAAGCAAATGAATATCATGAATTCAGCCTGTTGTCAGATCAGGTGCCGGCTTTTGTCATTATCTTTATTTTGAATTTCATGGCCTTGCGGTTTCAGAGGGAGGATGTCAGCCAGGCTCTATTCAGTATCATGACAGTACACCTTGTAGTGGCTGCCTGGCGCTGGCATGCCGGCAAGCTTAGCGAGCAGATGGAGAGGTTCATGTCCAAGCCAACTCAGCCTGCTAAGCAGATCCGGCGGTATAATCAGCTGCTGTTTGCAGTCTATGCGGTAATCGCTCTAGCACTGCTGACGCTGTCACCATTGCTTGGTCTCCAAAGAATATTCCCCTGGCTGGGCCGGCAACTGATAAAGCTCCTGCGCTTCATTGTTTCTTTTATCAAGCCGGGCGAGGAGGAGCCGCCGTTGCCGGATGAGCCGCTCGGTGAGGCACCGGGGGAAATAATGCCAATGCCGGAGGAGCCGGCCTGGCTGACCTTCCTGGGCAATTTATTCTACTATTTGCTGAACGCGATTTTTTACATAGGCCTGATCGCTATCGTTATATCAGCAATTTTCTGGATCTACCGCCGCTTCTACAGTAATCAGCCAAGCGCAGATGTTTCGGAATCATTGGTTCCGCGCATGCTTCAGGACATTAAGAGGCAGGCCAGACAAACCAGCAAGAGACTGTTGAGGCCTTTTGCCAGGACTGATGAGGAGAAGATACGTAATAATTATGAGCGGCTGGTCAATTTCATTATCAGGCAGGGAATCGATTGGCAGTCCGATATGAGTCC
>CAZHQX010000280.1:0-2047 GCA_964534195.1 uncultured Oscillospiraceae bacterium
AGCTGCCAGAAGGCGTTTTAATAGATGGACGTTATGTAATACTCAAGCCTTTGGGTTTCGGCGGCATGGCACATGTCTATCTGGCAGAAGATCGCGATACAGGCGGGCAGGTAGCTATTAAGGTGATGAAGGATGATCTGACAGATGATCCGGAGTTTATAAAAAGGTTTGATACCGAAGCGAGATCGGCATCAAGCCTTGACCATCCGAATATTGTTAAAATTCTTGGATACGGTCAGGATCAGGATCTGCGTTATATTGTACAGGAATATGTCGAGGGCAACACTCTCAAAGATCTGATCAAACAGCGAGGTGCCTTGGACTGGCAGTTGGCTGTTCCGCTGGCAATACAAATTGGTCTGGCACTTGAGCATGCGCATAAGAGAGGCGTAGTTCACAGAGATATTAAGCCTCAGAATATTCTTATCACCTCAGATCTTATCGCCAAAGTCACAGATTTTGGTATAGCTCGTGCTACGAATGCCAATACAATTACACTGACCAGTGGCGTGGCTTTTGGCTCGGTACATTATTTCTCGCCTGAGCAGGCTCGTGGTGGGATCGTCAGTGAGAAGTCGGATCTATATTCTCTGGGAATTCTGCTTTATGAGATGGTAACAGGTCGGCTCCCTTTTGATGGTGAGACTTCTGTCGCAGTTGCGATCAAGCATCTTCAGGAGATGCCGCCGCCGCCTTCGGCATATCAGGCGGAGCTTCCTCCGGCACTTGATCAGATAATAATGAAATGTATACAGAAGAGTCCAGAGTCCAGATATAACGATGCGAGAGAGCTTGTGGATGAGCTGGATGCTTTCATGGTTGAGCCTAACGGAGTTTATGGAATAATATCCGGTGAGGCTGATTGGGAGGGCAGTACAACCGCAATTGGCTTACAGCGGTCTGAATCAAATTTCGGTAAAATAAGAGAGATAGAAAAAACTATTCAGGAGAGACGCAGGTCTCGCTATCGTGATACAGCTATTGTGATCGCGATCATTATTCTAGCGTTTGTATTCCTTACAACTCTTTTTGTCTGGGGCTGGAATAAGATCCAGGATAATATGACTCGTCCAACTGTTGTTGAGATCGAGCTGGAAAATTATGTAGGACGTGACCTCAGCGAGGTTAGAACAGAACTTAAGGACATGCAGATCAACTTCACAGTCAGATACCGTGAGGATGACGTTCCAGAGGGAATAATTATAGACCAGAATCCAGGTCAGGGAACTAAGATCAAGACAAATGGGACTACACTGGTACTAACTGTAAGTGGTGGCAAAAATCTTGTTACTATGCCGGATTACTCTGGACAGACACTGCTTAAGGCAGAAACTGAGCTAAAACAAACATATCAGCTTGTGGTAAGTATTGTCTATGAGTATTCAGAGTACGACAGAGACACTGTTCTGACTTCAATACCAGCGGCTGGTCAGAGCGTTGCACCAGGTGATTCGGTTACTTTGGTCGTTAGTGAAGGATCTCCAAAAGTTATAGTTCCCGATCTTGCAGGTATGAGTCTGGCCGAAGCAACTGAACTTCTTCAATCACAAAACCTGGTTCTTGGGCCTGTTACAAGTATGACTGTCGATCCGGAAACAGGTGAACCTGTTGAAGTGCCAGAAGCTGAGAGAATTGTAATCAAGCAGCTGCCGGCAGCTAATGAACCTGTTATGGTCAGACAGGTCGTCAGCATAGTCTATGGTACAGCACTTGATTATCAACAGTTCCTGAATCCCACACCAACGCCTGTACCAAGCGGTGTTTTGCCGAACGTGTCTGGTCAGTTGTTGTCGGATGCTCTGGAGAGGTTGAGTGAGTACCAATTCACTGTAGCCGCAACTGTAAATATAAGTGATGAGCCTAATATTCCAGAAGCGGAACGTGTTGTTATAAAACAGGAACCGGTAGCAGGTGAGGAAATACTACTTGATGTGCCGATCACTTTGTATTACGGTACAGATCTTGACTATCAGCAGTTCTTGAACCCGACACCGATTCCGACGACAACACCGACACCTCAACCTACGCCGAAACCAACAACAGCGCC
>CAZHQX010000281.1:0-2041 GCA_964534195.1 uncultured Oscillospiraceae bacterium
TCTGATAGATTTTTCGATCATCCTTCAGGTAAGCTTGATCTCATTGGCATTACAGGAACAAAAGGCAAAACAACCACAGCCTATATGGTCAGGTCCATTCTAAATGCAGCCGGACGTAAAACCGGTCTGATTGGAACTGTTGCCAACATGATAGGTGATAAGGTCATGTATGCTTCCAGAACAACTCCCGAATCCTACGATCTTCAGGCTCTTCTTGATGAGATGCGCTCAGTTGGTATTGACAGCTGTGTTATGGAGGTATCATCGCAGGGACTGAAGCTCAATCGCGTATATGGCTGTGATTTCAGGGCTGGTGTTTTTACAAATCTATATGAAGACCATATCGGACCCCATGAGCATGCCGATATGAAGGAATATTTAGATTCTAAATTACTTCTGTTCAAGGTGAGTGATAACAGAATCGTCAATAAGGATATTAGTATTTATGATCGGGTAGCAAATGCTGCCGGTGATCATATCAGCTATGGATTTGATACAAACGCAGATGTTAAGGCATCGGATCTGAGAAGAACCGTGGAGAAGGGAATAGCCGGCTCAACATTTATGCTGAGTACACCTTGGTTCGAAGGTGATGTTTTTGTAGCGATGCCGGGCAGCTTCAACGTTACTAATGCTCTTGCGGCAGCTGCAGTATGCGGCAGCCTGGGAATTGATATCGACAGCATCAGAGCTGGATTGTCAGAGGTTAGCGTACCTGGAAGAGTTCAAAGCGTACCGACAAATGGCAGTTTCCAGATAATTGTTGATTACGCGCATAACGCGGCAAGTCTTGAGAAGCTGCTGGAGACTTTACGCTCCTACGTTGACAACAGGTTGATCGTTGTTTTTGGTAATGGAGGAGATCGCGCGCGCTCCCGTAGATTTGAGATGGGCGAAACAGCAGGACGCATGGCAGATTTTACGGTAATAACATCCGATAATCCCAGAACTGAAGAGCCTATGTCAATAATTGAAGATATTCTTACAGGAATTAAGCCGACAGGTGGGAAGTACCAGGTCGTGCCAGATCGTCGTGAGGCAATTGCGTATGCCATTGATCAGGCAAAGCAAGGCGATATGATCATAATAGCCGGTAAGGGTCATGAAACATATCAGATATTCAAGGATGAAACAATTCATTTTGATGACGCGGAAACAGCTTCTGAGCTTCTGGCTGAGCGGGGCCTGTTATGATGCGGTTCAGGGCTGTCGACATTATTTCATGGACCAGCAGCAAAGGGATGCCTTATGTCAAGGGCAGGCCAGTAAGATCTATGATTGATCAACAGTGTATGCCTGTTGGTTTATCTGAAATCTCATTCCCGGCCGTTTCTACAGATAGCCGCAGTCTTAAATCAGGACAGGTTTTTCTTGCTCTGATTGGAGCAAGCTTTGATGGACATAGTTTCTTATATCAGGCTGCTGAGCTTGGTGCCGGCATGCTCATCGTGAAATCGGGCCATCCTGAGCTTGATAAGCTTAAAAAGAGCATGCCTGAGCTTAATTTCATTAGTTCAGCTCAATTGGCTGCGGGGACTTTTGCCGATATGCCAAAGGGACTGACGAAGGCACCGATCGTATTGGAGGTGCCTGATACTTTGTGGGCGCTTCAGCAGATCGCCTGTGGCTATCGTCATCAGCTCAAGGCTAAGGTGATAGCTGTGACCGGCAGTGTCGGTAAAACGAGCACCAGAGAAATGGTCAGCTGCTGCTTATCAGTCGGCGGCAAAGTTCATCAGACAACCGCTAATCTTAATAATGAAATTGGTCTGCCGCAAACATTGCTGGCAGCTGACAGTGAGCACGATTATCTTGTTGTTGAGATGGGTATGCGTGGATTAGGACAAATTGATCTGCTAAGCAGAATAGCTTGTCCTGATATTTCGATAATTACTAATATTGGCTGGTCACATCTTGAGCTTCTAGGCAGTCGTGAGAATATTCTTAAGGCAAAAACAGAAATAACCTCAGGTATGCCGAATGATGGTATTCTCATTATTAACCAGGATGATGAGATGCTGACGGAGTGGCAGAGAGCAGG
>CAZHQX010000282.1:0-2040 GCA_964534195.1 uncultured Oscillospiraceae bacterium
TCGTGATCGAATATTTTAATATTATACCGGTAAAAGTCGGCTATATTCTCGATCAGCTCGGTCGTTCTGTCAGCACCCTCCATCATAGCCAGCTGAGCTCCAGCATTCAATGAATTGAATAAAAAGTGCGGATTGATCTGTGCCTGCAGGTTTTTGAGCCTGGCCTCCTGAAGATAATTAAGCATAGTCAGCTCCTGCTGTCGATGCATATTCTCACTGATCGTATTCTCCCTGATCTGAACAACATAATCACGTAAGCTAATAACCATGCCGTTAAAAGACTTCGTCAGAATATTGAGCTCATCAGTCGAATCAGACTCTACTGCATCTACATCTAGATTACCCTGAGCTACCTCTTCTGCACGATGCGCCAGCTGAACGACTGGTCTGGTTATCCTAAGTGTAGTAATCAAAATAATCAACGTATTTGTTATCAGAACAACTGCAACGATTAAGAGATCCATAATCTCAACAGTATTCAAAACCTGGCCCATACTGTGATAATTCTCATAATTCTGCTGGAACTGAACAGTATTCAACCGGCTGATATAGTCATTTATATAACCATAAATAGTTCTGGCTTCAGTGAAATGATTGATATACTGCTCGATATCGCGTCCACGCTTGGCGGAAATAGCAAGCTCAGTTTCCTCCAGCCATGAAATGATCATGCTGTTGATATTTCGTTCAAGCATGACAGTTTCGGAATCAACGATTCTCTTATCAAGCAGATCCATTGCCCGGATCAGCTCATCTCTTTGTTTATAGTAGTTCTCAAGTGATGTCGAACTGCGCGTACTCAGATAGCTCTCAGTATGCTCCTCAACCCGGGCGATCGTCTGACCAAGCTCATAGAGATCGGCATTGCTCTGATAGGTCTCATTGATCTCATTAACAATCGAGTTTATCGACATAACATTGTAAACAGTAGTCAAGCCAAGCAGCAGGCTGGTCAACAGAATTGGCACAAGCAAACGCTTCTGCAGCGAATTAATAGAAAAAACTCTTGAAAATAATCGCTTTGCCAAGCTGCCTGACACGCTCTTGTCGGACCTATCTATCCTCCGCGCGCTCATTCAGAAACCTCTGAATCATTCTTCTGATAGCTGTCAATATTCAATGGATTTATGATAACCAGTCTGGAAGGAATATATTCACTGGTTCTATTCATCGTTTTAAGCTCAGACAGCGCCTGTATGCTCTCATAGCCCATTTGCCAGGCATCACTGGAGATAGCTGAATAAACAATGCCGCTGCGGACATATTCAAGAACATCAGCGTTATCCTGATAGCAGATTATACTGACTTGGTCAGTTTTATTGAAATCAACCAGTGCCTCAACACAACGAAGAGTATCCTGCACATTGAGACAAAGAATCGTATCAAGAGGTCTCTGCTCAAGCAACAGATCACGAATCGCCTCTTCAGCGCTGAACGCGCTTGCTCTGCTTACTGATGTAGTCCCAAGATTAATATCAGGATGCTTCTCAACAACATTCTGGATCCCTGACATGATCAGGTTTTCAGCGATATTAACATTCTCGGCATCCTCGCCGACAAGAAGTACTGCATCGCCGCTGCTCTGCTTCTCAACCAGTAATTGTCCAAAAGTCTGACCAAGATTGAAGCTATTTACACCTACGAAGCTCTGTCTCTTGCTGGCTGGAGCATCATACTCCATTGTAACAACTGGAATATTTCTCTCGATCGCCTTATTTATACCATTGACTACGCCATCCTGATCAGTAACGCAGGTCGCTATACCATCACAGCGTGCGGCGATCGCCCGATCAAGACTAAGCAGCGACTCATCTGCAGCGAATTGCGCGGAACCAACCAGCTCCACAACCGCGTCTGTTTTCTCAGCAGCAGCTCTGGCACCAGCATACGCCTCCTGCCAGAAGGAAGAATCCACATCTTCAGCAATCATCACATAATGCCACGATCTTTCTTCTAACTCTTCGCGATCAGAAAAATCCCTGATCAGACGCAATCTGATCACGCTCATAAGAGCCAGCGAAACGGCAGTCACAGCAATCA
>CAZHQX010000283.1:0-2020 GCA_964534195.1 uncultured Oscillospiraceae bacterium
CCGCCCTTCTCAGTACTGTTGCTGCAGGTACCTCGTTCGACTGCCAACGGGTTTTTCTCAGTTCGATATGAGCCGACAAAGGTATCACGGACGCAGTCAAATCCATCCGGCTCAAAGCTAGATGTGAAAAACTGGTAACCATTTTCTTCATAATACAAATCATATTCGATGATACCATCAGAATAATCTGAACCGGACGCATATAGACTCATCTGGAAATTTTTATTATCCATATCTATGTGGTGGAAGGAAAACTCCAAATAACTAAAAACGCTCATTTCACGTTTCTGTTTACTATTGTTTTTCAGTCTGACATCCCAGATCTCAACGGGATCATCCATCGCGACAAACAAGGTTTGCTCAGCAGATATTTCTTTGTACTCACATTGATATTTTGAATAGGACAAGCCATGCCGACAGGAATATTTCGCCTGATCCTGTGATTTACCAACAGGCTGCCAGGATATTGACCAGTAATCGCCATCATCGTTATCACGCAAGTAGATATAATGTCCCGGACCATCCATTGGAACACCATTTGGTCTAAATCTGGTTATGCGGTGGTATTCAGGAGACTTGTAGAACAGATACCCGCCAGCAGTATGATTGAATACGCCGCACATTTCATTGACACCAATGTAATTAGTCCATGAAACCGGCAGTGCCGGGTTATCTATAACATATTCGCGATTTTCATTATCGAAATAACCGTATTGCATTAGTAATGCCCTCCTCAACAGCCTTATCTGATTCTATTCTAGCTGTGAGACTGGCACCATACAGTAGCAGAGAATGTACATTATTGCTTCTGCTTGCTTAATTAAAAAACACTTCTGCCCCCGAACCGGCAGGTCCAGAGGCAGAAGTGCCTAAAAGGAGCAAGAGGATTTGCAATTTAAAGTCTGCTGTTTAGCCCTTGACACCGCCAAGTGCGACACCCGCTATAATGTACTTGGATAGCGAGAAGTAGACTATGAACAATGGCAGTACTGTCAGCGATAAGCCGAGATAAACTGCACCATATTCTGTTTTGTAAATATCACCACGAAGCAAGCTGACCATAATAGGCATTGTGTACTTTTCATTACTTGTCAGCAGGATCAGAGGCAGGAACAAATTGTTCCAGCTGGCGACGAAGCTGAATATTCCCTGTGTAGCCATAGCAGGCTTCATAATGGGAAGAACGATTCGGTTGAATGTGTAGAACTCACCAGCACCGTCGATTCTAGCTGAATCGAGGATATCCATTGGCAGCGTTGGAATCATGAACTGTCTCATGAAAAAGACTGCCGGAGGTGCTGCCATCGCGGGTATAATAAGAGCCAGGAAGTTATTTGTCATACCGATTCTATACATAAACTGGTAGAATCCAATACTAGTAACCTGTGCTGGAATCATCATAATAGCCATGATCATTGTGAAGAAAGGCTGACGTAATTTCCAGTTGTAGGCAACCAGACCAAAAGCTGTCAACGCTGAGAAATATATTGTCAAAGCGGTGGCACTAACAGATATGGTAAGAGAGTTTATAAAACCTACAATCGGATCAAAGGTCTTGCCTGTAAGAACCTCAAAATTGCTCATGAGATAGGTGGAAGGCAGCAGTGATAACGATCTCTGCTGAATCTCGAATGTGCTTCTTGTTGAATTAACGAGCATTATGATGAAAGGCAGAAGGCTCATAACTGTCAGGAAAATAAGTACAATATACGCGATCGTTTTGAAGGACACTCGGCCAAAGGTTGTAGATTTTCTCATGACTTCGCCTCCTTCATCGCTTTTTTATAATCCTTAAGCATCTTCTTCCTTGCTTTGCGTCTTGCGATCTCATCCTTATCTCTCATCATATAGAAGAGAATAGAAGAGAAGAAAGCAATAATAGCAAACATTATCATGCTGGCCGCTGATGCTCTGTTATACATATAACTGCCGCTGAACGCCTGATTGTAGATAAACAGGTTCGTGACCAAGGTCGCGCTATCCGGTCCGCCATTCATAAACAGCTTAGGGATATCGAACA
>CAZHQX010000284.1:0-2017 GCA_964534195.1 uncultured Oscillospiraceae bacterium
AGGAGGTAACTATGTATCACTTAAGAAACTGCAATGAAGATATTGTAACTGAACTTGCTGATAAGTATATGGCAGAGGTTGAAATGTGCCGCTGCGAAAAATGTCGTCTGGACGTTATAGCGTATGCTTTGAATCAGCTGCCGCCGGCATATGTTGTAACACGCAAGGGTGAGCTCTTCGCAAGTATAGATGCCACCTTTTTGCAAAATCGCGCTGACGCTGTTTCAGCTGTGACAAAGGGTGTTAAGCTGGTGGCTCAGTCGCCCAAACACGAGTAATTCCTGCAATTAACTTTTCAATGATACTATTGCTTGTCCGCTGCTAACGCGCTACAATAAACATACGATTTAAACAACTGTTTAAATCGTATGTTTACAGTCAATCCTCTTATAGCATGCTGGGGGTGCGGACTTATGAGCGCGGGTACAAACAAGCTTAATCTAACTAAATACCTACCGGTTGAGGCTTTTCTCCGGCACCGTCGAGTTGTGCTGGTGGTTTTCCTGGCTATTACTGTAGTCAGCCTGCTGCTGATGCCTCTGGTAAAGGTTAACTATGACATGCGGGAGTATCTGCCCGCTGACAGCCAAACGAGTAAGTCGCTGGAATTGCTCGAGAGAACCTTCGGTATTGAGGGCTCAGCCTATGTAATGGCACCTGTTGACAATCTGGCACAGGCTCTGATGTACAAGAGAATCATCAGTGACGTCAGTGGTGTCAAACAGGTTCTTTTTTACGATGATCTAGTTGACACCACACAGCCGGAATCGTGGCCGGACAACGATCAAATGGAGTTGTTTCTCAAAAATGGGCAGGCATTATTTACAGTGACTTTTGCCGGCGATGATTATAGCAGTGAAACCAGTCAGGCGCTTGCAGACGTCCGTTCGGAGCTGGAAGCCGCTCTTGACTCAGCGAGAGCTGATCAGAGTGAAGCAGAAGAATCAACGATCGCGATGGCCGGCCCTGCGGTGCGCACATCTAATATGAGCTCTTCTGTCGGCGGTGAGCTCTTCTGGATCATGGCCGTCGTTATACCTCTATTTCTGATCATCCTGCTGGTTTTCACACACTCATTCGCTGAGGCGATCATGTTCCTGATCGTCATTGGCATAGCTGTAATAATCAATATCGGCACAAACAGCATTTTCAGGCATATATCATTTATGACGCATCTTAGCGTCGCCGTTTTGCAATTGGCTATCTCAATGGACTACTCAATTTTCCTGCTCCATCGTTTCGGCGAAGAGCGTCAAAAGGAGCCTGATCTGGCAGTCGCCATGGTGCGGGCTGTTCGCGGTGCTTTTGCGCCGATACTGGCCAGTGCTATGACAACGATAGCTGGTTTCCTGGCGCTCGTCGGTATGCGCTACTCACTAGGCCGCGACATGGGTCTTGTCTTAAGCAAGGGTATTCTGCTTAGCTTGATCTGCGTACTTTTGCTGCTTCCGGTCATGACAATAACCTTCATCAATGCCATCGATAAAACAACTCACCGCAATCTTCTGCCTTCTCTGCGCGGACTTGGCAAGGGAGCCGTTAAGCTTCGGTTCGTACTGATCCCGATCTGGATATTGCTGGCGGTCTTCAGCTTCTGGGCCCAGGACAACAACAAATTTATATATGGCGAGGCCGCTATCATGGCCAGTGAGGGCTCACAGGTCGAAACAGATCAGCAGAGAATCGACGAGGTTTTCGGCAGGCAGAATCCTCTGCTGATAATTATGCCGCAGGGTAATCTATCCGGAGAATACCAGATGACTGAGAAGCTCAAGGATATCCCGGAAATCAATTCGATCCAAGCACTGGCTGCGTTGGCTGATCCGGCCTTGCCCAGACAGCTGCTGCCTCCGGAGGCCGTAAGTCAATTTGAGCAAAACGGCTACAGCCGCATGATACTATCACTAGACAGCGAAGAGGAAGGGGCGGAGCCTTTTGCCCTTGTAGACAAAATCAGAGTCATCGCACAACAAGAAGTTCCAGAAGCGATCGTGTTCGGACCCACAAGCAGTGTTGA
>CAZHQX010000285.1:0-2006 GCA_964534195.1 uncultured Oscillospiraceae bacterium
AAAGGCTGATTCTTGACCTGAATAATCCTGATACTGCGCTTCTGCTTTTCCCGGTGTTATCCCGGCTTCTGCGGTTGTCAGATGAGATGCTGGCGCAAGCCTCTGCTGCGGACAACCGAAGCACAAATAAGGAGCAGATCCGTGACTCCGTCATAGATGGGCTGGTCGATGCCGGCGATACCGTTTTGATGATCGTCCCGATCGACTCTGAGGCACCCAAGGGACGACTAATTCTGCCGCAGGTCCAGCTTATCCGCGACTGCCTCGATCATGGCGTGAAATGTCTGGTCTGCCGCGATGATGAGCTTGAGGATACTATAGCGGAGTATGGCAGCAGCATTAAGCTTGCTGTGACAGATTCTCAAGCCTTCGCGTTTGCTGCGGACAAGGTACCTGAGCATATTCCGCTCACCTCCTTCTCCATGCTCCTGGCTGCGGCAAAGGGCGACTTCCCTCTGATGCTATCTGGACTTAAGCGTATAAAACAGCTTAAGGATGGTGATGCTGTTTTGATCAGTGAGGCTTGTTCCCATAACAGTAGTCATGAGGATATTGGCAGAGTCAAGCTACCGGCTATGCTGCATAAGCTTACCGGCGCTGATCTGAAGATAGAGTTCTCGGCTGGTCATTCATACCCGGAGGATCTTGAGCGATATAGATTAGTTGTGCACTGCGGTGGCTGCATGCTTACTCATCGTACAATGCTGTCCAGAGTAAGATATGCTGCCGACAGACAAACGGCCATAACTAATTATGGGCTGTTGCTCGCCTATGGAAATGGCATCATCGAGCGCAGTACTGAAATATTCAGGCAGAAACGCCAGCTGCCAGTAGAATTAACGAAGGGGCTATGAATATATGGCTGATTCTTGGATTACCAGGTTTAACAAAGGACTTGAACAAATAGATGCGAGAGATGATAAGCTTGACTACCTGGTTCAGACGATTGATGAGCTGCGCAAAAATAAGCAGACACGCGAGCTGGCTTATGCCAGCGCAAGAAAAATAAGAGACAATATTTATGGACCAGCTGTTTTCTTCCGCGGCTTGATCGAGCTGAGTAACTTTTGTATTCGTGACTGCTTTTACTGTGGAATAAGATATAGCAAGAGCGGAGTTAATAGGTATCGCCTTACAAAAGAACAGATCATGTCATGCTGTCAGACAGGCTATGATGTTGGCTACAGGACAGTAGTTCTTCAAGGCGGCGAGGATCCATATTTCTCCATCGATGATCTGGTTTCAATCGTATCAGAAATAAGGCAAGGCTGGCCTGATATCGCTATCACGCTTTCTCTAGGCGAGATGAGCAGCGATGATTATCAGAAGCTATTCAACGCAGGGGCTGATCGTTATCTGCTGCGGCATGAAACGGCAAACGCACAGCACTACAGTAGTTTACATCCAGATGATCAGACTCTGAATAGCCGTATGCTTTGTCTTAGCGATTTGAAACGAATAGGCTTCCAAACCGGAGCAGGTATGATGATCGGATCACCAGGTCAAACCACGAGGCATCTGGCTGAGGATCTGCTGTTCCTGGCCGATTTTCAGCCGCACATGATAGGAATAGGGCCCTTCATGCCAGCTTCCGGCACACCGTTTGCCGCTGCACCTGCCGGCAATCTTGAGGATACTCTTATCATGCTGGCGCTTGCCAGAATCTTGGTACCCGCAGTACTTCTGCCGGCTACAACAGCTCTGGGAAGTCTCGATCCCGCAGGTCGCAAGCTTGGACTGCTTGCCGGTGCGAATGTCATCATGCCGAACTTATCACCGCCCGATAACAGGGCAGATTATCTGCTCTACGACGGTAAGGCTCGAGCTGCTGATGATGTTTTCAGCAACCATCTGCATATGGAGCAAATTGTTGAATCAGCCGGAATGACAGTCAGCAGCTCACGTGGTGACGCGGTACATAGATGAAACGAGGGGGTATTTCCAAAACCTTCATCCCTCCAAGAGCCTGTGTCATTAGTATAAATCAGCGCGTATAAAAATACCCC
>CAZHQX010000286.1:0-2003 GCA_964534195.1 uncultured Oscillospiraceae bacterium
CTTATAAGACGCGCGAGCTGATCAATCAGAAGCTGGACGCATGGGAGAATGAAGCGTAAGGGATAGGCTCGGAAAGTTCTCTGCCCGGATAAGAATAGGTGTATATGGAAAAAGGGTCTGACTGTTCGGTCAGGCCCTCTTTCTTAACTGCTGTGTTTTACATAATGCTATCTCTAAGTCCTATTAGAGCTTGAACTGGCGGACATTATCTGTCAGATACTGGGCCTGCTGACGCAGCTCTTCACTGGTAGCGGCACTCTGCTCGGAGGTCGCTGAGTTTGCCTGTACGACCTTGGACACCTGATCGATACCCTGATTGATCTGAGCAATACCGCTGGCCTGCTCATTTGAGGCGTTTGCGATCTGGTCAACCAGCTCTGCGACCTGCAGGATCTTAGCGATTATCTTCTGCATCGACTCAGCCGTTTCGTTTGCGATACCGGTACCGCCTGTGACCTTGTTTATAGTTGTCTCAATGTATTCGGTGGTTTCTTTTGCCGCTTCGGCGCTTCTGGCAGCCAGGTTTCTGACCTCTTCCGCGACAACAGCGAAGCCCTTGCCATGCTGGCCAGTGCATTTGCCTGGCTGGCATTGCCTGCGTTTTGTCTGGTCTGTGCCGCGATCTGAGTGAGGCTGGCTGACAGCTCTGTAGCTGCCGCTGAACGCATTGGCATCACCACGATACTCTAGATTACCGCTAACAGCGGCAGAAGCGATTTTTTCCGTTTCAGCAGAGAGCTTCATAACAGCGCCCATCATATTTGCGATTGCCGGTGTCAGCTTATCCTCGTCAGATCTCTGGCCGATGTCAACAAATTCCTTGTAACGGCTGAAATCACCAACAGCAACACGGCCGAAAGCATCCTGTACGCTTTGCAGCCTGGAGATAACCTTGTTGATCGAATCAGCAAATTCGAAGACCATTCCTTGATATTCACCATCCATATTAGTTGTGTAATCGTTGACCGACATCCTGTCCAGAACATGCATGGCCTGTTGGAGAGGTACAGTAATCGTCTCTAGAGTCTGATTGATGCCGGCTACTATGTCCTTGTAAGCCCCCTGGAAACGATCAGCATCTCCACGCTGCATCAGCTCACCGGCAGCTGCCGCAGCTGTAAGTTTCCTGCTCTCCTCAACCATTTCAACAAGAATAGAAATCATCTTATTAATGCTCAGCGATAACACGTCTTTTCCCGATTTGGCCATAATAGTCTGGCTGAGATCACCTCGTGCGATCAGGTTCATCGCCTCCGCACGCTGTTGGAAGTATTCGATCATTTCGCGGAAGGCATCAGCCATGACACCGATCTCATCATTGCTCTTAACATTGATTTCAGCATCTATCTCACCATTTTTCAGTTTATTGGCAGCATCAGTTATCTGCTCAACCGGCTTAGTTATTCTGCCTGTAAAAACTCGTGATATGATTATGATCACGAAAAGCGACACGATTGCTAATAATATCCTTCATAAAAGACACGCCGTTGGCATCTACACTGTCAATTCGAAGTACGCCCTCGGCGGCACCGCCGAGTAAAACAACATTTACGCCTTCGTAGGTATCGATCCAGAAATAGCCATCAGTGCCATAGCGCATCTCTCGAACAGCCTCTGAAGCAAGCCTCTTAGCTTCATCTTCGGTAACACTGGCTTCTATTGTCATAATGTAGTCTGCTATAATGCCGATGTACGTAGCATGGACTGAATAAATTTTAGGCAGGTATAAAATGGTCGTTACAAATAATAAACTGGCAAAAGCCGTGATCTTCGATATGGATGGTGTTTTGATTGACAGCGAGCCGTACTACACGTCCCGTTTCGAAAATCTCTTCAAGGCAAATGGTAAGCCTTACACCTCTGAGGCGAGATCCAGATTAGCCGGCGCTTCAAGTCAGATGGAGTTTGAGATCGTTCGTGAATACTGGAACGAGGATATATCCACCGACGAGCTGAAAAAAATGTACAAAGAGGTCAATACTCAGAGCAGGCCCGATTACAGA
>CAZHQX010000287.1:0-1996 GCA_964534195.1 uncultured Oscillospiraceae bacterium
ACAATCCTCAAAATGAGCGCACAAAGGCATTCTTAAGCCATATAATTTAGCATTTGCCCGCCGTGATCGGGAAGGGTTCACAATTTTGGTCTGTTCAGCTAAGATTAGTATTATCAGCTGATCGTGTTAGATATTTACTGACACAGAAGGAGATCGCGATGCTTGATGGCTGGCTGGTTGTGAATAGATTTCTAATTTCAGATAAGTTTTCTGAGCTTTATGATTGGCTGCTTAGCGCTGCCGATAAAAATGATATGAGGCTTAAGCTTATTCATAATGATGAATTGCTGATAGATCTGCAGGATGAACCAGATAAATGGGATCATCCTGCTTTTTGCATTTTTTGGGACAAGGATATCAGGTTGGCGAAATATCTTGAGCAGAGAGGTATCAGGCTGTTTAACAGCGCGAGAGCGATCGAGCTTTGTGATGACAAGGGCAAAACGCATCTGGCACTGGCTAGAGCTGGTCTGTCTCAGCCGAGAACGATCATCGCGCCGATGACTTTTGCCAACATAGGCTATACGGATCATAAGTTTGTTGACTCGGTAATTGCCAGGCTGGGTCTGCCTTTGATCATTAAGCATTCGGTGGGCTCGTTTGGCGGCCAGGTGTTTCTGGCAAATAGTCGAGAGCAGATCGTTGAGATCGTTTCCAGGAACAGTGGAGTCGGTTTTTTGTTCCAGCAGTACATCGCTGCCGGCAGAGGTAGCGATCTTCGTCTTCAGGTTGTGGGTGACGAGGTTATCGGAGCTATGAAACGTTCCGCGCAGGAGGGTGAGTTCAGAGCCAATCTCACTCTAGGCGGCAGCATGGAAGAATGGAATCCTGATGAGAAACAGGTTGAGCTGGCTAAGTCTGCCTGTGTTTGTCTTGGTCTTGATTTCGCCGGAGTTGATCTTCTGATCGACGCTGATGGCAGCCCGTTGATCTGTGAGGTCAATTCCAACGCTCATTTTAAAACACTTTATGAGTGTACCGGTGTCGATGCCGCAGATGCTATCATGAAATATATCAGGAAGAATCTATAGGGGGCGATGAGGATGAAATTGAGTGGCTGGATCATTTATAGCAGGGCTGAGGCTGAACGTAATCAAGCTTACATTGAGAAGTACATGGCTTCTGCGGAGCGTCTTCATATCAGCCTTAGATTAGTTTTGGCAGAAAACATCGAATTTGGATTTGACGACAAATGCCCTCTGATCAGTGAAAGTGGCAGGGCGGCTGATTTGCCGGATTTTGTGATAAACAGAACAAGAGATCCTTTTATCTCCCATCATTTCGAGGCGCTGGAGATGACGGTGTTTAACAGCGCGCATATGAGTGAGCTATGTCTGGACAAGAGGCGGACGATGCAGCTGGCTGCTTGCGCCGGTCTTCCTGTAATGCCTTCGGTTTTTTGCTCAGTCAAGGCTGATTTGCCTGATTGGTATAGTCTGCCCTGGCAAGGTCCAACTGTGATCAAACCTATCAACGGGCATGGCGGATACGGGGTGCAATTGGTTAAGAATGAGGAAGAGTATTCAGACGCCTTTTGCCGGTATGAGAGCATGGAAGGGCCGCCGGTAAATGATATTATCATTCAACAGGCGGCCAGTGATCTAGGAAGAGATCTGCGTGTATATGTAATTGGCGGGCATATCGAAGCGGCCATGCTTAGACGATCAGATCCTGAACGTGATTTCCGCAGCAATTATTGCCTGGGCGGTGAAGCTGTGGTTCATGAGCTGAACCATCAGGAGAAGACCATGGTCAAGCAGCTGATCAGTAAGGCTGATTTTGGTCTGGTAGGTATAGATTTGATCTATGACAATGGGCAGCCGATTTTTAATGAGATTGAAGATGTTGTCGGTTCGCGTATGCTGTACTCTATGACTGATATAGATATCGCAGACCGCTATCTCGAGTATATAGCCAAAGTTATTCGTAGAGGTTGGCTGCCTGTATTGTAGGAGAATACACATGGCATTCTCCTACATATAACAGATTATTTCAG
>CAZHQX010000288.1:0-1984 GCA_964534195.1 uncultured Oscillospiraceae bacterium
TATCACCATCAACGACTGATATTATACTGCTACATCCATAATATTGCAATTACGAGTTCATCGACTTGCATTAATACTATTCTTAAGCCGAATGACTCTGAAAGAATGAGGCATAATGGTCATTGCAGCAGTACTCCTGCCTGTTGGCTCTCCTAATAGATTGATCTGTGGCTTTATTATCAGATCACCCGATCGTACTGATTCTCTTTTTGGCTCAAGCCATGTGAAAAAGTCACTCGTTCTCAGTTTTTGAGGATTTAAGTCTTCAAGATCAGAAAACACATTCTCAAAGACTAGCTGAATATCGGCAGGTTCATCTCTAAACGAATGGATTACTACTGTATTATTATCATAAATAAAGAGCGAGATCTCTGCCGGTGCTTCCAGCCAAACAGGCATATCACAAGCAATTACTTCGGATATTTTGCCAAGCACCTCTGTCGGCAGTTTATAAAGATCAGCCGGATTATCAGGTATGGTCATAACGAAGATCCTGCCATCCGCATATTCTGCTGAATGAAGCAGAGGGGTCCCGGCAGCACCGCAATTGCAACTTATTACTTCCCAAGAATCATTTGTAAAATACTCAATAACCGGTACAATAAATGGTTCTTCAGCTAAATAGACAGTATCATCCCAGCCCATTTGGAATTCATGTGCAAGCATTTTACGATCAGTCAGACGCAGCTCGACAATATCATCGATGCCCCTGTCCTGCAAAACTCGAAGCAAACCGGAAGTAATAACAACGCGACCGCCTGCAAGAAGTAATTTTTTGATCTTAGCTATCAGGTCCGGGTCATAAGCGGCTGACTCTGCCAACACAACGATACCTTCATCTTCAGGGAAAACGGGTACAAGATCCATCGGTAAGCCAAGCATACCAAGATAATTGACCAGAAAATCTTCTCCTCTGGAATTATATGGCTTATACATTTTGATACCCAAAGGCTCACCCAACAAATCCAAAAACTCATCCACAATGGCAAAAGCCCTGCCTGCAGCAACAGCATGGTTAGCTTCGGCAGAAAAATTGCCATCTACTGTTCTCACTGCAGCTGTTGCTCCATCAAAAGAAAAACTGCATATTTGATCTTGCCAGTTTCCTCTTTGTCCATTAGTTATAGGCTTCTGAAGAGAATGATAATCAAATAGAGTTACTTCTGGTGCTTTTGCAAGTAAGGTTAACCACAGTTGCTCGGCGTAACGGTCAAGTGTGACAGTACCAAAGGGATCGACCCAGCCACCACGTACAGCACCCGGCTTGATATTGTTATAATAACGGTAAACAAGATAGCTCTCATAAGGCTGCAAATGCTGTGCCCCATGATAAGCATCACGCGTCTCATTACCAGCATACAATCCATCATACAAAGCCGGCTGTCTCTGCAGGTCGAAACCTAGACCCTGGAAATGTTCATACCAATTAGGATATTTGATCACGACCTCAACATTGGGATTTACAGCCTTCGCCGGCTCAAGCACAAGCTCGCGAGAAGCAGTATACATTAGTTCCAGCCTGAAATTGCTCCAACTGCGATCTCCTTTTGCTGCTATACATTTTTTACACTTGCAATTAGTGAAGAAGAAATCATCGAAAATGATTTCATCGAAAAGCTCAGCAGCCATTTGAACCAGGCACTTAAGCTTATCGCGATAAAAATCATCACTATAGCAGAACGTTTTAAAATCAGAAAGCTCATCGATCGTAACTGTGATCCCGGCAGCAGTTTCAATGCCACGCTCGCGAAACCACGTCTTGAGCGCAAGCAGTGTTGACCGCTCAGGCACCACCATATCTCGATGTATCTCCAGATAAACTTTTCCAAAACGCACATGTTTAAGCATCTGACTGATCCTATCAGTCATCACCCCGATATCATCACCAAGAGGTGCGATCTCCAGAGCCCTGATATACAACGCTGCCCGAAAATTCTGATAACCACTCTGCATACCTTCACACCTCCAAAAACCACTCCACCAA
>CAZHQX010000289.1:0-1982 GCA_964534195.1 uncultured Oscillospiraceae bacterium
AAATCCAGCTGTGATGGTACAGTATTCTCAGGCAGGCTTCTGGCATAAAGCTCATAAAGCAGATATTCGTATATCCTCGATTGAGCACCTGTATTGCCATCACTGCCGATCTCTTCCTTGTCAAATAGCAGACAAACAGCTGTTTTGTCTGTTTTCTCAAGGCTTGTAAGAGCACTCATAGCAGTATAAGCACAAACTCTGTCGTCCTGGCCATAGGCGCCGATGAAACTGGCATCAAGACCAACATCTCTGGCTTTTTGAGCCGGAACTATCTCAATTTCCGCAGTTACCAGATCTCTTTCTGTTATCCCGTACTTTTTGTTAAGAAGCTGCAGAATGGCCAGCTTAAAACGACCGGATGTCTCCTTATCAGGATAAGGCAGACCACCTATCAATATGTTGAGATCCTCACCCTTTATAACCTCAGTTGCCTTACGTGCCATCTGTTCTGACCCTAGATGCGGCAACAAATCAGTAACTGTTAGAACAGGCTCGTCATCATTCTCGCCAATACAGATAGTCATCGGGCTGCCATCCTTCAGAAACACTATTCCATGCATGGCTAGAGGAATGGCTGCCCACTGATACTTCTTAATACCACCATAATAATGAGTTTTCATTAAAACAAGATCATTGTCCTCATAAAGCGGATTAGGCTTAAGATCAAGTCTGGGAGCATCGATATGGGCTCCGATGAGATTCATGCCATCGGTAAAAGGCTTACGGCCGATGACAGCGGCGGCCATGGCTTTTCCCTTGATGTTTTTATAAACCTTATCACCTGGTTCCAAGCGCTCTTTGCTGCCAAGCTCTACATAGCCGAGCTCCTCAAGAGTCTCAACCATTACCGTTACGAATTCGCGTTCTGTTTTTGCCAAATCAAGGAACTTCTTATATTCCTCGGCAAAAGAGTAAGCAAATTCTTTATCATCCTTGCTGACAACATCCCAGAGATTTGAGTACTCAACTCCCAGTTCCTTTTTTAGTTTTTTGATCTTCTCACTATTATCAGTTTTCTTGGTTCCAGGTTTACTGGTAAGCTTCTTTTCTTCTTTCATAATATTTACAGTGCTCATTGATAAATTATTACTAAGACTGAGCACTTACTCCTTTCCGAACAGAATAAATTATATCACAATCAACGTAAAATAAAGGCATCTATGATACAGCAAATGTTCTGAGAACTTATGTGACCATGACAGGCTCTGATATCTGATATATAATCTATATGGTTTTCAATTTGATGATTCGAGGTAATATATGTTTTTTGATACACACTCACATATAAGTCCATGGTCACATGATGCCAGTCAGACGATTTATCAATTATTAGATGATGCAGCCCAAAAAGGACTTGATGGAATATGCCTGACTGACCATTATGAAAAAGATATGTTCTATGAGCGAGGCTATGAGGATATTTTCGATCCAGACGATTTCTTCTCTGCCCTCTCACCTCTTCGGCTTGCCCCGGAAAATGCACAAACACAAGGTAAACCTGCATTTTTAATTGGCGCGGAGCTTGGTTGGCTGCCTCATCTCTGCAATCACCTGCAATGGCTTACAGCAAGCTATCCTTTTGATAGTATTATTCTGTCAATGCATGTATTTAACGGCCGTGACCCTTATATTGACGAGAGTTTTTTTGATGACGGAATTAAGATCGTGTATCCAAGAGCCATAGCAGCAATGCTTGAGATGATCACAGCGTTTCAAGATTATGATATCCTTGGTCATATTGATTATGTTTCCCGCTATTTCAAATCGGACAACGCCAAGATGCTCTATGAGCATGCTCCTGATGAATTTGATAGTCTCTTTAGAAAAATGGCAGAGAACGAGAAATGCCTTGAGATCAATACCCGAACAACAGTACGAATGCGCTCAAAGGGATACGATCTCAAAAATAGTTTCCCTGACCCGGCAATCATCAAACGCTTCATTGAACTTGGAGGCAAGCATATTTCTATAGGCTCAGACAG
>CAZHQX010000290.1:0-1979 GCA_964534195.1 uncultured Oscillospiraceae bacterium
CCGCTCAGCTCGAAGCTTGCTATCTGCAGGTTAAGGTCAGAAATCGATCTGGCCAGATCATTGACCTGCCCTGCCAGAACTGACACCTGACTGTTCTGTTCAGCTTGCTTGTCTATCAGCTGATTCGAATAATGCTGGAAGGTCTCAGTCATCTTGATCGCGTTCTGCAGCATATTCGTTCTGAATTCTCTATTGGTAGGATCCTTGGCGACCTCAGAGATACTTGCTCTGAAATCAGCGATCGAATCCGATAAATTCGCGTTATTAAGCTCATCAAAGAGCGCCTCGACATATGCCAGACCGTCTGCCTTGCCTGAATAATAATTCAATCTGGTCTCTTCATTTCTAAACTGACGATCGAGGAAAGGGTTTCTGATCTGATCAACTGTGATGATATTGACACCGCCGCCGACTCTGCCCTTAGCGCCATTTGAATACTTCATATAACCCGTCGGCGGTTCAACCGCGTTCAGGCTCAGACGCTGCCGGGAATATCCTGGCGTACTGGCATTTGCTATATTATGGCCAGAGACTTCAAGACCCTTCTGACTGGCTGTCAGTCCCTTCCTGGCAATTTCCAGACCGTAAAACATACTCATATCATTTCACATCGTTTCATCAAATAGATTGCTGGCCTGGTTCTTTCTCGCTTCTACAGTACCGTCGGCCGCATAGGCGGTAGTTTCTGTAGTGCTGGTCGCTGCTTCGAATAGATAATCTATATATTCGAGATGCACTTCGATCAGTCTAGCGTTGATCTGATTGTTGCGGTCAAGCTCTGAGAGTGTTTCTCTGAGTGCCGCCTGTTTCTCAAGCCCTGTCTGCAGCAGATCATCTTCTGACGGCCATCTGTCGAGGGTCAGCTCCTCAGGAGCTATGCCCAGATCAGATGACTTGGCTGCAACCAGTTCTTCTCTCTGTTTCTCTAATATGTTAATGGACTCGATCATCTTCTCCTCTTCGGAGACGATGTGATCAAGCTCATCGACATTTCCTTCTACTATTGCCTTGCGCTTGCTGTCGGACGACTTAAGCAGATCGCAATAGATCTCATGCTCCCGCTCAAGTAAATTCAGCAGGCTGCTTAGCGTTTCGCTCATAAGTGCTCCCACCTGTATCAGACGATCGTATCGAGACCTAGACCAAGCTGCTCAACCATGCGTTGGCTGATGACCTCAGCGTTCGGCTTATACTGACCGGTTCTGATCTGTTCCTTGATCTCGTTGACCTTCTCGGAATTGAATTCGTCAGCCTGGCGGGCTGTTCTCAGCATACCAGCCTGTTCAAGACCCTGTTTGGACAGCTCAACACGATCAGATTGAGTGGTCAGACTGGACTGTGTGTTCTGTGCCTGATGCTTAGAGTTATTCTCATATCTCTTGATGGCACTTGCGCTGATATTAGGATCTATTCTCATATATATTCCTCCCCGTACAAACACTTCAGGTCGATTTTCAACTGAGGTGTCATATGTTGCTAACTATTATATCGAACAGTTCAGGGATTTCTTGAATGCATTCTTTCGTTAAAATCCTTGTCATCCTTATGCTTGTTTTTGTTAGACTTGTCAATGATGGTTTTTTCTTTTGCCGGGCTGAAACCGATTGAATCCTGTGCCCGCTTTAGCTCATTGCTAAGCATACTCTGACAGCTTCCACAATACCGGCCTGATGATATATTGCTGCCGCAACGCTCACACTGCAGCGCTGACGAACCAGAGTCAAGCTCCAGGCGGCCGTCGCGCAGCAGCTCTAATATAACTCTCTCATCAACATCTGTCGCATCGGCTATTTCCTTGATCCCTTCATTTGGGTGATCGTAAATATAGTCACGTACTACCCTGTATTCTTTATCAATCTCATCAACACAGCGGGGGCAGTATGGACTGGCAATGTAGTTAAATAGCTTGCGGCAACGCCTGCAGGTACGAATATTGTTCATCTATATACTCTCCATCTGTCTTATTGCTTATCTGTCTG
>CAZHQX010000291.1:0-1960 GCA_964534195.1 uncultured Oscillospiraceae bacterium
CATCAATCAGCGCTTCATGTGTGCCTTCTACGATGATCCACTCAGACGGATGCTTAAGGATAATCTTCTTGCTCTTAAACGACGGTGTCGTTCTTGTGCCGGAGACCATGTTGCCGCGATAGATCTGATTATGCAGAATTCTGGTAATGCTATTGCTGTTCCATAAGATCTTACTGGGCTCTTTTTGGCCGTATGCCTTCTTAGTCAGCTTATAGTAATAAGCAGCTGGCGACAGCACTTTGTCCCTGTTCAAATCTTCGGCGATTTTCCTGGCATTACCATGCTTCACATAATCATTGAAGATACGCTTGATGATGCGAGCCGGTTCCGGATCAATCACAAGCTTGTACTTATCCTCAGGATCTTTCATGTAACCATAGGGCGGTCTCCCGCCCTGATGTCTACCTCTCTCAGCGTTCGCCTTCTTGACCTGTCTGACTTTTCGCGATATTTCTTTGGGATAGAATTCATTGATAACATTGTGAAAAGCCGCGAAATCATTGCTTTCCTGATCTGTGTCGACACTGTCATTGATCGCGATAAATCGCACGCCGTGTTCAATAAAATACTCATCGATGTAGTACCCTGTCATCGAATAATTTCGGCCAAGTCGACTGAGATCCTTAGTAACAACGCAGTTGATCACACCATCGTCTATGTCCCTGATCATACGTTTGAAGTCAGGCCGGTCGAAGTTGGTTCCGGTGAAACCGTCATCAACATACACACCAACCAGATCCCATTTATTGTTCATGACATAGTCAAGGAGCAGCTGTTTCTGATTGGCAATACTCATGGATTCCGCTTTACCAAGATTATCATCCTTTGAGAGCCTGCAATAGATGGCTGTCTTATATCTATGTCCACTTAATCGACGCATTTGTTCCTCCATTTCCGATATACAGCCTATTTGGTAATTGCAGATTACCCACTTGCCAAACAGGCGTCAACGCTGTCAATCTTGTAGTTCAGAGTTTACTGAGAAGTGTTTGATGCCCGCTCTTACAAGTGCGTCTTCCAGCTTCACGGTGCCCAAGAAGACACGATCAAACTCAACTTCGTAATCACGTCCTTTTCGTCTAACAGGCTCTTTGGATTGGCTCTTAGTTTTTTTTGTTTTACTAATCTTCTTCTCAGGCATCTGAGCATCCTTTCTTTTTATCAGCGGAAGATATCAACAAACATGGCAGATACATCTTCCTTATTTCTTGCAGAAGATCGAGGTTATTGCTCCGATCAATACCGATCAGAGACCAGCTGCCATCATTTCGCCGTGCTGTAAGCAGTTCACAGGGTTGATTTTCTGTAAAACTTGCATGCAAATCTGAAATTAATCGCATTACTCGTAGGTATTCATATTGACTATCCAATTTATAGGCCCTTTTCAGGTAAAATTTCAGCCGCGTCAAAAAATCAAAAATCTGGCCAAAAACGGCTTCGGGTACTAAAAATGTTGCGGACCCATTTCGCTGTCGACAAGAGCCCGATAAGCACGATTCCAGTAGGCTTTTCACCTGTTCGATTGAGTCAGCAAGGTCTATTGCTTCTGAACTCTTAGAACCACGTTTTCTGATCGTCCGTGATACTTCCAACAATCTGGTTAGATCCAGCTTCATTTGCTTGTTTGACAATCCCTGATCGTTATCAAGGCACTCGGCCTGTTCGATAATTACAGCTGAGTGTGCAGGCAGCAAAGGTTTATAGCCCTTGCTGCGTCTGACAATTTCATTCATGTAGTACTTATGACTGCAGATGTGAATCATGATATTTTCGTGGTTTAACTGATTTATAGTTTGACGATATAGGCAAGTATAGAACTTGCCACATTGTCTGGAACACTGATGATCCACGGTGATTTGCTTACTGGCAAAAGAACTGAGAGATCCAGCCCGGCGCATGTCCGGGCTGCCGCTTCGCAGTTTTTTGAGCACTGCCAATTCTGCAGCATATTTGTTATTGC
>CAZHQX010000292.1:0-1957 GCA_964534195.1 uncultured Oscillospiraceae bacterium
CCGAAAAGTCGGATTATGAAACAAAAAGAGCGCTGTAATTGGCGCTCTTTTTGCGTTTGATTGACATACTCCGGACTGTGAAATAGACTACAATCGTAACAGAAAAATTGATCTTATCAGGTATGCATTGAAAGGGATGGCTTACGATGAAGCTGCGAAGGAGCAAAAGTCTCTACTCCCTGCCGGAGATATAAATCAAGCAGCGGCTTCTAAATTCATCCATCTCTAAACTGACTTGGTGTCTGCTGCATGATTCTATTGAAGTTTCGATGGAAGGTTCTTAGGTTTCTATAGCCACAGCTCTCGGCAACATTGCTTATTGTTTGGTCACTGTTGCGCAGCAGCCAGCAGGCTTTTGAAATGCGGTAATTATTGAGATACTCAGTGTAGGTCACATTCATAAGCTGCAGAAACAGCTTTGAGATGTATGGATAATCATATTTAAGATATGACGCAGCAGATTTAAGCTCACAATTGCCAGCATAATTATCTTCCAGGTATTGCAGAATCTGATGTAGTAATCTGGTTTGTTTGCTCAGCTTGGCAGCTGTAAAATCTTTTTGTTTAACAAGTTTGGCGCACATCTCGTAGATGAAGCTTTTCTGTTCATAGATGGAGTCAAGCTTGTTTAGATCGACGAATTGATCTTTGAGAATATTATTAACAGGAATCAAACCTTGGTATTCATGATCGAAATCACCGACAAGCTCGGGAGAAAACTGAATAATAGCCACGCTTGAATCCCCTGAACGCTGAAAAGAGTGCAGTTGGTCGTGGAAAACAAACGCGACATCCCCTGTGGAAATATTGTATTCAATTTCATCTATTATCAAGGACATATTGCCGCTCTTAACAAATATCAGCTCGTAAGCCCGGTGGAAATGATAAGGAAATTGTATGCTCTCCAAATCGAATTTACGAAAAACTGTTTGATGGTCAGTTCCATGCTTTTCGAAAAATACCATTGTTATCTATTTACCTCTTACTATTTGCCGGAGCAAATTACAACACCGCATAAACATTTAACACTAATATTGTCTCAAGGTCCACTATTTCTTACATATGAGCTGCAGGATATCAGATATATAATTACTCTATGTTTTTCCTTGGGAGGATATTGTGAGTCGAATAAGTGAATACAGGGATATGGGGCGATCAGTAACACGATTAGTTCTGCCTGTATTAATCGAACAATTTTTCATAGTGATCATGGGTGTCGTCAATACGATGCTCGCGTCAAATTTAGGACCAGAGTCAATTTCAGCTATAGGTATGGTTGATTCGATCAGTTTCATTATTATATCTGTGTTCGGTGCTCTTGCTGTTGGCGGCACTGTAGTAGTCGCGCAATATACCGGACGTGGCGAGAGACTGCTGGCAAACAAGGCAGCCGCGCAGGCATTGCTGTCATGTCTTGCGATCAGTTTGACAATAACCGCGCTGATTTTTATTTATCAGGAGCCGCTATTGCAAATGCTTTATTCCGAAGCAGAACCAGATGTCATGAACAATGCCCTGACCTTCATGCGCATTAATCTGTGGTCATACCTGCCTCTGGCTTTGCTAAGTGTTGCTTTTGGAATTTTACGAGGTGCCGGAGATACAAGAACTCCTATGGTCGTATCTATATTAATGAATCTGCTTAACGTTATCTTAAGCTATACTCTGATTTATGGCATTTCTCTTGACTGGGGAATAATAAGACTAAGCACTCCGGCATTTGGCATCGATGGTGCTGCTGCCGGTATTTCACTGGCACGACTGGTGGGAGCGATATTGATACTGATTCCTCTGCTAAAAGGCTCTAAGGACATTCAAATATCAAGATCTGATTTTTTCTCATATGACTCATCAATGCAAAAAAGAATCTTTTCACTTGGCATCCCGGCAGGTGCTGAACAGCTGATGTTTAATGGAGGCAAACTTATCCTGCAAACCTTCATAGTAGGACTTGGTA
>CAZHQX010000293.1:0-1953 GCA_964534195.1 uncultured Oscillospiraceae bacterium
TTCCGCAGGAGTTCCTCAGCTCGTCTCGGGTCAGTGTAGCCTAGAACAAGAATTGGTACTTCTATACCATTTTGTCTAAGCTGAAGCGCTTCATCCAGCATCGATACCGCAAGCCTGGTCGCGCCTCCTTCTAGAAGGATCGGAACGGCCCGGTCGACACCATGTCCATAGGCATCGGCCTTAACAACAGCCATGATCTCACAGCTTCTTCTTACTTTTTTTCTGATAGTACTGATGTTGGCAGACAAAGCGTCCAGATCGATTTCTGCCCATGAACGATTAGGCAAATATGATGTCATACTTATTTTGTCACCTTTCAAAATATCATTATGATCGCAATTTGCATTTTGCGATCTGTGATCTAGTCTTCAAAATCAAACCTGCTGTCTCCCAGCCAACCAGCCTTGAGCCAGGCCTTGCCGATATTTAAGAGCAAGTCCTGCGGCAAAATAGCAGTACGCCCAAGCTTATCAGCTGCCAGGTCACCTGCTGAACCATGAAGATATACCGCGCTGATAGCCGCATGCGCTGGCTCAATTCCTTGAGCCAGCAGCCCGGTGATCATACCTGTAAGACAATCTCCACTGCCGCCTTTTGCCATGCCATCATTACCACTGCTGTTTATGAAGATCTGACCATCCGGCAGTGCGATAACTGTGGCAGCCCCCTTGAGAACTACTATAGAGTCAAATCGCTCAGCCATTGACCGCGCAGCAGCTTGACGATCGTGTTCGAGCATATCGGTCAAATCAGGAGCCAGTCTGCGGAACTCTCCGGGATGCGGCGTTAAAACAGCTGGCGATAAGCCAATCTTTTTTCGATTCAACAGAAGCTCCTGATATTTCCCCAGATTGGATGAAATCTCGTTCAGAGCATCCGCGTCAAGAACAAGGCAACCTATTTCTTTTAGCAAAAATTCTATGTAATCTGCAAGCCAATATGGTCTGCCTAATCCTGGTCCTGCAGCGACAGCCTGTTTGTTTTCCGCGAAGAATCTCAAGCTTGCCAGAGGATCCTCACACTCACCAATATCATGAGTCAGACCCTCCGGAAAAGCGGACAGAACAGGCAGAAACGCCGACCGCCCTACCGCAAGAGTTATCAGACCCGCTCCCGCTCTGGCAGCAGCCTGTCCAGCCAGGGCGATAGAACCAGCCATGCCCTCATTGCCGCCAACCAGCAAGGCCCTGCCGAAGGTTCCTTTGTGCCCGTCAGCCGGTCTTATTGGTCTAAGCGAACGAACCAGCTCCAGATCGATCAATCGTGGCAGTTGTAAGTCTTGCAGGTTATCAATAACCCAGTCAGCAGGCATACTAAGTGGAACAGTAGTTATAAGGCCGGAGCAAACACATCCTGGCGCTGCAGCCAGGCCTATTTTTGGTGATACGAACGTGACTGTTTGATCTGAGCAAATATGATCTTCAGCCATAGCGCCGCTATCTGTTTCAACGCCTGATGGTATATCGATAGAAATCACAAAGCTTCTGCTCTGCTGCCAATCCTTTATCTGATTGAACACCGCTGATAATTTGGAATCTATCCCTCTCTCGAGCTTGAAGCCTGTTCCCAGAATACCGTCTATTATGATATCCGGCGGCGGATAATTCTTGAGCTCATCAGCACTAACAAATGATGCCTGCATTCTTTTTACAGCCTCAAGCTGAGGACAATTTCTGCTGCTAAGATCACAACAGATGATATTGAAACCATCAGTCAGCAGGTGACGTGCACTGACCCAAGCATCTGCTCCATTATTACCGCTGCCACCAAAAACAATAACCGTACTGCCTTTGTATTTCAATTTATGTTTATCGGCATAATCACGTGCGGCTGCAGCAATGGCCATACCTGCTTGTTCCATTAGAATATCTACTCCAAGTCCGGTATAATCAGTCCAGGCCTTGTCCAATCTTGCCTGTGCTTGGTTGCTTAGGAGCGGAAGATGCCTGTTGT
>CAZHQX010000294.1:0-1935 GCA_964534195.1 uncultured Oscillospiraceae bacterium
TTCCGTTCCATAATGGTCCCCCTGGTTGCTTGCCAGGGGGACTTTTCAGTAGAATAGTAAAATAGATGATTAAGAAGGAGCAAGACGTGCAATTGCCGAAACAGTTCGGCAGGACCGTCTAACAACTAAATGGCAGTTAAACAAGTTCGTATTTCTTATAAACCAGTCATTAGGAACACTCTTCTTCTGATACTGGTATTGTCGACGATAATTACGCAGCTGACGGGATGTGGCAAGGCTGAGCCGCGTCGCTATTCAACAAGCTTCCTGGGAGCATTTGATACAGCTATCACCTTGATTGGTTATAGCAGTTCTCAGAGGGAGTTTGATAAATACGCAGAGCAGGCACAAAACAGATTTATTGAGCTGCATCAATACTATGATCGTTATAATGCTTACGAGGGCATAAACAATGTCTACACTTTGAATCAGATTGGTCATCAGGCACCGGTGGAGGTTTCTCCGGAGCTGATAGATATGCTGGAACAGGCAGTTGAATGGCAGAAGAATTCTTCTGGCGCAGTTAACATTGCTCTGGGATCAGTTCTTGAGATCTGGCACGATTATCGTGCGGAGGCATTGGCCGACCCAACAGCAGCTAAGATTCCAGACAGGTCTGAGCTTGAAGCGGCTGCTGAGCATATATCTATTGATAACCTGATCATTGACAAACAAGCGGGGACAGTTTTCCTGGCTGATCCTCAGGTCAAGCTTGATCTGGGAGCTGTAGCAAAAGGCTATGCCACAGAAATAGTGACTCAGGAGCTGCGGGCTTCCGGCTGGGATTCATTCATAATAAGCAGCGGCGGAAATGTACGTACGACCTCTGCCCCCCCGGTCGGTGAGCGCAGGGCATGGAATATTGGTGTTCAGGATCCTGAGGCAGCCCTTGAGGGACTTGATGACGAGCTGCTCTTTACTCTCCAGCTTATCAACAAATCAGTAGTTACAAGTGGAGATTATCAGCGTTACTATCTGTACGAAGGACGTCGATATCACCACATAGTCGATCCATCCACTCTTGAACCGGCCTCGACTTTTGCCAGTGTGACCGTCGTAACCGAGGACTCGGGACTAGCTGACTTCCTCTCCACCACACTGTTTATCCTGCCATACGAAGAGGGCAGAGCTCTTATCAGCAGACTTGGTGATGTTGACGCGGCCTGGGTTTTTCTCGATGGATCCATTGAAATGACAGATGGACTTAGTGACATAATCATCGATAAGGAGGACTAATTCCATGGAAGAGGCAAATCACAAACAGACTGACAATGACTCAAGCGGCAAGCCGGCAGTTGATCTGAAGAATTTTCAGCTTACAAGGGGATGGCAGTGGCTGCTTTATATTGATTTCATACTGCCGCTGCTGATCTATCTCTCCGCGCTTCTGCCAATAGGAGCAATGCGTGGTCAGCTGGCCAGAATATTCCATAGCTATATGCTCTATATCCTTTTTCCTTGGCCTGATTTCAAGTCGATCACAGGTATCGTTGCACCATTACTGCACCTCTATTTTCTGATCAATGGTATTCGTAAGAAGCAGCGATCAGATGTAATTCTATCAATTGTTTTCTACCTGATCGTCGTATTGATTTTTACTGTCAAAATTGATGGAACAGCAATCAACTACTTCATCCTGCGTTTCCTTGATTTCGGACTTTGATCACAGTATTAAACTGATCGATCGATAAGCAGCTGCAGTGCCGTTGACGCTATCAGAGAGGCTGCCATCACAGCGAAGTTTTTTACCGCAATGACAAATGTCTCCTGCTTGCTCTGCTTGTGCATGAACACTCTGATATTTTTCTCGACTGGTATGATCGATAAATAATAAATTGCAAAAGGCCAGGAAGCAACACCAAAAAGTATGAGCGGGATTACAGCCGCATATCCACTGTAATAGAGCACTCTAAATACAATGAGTGCTTTTTTTAT
>CAZHQX010000295.1:0-1929 GCA_964534195.1 uncultured Oscillospiraceae bacterium
TACTGATTGGACTGGCAACAATCCTGTTAGCCCATGACATGTCGAACGGTTTGATACTAATCGCCATCGCTTTTATTATCAGCCCCTTCGGGCTGCCACTGATCGTAACTTTCCTGATCGAAGTGCTTGGCTTATTCAAGGATATGATCAAAGCAATCTAAATTCTTAAAGAGAATAACTATTTCACAGCGGCGGATAACCTCTGCTTCTTCAGGGATGATGACAAGACCACCCTCCTCGTTTTTTCCGCAACCTAAAAACCGATGATAATTCACAAGTGCTTTTCCATGTTGGTAGCGGTATTGCAGTCCTAGCTTGACGTTATGGGAAAGGGACTGGCTTTCCTGCTGGCAGAAGTAACATAGATTGATAAAATGCACACCCCCCTGTCTATTGGTCAACTATTACTAGGCTGGCAGTTTGATATTTAGGTTCAAGGACGGCTCAGAAATAAGTTATACGATGGCTTAGAGTATCTTATGAATTATGAGTTGAGCTAAACAGAATTCGATTTCATGAATCAAGGTAGACACATGTCTACCTTGATGTTATCATTAAGACTAATATTGCAATACAAATGTATCACTCCGGGGGAAACATGTTATGACAGTGAATTTGACTGATGCCGAGTGGAAAATCATGAACCTACTGTGGAGTAAAGGTGAACTGACAATAACTCAGATGACTATCGCCTTGGCTAATGATACAGCATGGAGCAAACAAACAATCATCAGTTTTCTTAATCGTCTTGAAGCAAAGGCTGCAGTCTCATATGTGAGAAAAGGACAAGCGAAAGTCTTTTACGCTCTGATCGAACGCGAGGCGACAGCTGCCAATGAAACAAAAGACCTGATTAACAAAGTGTTTTCGGGATCGTTAGGTCTGATGGTGAACACAATCGCAAAGAATCAGACTTTTACTTCTGCGGAAATCAAGGAACTGGAAGATATCGTCAAGAAGCTGGAGGCGGTCCCACCGCGGGAGGATGGACGATGATTGATCAGATTTTCTCGCATAGCACCAAAGTAACAATCTTGATAGTAGTGATATTGCTTGTCCAGCAACTATTTGGGAAGCATCTATCTAGCAGATTACGCTTTTACTTGTGGTTTCCAGTGCTGATCCGAGCTATGATCCCCCTGGACTTATTACCTGCTCTGCCTATGGATATCTATCCTTCTCAACAGCTATCGTCATTCATTCCTGATCCAGCTGTTATCTTGACCAAGTCTTCTATGCTGATTGCTTATTTTTCAGGTGTCCTATTCTTCGCTATTCGCTTTATATTGATTAACCACCGGCTTGTATCTCGACTCCGGAAAAATCGTCAGCCTGTACAAACAGATCATATCCCTTTGCCTGTATATGTTTCGCCATTAGTTCCTTCAGCCTGTTTAATTTCCTTCGGCGGTGAACGTGCAATTTACATCAATCCAGCATTATTCGCAGATAAGGACAAAGCGTACCACATAATGATGCATGAAGTTTCACATGCTATCCAGCGAGATCCGTTGTGGAATCGCTTGCGAGCCGCAATACTTGTCATTCACTGGTTCAATCCAATCGTTTGGTATGCTGCCGCCTGCTTTATCCGGGACAGTGAATGTGCTTGTGATGAACGGACGATCACCGCACTAGGTAAAGACCAAAAAAGCCGTTATGCGCGAACGCTGCTTTCCCTGATGCTCCCAGCAGGAGTTGAAAAGTACCAGCCATATTGTCAGGCAAACTCAATACAAGTCAACCGCCAGGAGATGAAATTCCGGTTGGTTATGTTAGCCAATGGTAGATCGACAAGCAAACTTACCATTCTAGCTTTGGCGCTGATTTTAGCAGTTAGTCTTTTTGTAAGCTTTTCCGCTAACTCACATAGCCAAGCTGAAACGACAAAAGATGCTGTACTGCCGCCATTCCAGGCTCCAATTATTC
>CAZHQX010000296.1:0-1924 GCA_964534195.1 uncultured Oscillospiraceae bacterium
AGCAGCTTCTCTTGTTCTTCTTTTAACAGTCTGGGCAGCATATTCGCACCTCCTCGATCGGTCTTCTATAGGTTGTCGGACCATTTAGTCGGCCGGTAATTTACCATCCGGCTTACTAAACGATCAGCCTCTCTGCCACGGTCTTCTGACATGTATGGCGGCGGCCGGGCAGATCTCCTGGCAGCAGAAGCATCTGATGCATCTATCATAACTATAGCGCGGCACTTCTCTGCCGACTTGACTGAGAGCCTTAGGCTCTAGCGGGCAGGATGTTACACATTGGCCGCAGCGTATGCAGGTTTCGGGATCTATAACCGGACGACGCATGATAAATCTTCGCGCCAGTCTGCCGCTCAGGCTCGACGCTGAGGTCATCAATGAATTTTCAGTTTTTGCCTGTTTAAAATCTGTGATCACCAACTCTGGTATCAGCTCTGAGAGCGATCCCTGTCGTATTATTTCTTCCTTGTCCGGATCAATGATCTTAATCTCGATCTCAGCCGGGTCTACAATGCCTGCCTCTATCGCTTTCAAGGTCTGGAACAGCTTCATTTTTGCGGTATCATGCCCTGTGATCGAAGCCATTACAGTGTCAACTGCAGGCGCGTCCAGGCCCACCAGCACATAGCCGGTCTTCTTAGGGCTGCCATTTCGCGGGCCGTTGCCCTCCATCGAAATTACAGCGTCCATGACAAACAGCCTTGGCTTAAGGTACTTGTTCAGATCAGCCAACATAATGGCAAAAGCCTTGATATCGGAATAAACAGCGTGAAATCTGGCCTTACGAAGACCAGGGACCACGCCAAATTGATTTTTGAGGGCACCGGTAATTCCTGTCAAAGCATGTGTCTTAAATTTGCTGATGCTGACCAGGCCATCACAGTCAAGCACACCGTTGGCGATCTGCAGCTTCCTGATCGAGCTGTCAGCTGGAAACTCCACATCGCGGCCATGATCGAAATCCGCTGCCTCGAGGGAAAGCTCCTCAGCGATAGCTGCCAGGCCACTTATGCGGGCGGCCTTGGCTGTGCTCTCATGCGCCGGCGAGTCGCCGTAGCTAAGCTTCAAAGATCGATCAGGACCGAGCTCTCTAAGCATTCTGGCAACCGCAGCGAAAACCGCTGGATCTGTTGTCACAGCCAGATCCGAGGCTACAGCTGAGAGTAGATTTGGCTTAAGCAATATCCGCTCATCCGGTTTGAATATTCTGTTTAGCTCCATGCTGGACCAGGCAAGCTTAAGACCCTTAAGAATCAGTTCCTGATCGTATTGATCTATCTTGATAAGACAAACAGTTGTCATATATGCTCCAATTCCGGCTGGCAGCCGGCTTTTACCATAATTTTATATAAGCCATTATAGCATAGAAGGCTGAAAACAATGCATTTGGCGGCTCATTTGCAGTTATTTCCACCTTGGAATAATTGACAATTTTGGTCAAATCCATTGTGCCAACTCGTAAACTCAGATAAAATTGTAATCGTTTGGTTAAATATCAGCTGCAAAGATAGCGCAGCCAAAAAAACTAAGCTTCGAAGGAGTTTATTAATGGGTATTGAAACAATTTTTGCTTTGCTCGGCGGTCTGGCGCTGTTCATTTTCGGCATGCACCAGATGGGCGAAGGTCTGCAGAAAACAGCAGGCGACAAGATGCGAAATATTCTCGCTATGCTCACCGGCACACCTATCAAGGCTGTTATTGTTGGTGCTTTGGTTACAGTTATTGTACAGAGCTCATCCGCGACTACGGTCATGGTCGTTGGTTTCGTAAGTGCTGGTCTGATGACACTTAAGCAATCAATTGGTGTCATCATGGGTGCTAATATAGGAACGACCATCACAGCATGGATAGTTGCTACCAAGATCGATGAGTATGCCTGGCTGTTTGTGGCCATCGGTTTCGTTCTGATGTTTTTCGTCAAGA
>CAZHQX010000297.1:0-1901 GCA_964534195.1 uncultured Oscillospiraceae bacterium
ATTGCGACAGCCAGCATTTGCTTTTCAGTACATATGAGAATCAGTTGGCTTTTTATATAAGATCGTATAAGAGTAGGTCTGAACTCAATGAGTTCAGTTCGAGAATAGCTCAGATACTTAGTTCATTGCTGGCGGTGGAGCGAGTTGGCGCTGGAATAGGCGTAGTTGAAATTAATGATTCTTATATAAATGATGTTGAGCTTCTGCTTAAGAGGCTGCAGATCGTTTCTGAGTTTGGCATGGATCTACGAGATGTTGATTACAAAATCCAGTTTTATGATACCGCCATGGAAGAGAAGATTCTGCGTGAGGATGAGATCAAGCGCGCTTTGGCCAAAATAGCTGAGGGAATAGATCAGGAACAATTCTATATGCAGTACCAGCCATTGCTTGATCTTGAAACAGACAGCATCTGCGGCTTCGAGGCTTTGGCCAGGATGAAAAATGAAAGGCTTGGTCAGGTTTCGCCTGTGGAGTTCATTCCAATCGCTGAAGAGACCAAACTGATCGTACCGCTTGGCGAAATTATTTTCAAACAGGCTTTTTTATTCATTCAGGAGCTGCAGAAGAGAGGGCGCTGTGACATCAAGGTCTCTGTAAATGTATCAGCTATTCAGCTGTTAAAACGAGGGTTTGTTGATAACCTGCTGCATTTGATCAATGAAATGGAAATTGACCCGACGGCGGTTGGAATTGAGATCACTGAATCAGTTTTCTCTTCAAATTATCAGGAGATCAACAGAATTCTTGGAGAGCTTAAGCAATATGGGATTGTTGTCGCTCTGGACGATTTCGGCACAGGCTATTCCTCGCTAGCCAGAGAAAGAGAGTTGAATATCAATTGTCTTAAGATCGACAAATATTTTATCGATAATTTGCTTGAGGTAGATGAACAAGACGCTATCACCGGCGATATTATATCGCTTGCTCATAAGCTGGGCCATTGTGTAATTGCTGAGGGAATTGAGCAACCCAGACAGCTTGATTATCTGGTAGGAAACGCTTGCGATATAATTCAAGGCTATTTAGTTGGTAAACCTATGGACCAGAGTGTGGCACTGGAGTTTTTGGATAATTGGCAAGGAAGAGCCAGTCTGTAGAGGATTCTTATAGTAGTGTTTCTTCAACAACAGTGATGATCTCCTGAGGATATTTATCACCCATACGTTTAAGCTCCTGGACGGCGCCCTCGAGGTCCAATGCTGCCTTGTATGGTCTGTATGCGGTAATGCCATCGATGGCGTCAGCTATCATAACTATGCGAATGTTTTGAGATATTTCGTCTCCTTTGATTCCTCTGGGATAGCCGCTGCCATCCATTTTCTCATGGTGATACAAAATAATATCAGTATATGCCTTGGGCAGGTCGAAGCGTTCGATACTGCTGATTCCAAGGTCGCAGTGCTGTTTGATGATCATCATCTCAGCTTCTGACAGCGCACCGGGTTTCTCAAGTATTGATTTAGGTACAAGCAGCTTGCCGACGTCGTGCAGCAATGTCCCCAGGCCCAAATTCAGGAGATCATCTTCAGCATAACCAAGCTGATTTGCGATCATCAGCGATATCATAGCGACATCGACTGAGTGGGTATAGAGCCAGGCAACATAGTTCGAAAGCGCGTTAACATAGATCCACCAGGGCTCGCTTTTTGATTCGAAGATAATCTTGCTGAGTATGCCGGCCGGTTTATCGAGCAGCTTGGGATCCTTTATATTCTTTCTGGCACCAAAATCGCGGATGACCGGGCTGAGAATGATCTGCTTGTCATTATCCAGCTTAATCATTTGATCCGGCTTGAACACGCCAAGCCTCTTCAGCCTTAGTATCATCTCATCTGTTATATGCTGGCCCTTGCTTAGCAGCAGGACTCCGTTTTTGTCGTATATATCATGCTGAGATA
>CAZHQX010000298.1:0-1897 GCA_964534195.1 uncultured Oscillospiraceae bacterium
GACATGATGTCCAACATTCGGAACCTGCGATAATGAACCTGATGCTCCTGTAGAATCTGCCAGAGCAGATCTCTGCCGACATGCCGGAAGCAGATCTGATGGAATTCGCTGTCGACCTGGTAATAACGAGCGTGATCTGCCCGGCTGCCAAGCTCTGCCAGTCTGTGCTGCTTACGAAGATTTGCCTCGAGATTTTTAGCAAGCTTTTCATTGCTGCTGGCGGCCGCCTGCTTGAGAATATCCCACTCAACCATTGTGCGCATATAGATTATCTCGCGAATAAAATCGTAGTCGATCAGAGTCACATAGGAACCCTTCTGAGGCAGGATCATCAACAGGTTCTCATTGGCAAGTCTTGTAAATACGCCCCTGACTGGTGATCGCGATACCTGATAAGCAGCCGCTATGGCATTCTCACTTAATTGTTGTCCCGGCTTATACTTCAGAGACAGGATGCCTTCGCGCAGATCCTGATAAATAGTTTCTGTATTAAATGAGGATGAAACATTATAAATACTCATACGACTGCCTCCATTGACCAATGCACAGACTTGACTGCTCCAAGCTGATCAATCATGCTCTGATCTTAGCATACTTGTACACTTGTATACAAGATGTGCTTTGCAAAAACCCGCATTTAAACTTGCGGGTCTTGTTGCTGGATCTATAAGTGATTATGAAGCAGGTCAATTCTCTGAGAGCTTGGGCTCCTGCTGCTTGACCATCGGTTCTTCTGTCAGAAACAGCCTCATTCTCTCAATTACATCCTCATCGCCAACGACCAGAAGCTTATCATCTGCAGAAAACTCATAGTATGGACCCGGCGAAACAATAATCTTGTTGTGCTTAACAACACCAATGATAGTGGCGCCGGTACGAAGCCAGACCTGGCACTGTCCGATGCTTAAGCCGATCAGCGGCGAATCCTCTGGCATAGGTATCTCGACCGGCTCGATCAGATCGCCGCGGCGGTACTGATAATGCTCGAGCAGCTTGTCGCTTATCTGACGTATCTCCTCCTGGACCTTGCCTGCTTCATCAAATTTGCGATATAGATCATCGCGCATTTCTTTTACAGATGCCGCGCTGCGGTAGTTTCTTACGAATTGGATAGCCTGATCCTGACCAAGCACCTTAATACCACTGCCGGCGCTGACTTTTACAACATTCATATCGGCCAGGATCGCCATAGATCTGCGAATCGTCTCAGGAGAAACATGAAACTCAGAGCTTAATACTGACCTGCCCTTGAGCTTGGTGCCCTGTTGGATCTCGCCTGTTGCGATCCTCTCAGCTATGTCTACAGCTATTCGCAGGTATCTGGGCATATCATTCGCAGTATAATTTGACATATTAACCTCACACAAATTAGTATTGATGAATAAGGATCAGATTGACATAGGATCAGCTCAAAATAGAATGTGACATGGCAATAGATAAATATATTAGTATTGTAGCATATGGAGAGGTGGAGAGATATTATGTTTAAATTAGTACACACAAATTTTAATGTCCTGAATCTGGACAAATCGATCGAGTTTTATCAGAAGGCACTTGATATGAAGGTTTCAAGAATCAAGGAAGCATCAGATGGCAGCTTCAAGCTTGCTTTTATGACTGATGATATTGGCCAGTATGAGCTGGAGCTGACCTGGCTGGCCGATCGCAGTGAGCCTTATGATCTTGGTGATAATGAGATCCATCTTGCTGTCAGAACAGATGATTATGAGGGCGCTTATAAGCGTCATCAGGAGATGGACTGCATCTGCTACGAGAATAAGTCGATGGGACTTTATTTCATAAATGATCCCGACGGCTATTGGATAGAAATCATACCAGTAAGATAAATCACAGACCTTATACTGATCATATGGATGGGAGTTTTATTTATGGCTAT
>CAZHQX010000299.1:0-1882 GCA_964534195.1 uncultured Oscillospiraceae bacterium
TGCCTAAATCGGCATGCTCAAGCTCTTCGGCGGCAGCGGCCCCTGCACTTGAGAAGGTGATATCGTCTATGTAAACATCACCACCATTTTCTGAGCCGACAAACATGACCATATTTGAGAGCACACTGCCCTCCGGATCAGTCGCGATCGCTTCCAGATTCTTAGCAAAATCAGCGCCCATTCTGATTTCCGCCATAAAAAGACCATTTTCCGACTCAGCAAAATCAGCAGGGCCAGTAATCAAGGCTTTTGACGGATTAGCCCAGCCATTCTTGTCGCTTTGCGGAACGCAGGCGATAGATACTGAGGTCGGTTCTTCAACAAAAAGCTTCATGGATATCTTGTCAGCGCCGAAAGCATCGAAGGCTGGATTGTAATTTTCTGAAGAGACACGCACATTTGACCAATAATTGTCCTCGGTTATATTGGTGCTCTTGGTCATCGGCGACAAACGCATCATGCCATCCTGATAGCTGATTTCCACGTCTTTTACCGGGCTGTCACGATTGATCTGAAAACCCTGAGTTTCCGCATCGTCAAAGTTCCAAATCACTTCTTCATAGGCCTCTCCGCCTCTGTTTATCGGTTCGTAGGCAATCCCCTTGATACGTGCGCGAACATATTCACCAGACAAGCTGAACTCGCCCGGAGCCCAGACCTGATCAGCTCCTGGATCGAGCAGAGTTGCTTCGCTAACACCCATAATATAAGGAACAAAGCAGCCTGATGTCTCGTTCTTATTGGTCAGCGACCAGTTGCACCAGCTGATATTATTCTCGTTGAGGAAGCTAAGCCAGATATCAGCCTCCTCAAGATAAGGCCCATTATTACCATTGGCCTCACTTGTTCCCCACTCGCTGACAAATATTGCGGCTCCGTTCTCCAGTGCGTAACGAGCATTTGACATGACATTGCCGCGATCATCACTTGTATCTGAAGCTTCGTGCGTTCCAGAATAGAAGTGCACGGCGTACATGATATTTTCAGCAGCGATTGGATCATCAGCGGCCAGGTCTGCTCTCTGGCTCCAGTTCGGAGTTCCTACAATAATAATATTGTCCCCGCGCTCGCGCAGCATATCAATTATCGGTTCAGCATAGCTCTTGATCTTTTTCCAGCCAGCCGCGTCATTGGTAAGACCTTCTCCCCCTGCGTTATTGGGACTTGGCTCATTACAAAGCTCCCAGATGATCTGATTAAACTGCGGATGATCCTGATAATGCGCTGACAGCTCATCGAAGAAGTCATAAGCACCGCTGTAGACTGCGGCGTTAGGATCACCTGGCGCATGCACATGCCAGTCGACAATAACATACATATCATTGGCAAAAGCCAGCTCGATCCCCTGATATACGAGATCCTTCACAGAAGGATCCTCGGCATAGCCACTCTCGCCGACATACATTGCCAGTCTGATGATGTTGCTCTCCCAATCGCTGGCCAGAGCCGCAAAGGCATTCTCGTTTATGATCTCGCCAAACCATTGCAGCCCATGAGTGCTCATGCCTCTAAGCTGGACCGGCTGTCCATTGGAATCTACAAGCGTCATCTGTCCGTCAAATTCAGCAACTGATAGAGATCCCGCCTCTGACGGCCTGCTCACACCGGAGCGACCAATAAGAGCGGGATATTTTTCTTCATCAGCGCAAACAGCAGAAGACAGAATTGAAATTAGCAAGGCAATTGACAGGACCAACGAGATCAATCGGCTTTTCTTCATCATAATCATACTCTCCATATTATTTATTGGGAAACTGGTGCGATAATTTCATTATATGGTAGTATGGCAAATCTTCAAAACCGTTTTCGAACAAACTTTCATTTATTTTTTTGTGTGAATTTACCTTGAAACGGTTAGATATTGCAGCCGTTCTTATTTGAC
>CAZHQX010000300.1:0-1881 GCA_964534195.1 uncultured Oscillospiraceae bacterium
TGACAATAAGGGCAGACGCCACGGCTATGAGCTTTTGTACCGTGAGCCCGGAGAATTGGGTTTTGGAGATCATGATGGTGATATGGCAACCTCCAGCGTAATGGCTGCAGGCTTCTTATCTATGGGGGTAGGCGAGCTGTCCAGTCAGAGCAAAGCATATATAAATTTCACCGCGAACATGCTTCTCAGAGGTGTTGCGACATTATTCCCCAAGAATAGTATAATAGTTGAAATTCTGGAAACGATCGAGCCTACAGAGGAGATAATCAGCGCCTGCCGCGATTTGCGAAACAGAGGATATACTCTGGCACTTGATGATTTTGTACTAAGAGAGGATTACCTGCCTCTGATCGAGCTTGCCAATATCATAAAAATTGATTTCATGCATCTTAAGACCGAAGCTGAGAGGAAGGCAGTTGTTCAGCTGAACAAGCATTTCAACATTAAATTTCTGGCTGAAAAGGTAGAGACTCGTGATGATTATGAAATGGCTGTCAGATTAGGCTACAGCCTATTTCAAGGATATTTTTTCGCCAAGCCTGTAATAGTTAATACGAATAACATACCGCCATCAAAAATTAACCAGATCAAGCTGATGCAGCTGTTGGAAAACAACGATCCTGACATCGGTGATATAGCGGATGTTATTGAGAAGGACGTTGCATTTACCTATGAGATTCTTAAGCTGACAAAAACAGTACGCTACTATCGAGGCAATAAGATCACCTCGATCAGGCAGGCAGCTATGCTGATGGGGCTGAATGAGCTTAAGAAGTGGGCATATATTACGATCATCCGTAAAATTAGTGATCATAATCAGGAGGAAAATATCAGCCTATCTGTTCAAAGAGCAAGGGCACTTGAACAATTAGCTGAGCTAACAGGGAATAAGGATCACAAAATGAGTTTTTTTACATTGGGACTGTTGTCAATGATCGATGTTCTGATCGGTTGTGAGATGAAACTGTTAGCACCTGAGCTTCCTATCAGTAATGAGATGCGTGAAATTCTACTTGGAAACAATCCCGATACTGTCATGAACTCCTGCTATAAGCTTACTATCGCTTATGAAAAAGCCCAGTGGATCCTGGCGGAAATACTGGGCGAGAAGCTCGGAATCACAATGGACCAGATGGCTTCTTTCTATCTGGATTCTGTTGTCTGGTCTAATCAGGCAACTTCATAATGTCGAGGGCACAATAATGCTTCATGAGACTAGAAGTACATCATAAAAGCATAAATAATTTTATCTGGAGTTTTCCTCATCATCCCACTGCAGCAGGCGCCTCTGCCCCTGCAGCTTTTTTATGTCGCTTATATCCTGACTGACCTCCAGGACACCGCGATACTGATTATCCTGATCGCGCATGGCAAAATACTGAATCAAAACAAATTTGCCCTTGACCTCGATCCAGAAGCTTGCCTGATCCTGTCTGCCATCGCGAAACGCTTCGATAATTTCTTCAACAACATGAACGCTCTCCGGCGGATGGCAGTTTTTGACATCTCGGCCAATAGCCGCAGGCGAACGCGGAAAAATACGATCCTTGGGTCTTGAGAAGAAGCGGAGTTTGTTATGCTCGTCAACAAAAGAGATGTCGACCGGCAAAGCGGAAAAAATCAGAAGTGCCTGCTGAGTAGTAATTTCGCCTGTATCTGAATGAATTACATAATCATCAAGCCCTCTAGTGACCATACTATTATCAGCTCTGTTGCCACTCTGATGAAGTGAAGCTATAACCTGCTGACGATCAGGGATGTTTTCAGGGCCGATGAAGGGGAAGGCATACTCATAGCTTTGTCTTAGCATTTCCAGTAATTCAACGCTGCTAAACAGCTGAGTAGCAGCCGGAAAGAGTATCAGCTCCTCCTTCTGAACCA
>CAZHQX010000301.1:0-1833 GCA_964534195.1 uncultured Oscillospiraceae bacterium
TTGAAATGTTTGTGCTTTTTTATTTATCAAGCCATGATAAACTATACTGGTCATTTAAATATCAACCTAATCTGACCAATATGATTCAGGCGTGAAAGATGAAAGGATACAATTAAACATGACTGCAAGGAAGAAATATATCACAACTATTGCTTTGGTAATTGCGATTACAATAACAGCTCTCATATTACCATCTTGTACTACAAACGAAACAGAAGCTCCAACAGCAACAAATGAGTCGACAACGACAGCAAGTGCTGCACCTATCAGCGAGCAAGAAACGATTATGAATGAGTTTGAATCCCTGAATGAAGAAGACTATACCCCAGCCACTTATCGACTGGCAAAAGCCGCGTCCGATGAGCTCTCCGCGCTTATCGATAGTGCTTCTGCCGATACCGCTGCTCTTGATCTGGCAGCTGATAATTTGCAGCAAGCAATTGCAGCATTAAGGATCGGCAACCCCTCTCAAGCGCTGGCCCAGACATATGAAGATTATTTCCTCTTAGGAACTATCTATGGCGACAAATCCAATTTTGATGCCAATAACGATCGCGGCTCACTCACCCGCACACATTTCAACTCACTAACAGCAGAAAACTGCATGAAACCTGATCAACTATCCTCAGGCGGAGCAGGCACAGAAGGCGCATTTATGATTGGTGAATCTAAGAGTCATACGGCCGATGATCTGGTAAGCTTAGCCCAGGAGAATGGATATACCGTGCACGGTCACGTGCTTGTTTGGCATTCGCAATCTCCAGCCTGGGTCAATGGCGGCCTTGCCGGCGATACAACCAGAGAGCAGGCAAAAGCAAACATGGAGCTTTACATCAAAACTGTGGTTGAGCATTTCGACACCAACTATCCAGGTGTTGTCACAAGCTGGGATGTTGTCAATGAGGCTCTAGTCGACGGTGTCAACACAGTATCTGCCAGCGCTGACTGGAGAAACTTCCTGCGTGAATCAGACCAAAGCGCATGGTACAAGGCATACAGCAATGGCATGGCAGAGGGAGAGGATCCAAGCGACTTCATCTATGACGCTTTCGTTTTTGCCCGTAAATATACTGACGCCAAACTATTCTATAATGACTTCAACATGTATCAGGATGGAAAATCTAAGCTGGCCGCCAAAATGGCAACAGAATTAAACGAGAAATACAAAAATGAATTTCCAGATGACCCCCGTAAGCTGATTGAAGGTATTGGCATGCAGTCACATAACTACATCATGGACACACCAGCAACAAGTGTGGAAAATGGCATCAAAAACATAATTGCCGCGGACATTGATGTTGCTATAAGTGAGCTCGATCTGTTCTGCTGGTTCCCATGGAACGCAGAGCCAACAGCCTATATGGATCTCAAGGACCGCGGTGAAGAAGATATCATCGGCTCACAAGGCTCTTCAACCGAGAAAAATTACTGGATCACCAAGGGTATAACCAACGGCACTGAGATCGAGATCGTACAAGCAGAGAGATATGCTGAGTATTTCAAAGTATACATGAACTACGCTGAACATATCGATAGGGTCACCTTCTGGGGCCTCAACGATCAGCAAAACTGGCGCTCCGGCCACAACCCGATGCTCTGGAACAGCGACTGGACTCCCAAGGATGCCTTCTTCGCAGTATCAGATCCAGATGGTTACTTAAGCTATACAGAATAAATTGAACAGCTTAAACAAAAATTACAAATAAGGGGGCTGTCTCAAAATAGTTGAAAAACTATTGAGAGGCAGTCTTTTGTATGAGGTTGGGGTGAGCGAGCGTGCGCCGTGTGTGGTGTGACGTGCGTGGCAGGCGGCTGTCACGGTGCCACTTTGAC
>CAZHQX010000302.1:0-1812 GCA_964534195.1 uncultured Oscillospiraceae bacterium
GCTTAAAGATTTCAAGCTCGAGGATATGGCTCTTTATTTCCCTGAACAGCCCTGAACACTAAATAGCAAGTAACTATAGATGACAGCGCCGCGTTTGAACAGGCGCTGTTTTTTATCGACAGTACTTGACATAACTTAGCAAAAGATATATTGTATGTCTGTATTAAGTGATTAATACAGTAAAACAGTAAGACAAGAGAAGCCGCTTGTCGGCTTTTGCCAGAATAGAACTGTTATAGAGAGGAGGAAAAAGCTTGAGCTATGAATTCGATAGTCATAAGCCGATATATCTACAGTTGGTCGATCTGTTCGGCCAGTTGATCGCCAGCGGCGCCTGGGCAGCTGGAATGCGTGTTGCCAGCGTACGCGATCTGGCCATGACCTATGGCGTCAATCCGAATACATTGCAGAGAGCTCTCAGCGAGCTCGAGAGGGAGGGCCTCATGTTTACGGAGAGGACAAATGGCAGGTTTATAACTGATGACCAGCAGCGGATCAACGGTGTCCGTCAGCAGCTGGCTCAGGAGAAAGTTGAAAAGTTTATACAGCAGATGTCAGCGCTGGGCTGCAGCAAGGATGAGCTGATCGATCTGATAAATCAGAAATGGGGGGACGAAAATGTCACTGATCGAAATCAAGAATCTTAATAAGAGCTATGGCAGGAAGCAGGTTATTAATGAGCTGTCAGCGGAAATGGACTCCGGGCGAATTGTTGGTCTTCTGGGACCTAACGGTTGCGGCAAGAGTACTTTGCTCAAGATCCTGGCAGGACTTATCTCCGACTACAATGGTGAGATCAAGCTCGATGGACATCAGCCGGATATTCATACCAAGTCACTTGTCTCGTATCTGCCGGAACGCACTTATCTCAGCGGCTGGATGAGACCGATCGACGCATTTGAGTATTTTACGGATTTTTATGAAGATTTTGACCGGGCGAAGGCAGACGAAATGCTGCGCTTCTTCAGTCTTGATCCCAAACAACAGATAAAAACCATGTCAAAGGGTATGCAGGAGAAGCTTCAGCTGACGCTTGTGATGTCACGCCGCGCCAGGATATATCTCCTTGATGAACCAATGGGTGGAGTCGATCCAGCGGCTAGAAGCGCAATTCTTGATGTTGTTCTGAGAAATTATCAGGAAGACTCACTGATGGTTCTTGCCACGCACCTCATTTACGATGTCGAGAGAATCTTCGATGAGGTTCTAATGATGGGCTACGGACAGATCATCATGCAGGGTGAGACGGATCAGCTCAGGGCACAGCATGGCAAGAGCATAGATGATATTTTCCGGGAGGTGTTCAGATGTTCGGTAAACTTGTAAAGCATGAATTTCGCGCGACCAGGAGGCTGGTGCCTTTTGTCTGGTTTGCGACTCTGGTTATGGCAGTTCTAAATCTTATCTCGAGTCAGATCGGTGTGAAATGGCTCTCCGTCGCCTCGATGATATTTCTGCTGCTGCTGGCCGTTGGACAGGTTCTTGTCACCTACGTTGTTATCATAACCCGCTACTATCGCAGTCTCTACACTGATGAGGGCTATTTGACACATACTATACCGACCCGAGCCGGCAGTCTGCTGGGCAGTAAGGTTCTGACTTCTTTTGTCTGGATAATAATCAGTATTCTTATCAGCGTATTAGTATTTTTGGTCGTGCTTACTTACTTCTCTAAGGCAAATGGCTCAAGCATTAGTGAGCTTTATTATGAGATTCAGGCGCTGATTGGTTTCGATACTCTGGATATTGTTATCGCTGCCTTGATTGGTTTTGTCTTCGTCAGCTTCTCGATATTGATGCAGCTGGCTCAGA
>CAZHQX010000303.1:0-1793 GCA_964534195.1 uncultured Oscillospiraceae bacterium
AAAGGCTGATTCTTGACCTGAATAATCCTGATACTGCGCTTCTGCTTTTCCCGGTTTTGGTTCGTCTTCTTAAATTGTCAGACAGCATGCTATCTCAAGCTGTTGCTTCAACTAATGGCCACAAAGAGCAGTCCGGTGATTCAGTAATAGATGGCCTGGTCGATGCCGGTGACACAGTCCTGATGATAGTTCCTATTGATTCTGAAGCGCCAAAAGGCAGACTGATCCTGCCTCAGGTTCAGCTTATTCGTGACTGTCTGGACCATGGTGTGAAATGTATCGTCTGTCGTGATAATGAATTGGCTGATACGATCAGTGAATATGGCAGCAGTATCAAGCTGGCGGTTACTGATTCACAAGCCTTCGCGTTTGCCGCGGAAAAAGTGCCTGAGCACATTCCACTTACCTCCTTCTCTATGCTTCTGGCAGCGGTAAAAGGCGATTTCCCTCTGATGCTTGATGGTCTCAAGCGCATCAAGGAGCTCAAGGACGACGATTCTGTTTTGATAAGTGAGGCTTGCTCGCATAACAGCAGTCACGAGGATATCGGCAAAGTCAAGCTTCCTGCTATGCTGCGCAGGCTTACAGGCGCTGATCTGAATATAGAGTTTTCCGCCGGACATTCTTACCCGGAGGATCTCGAGCGTTTTAAGCTTGTAGTACACTGCGGCGGCTGTATGCTTACGCATCGTACGATGCTTTCACGTATCAGGTATGCAGCTGACAGACAAACGGCAATAACTAATTATGGTCTGCTTCTTGCCTATGGTAATGGTATCATCGAGCGAAGTACTGAAATATTCAGACAGAGGCGTCAGCTTCCTGCGGAATTGACGAGGGGACTGTAGAAGCATGGAATATTCCTGGACAACACTAACAGAAAATGTACTTGATCAATTAACGACACGATCAGATAAGCTTGACTACCTGGTTCAGATAATAGAACAGCTGCGTACAAATAGGACAGCACGCGAGAAAACATATGCGAAAGCGTGTAAGATCAGGAACAAAATCTATGGCCCGCTGGTCTTCTTCCGCGGCTTGATCGAGATAAGCAATTTCTGTATTCGTGATTGCTTCTATTGTGGAATTAGATACAGCAAGAGCGGTGTTAATAGATATCGCCTGACACGCGAAGAAATTATGGCGTGTTGCCAGATTGGATTTGACGTTGGCTATCGGACAGTAGTTCTGCAGGGCGGAGAGGATCCTTATTTCTCAATTGATGATCTGGTTTTACTCGTTGCAGAAATCAGGCGAAGCTGGCCTGATATAGCGATAACGCTCTCGCTTGGCGAAATGAGCAGCGAGGATTATCAAAAACTGTTCAATGCCGGGGCTGATCGTTATTTATTGCGTCATGAAACAGCAAATGAGCAGCATTACAGCAGCCTGCACCCGGATGAGCAAACACTGTCTAACCGGATGAGATGCCTTAAGGATTTGAAACGTATCGGTTTCCAGGTTGGTGCCGGAATGATGATTGGTTCTCCCGGACAAACCACTAGACATCTTGCTGAGGACCTGCTCTTCCTGGCTGATTTCCAACCGCATATGATAGGAATCGGGCCATTTATGCCAGCAACTGGCACGCCGTTTACCGCTGCGTCTGCCGGCAGTCTTGAAGATACACTAATTATGCTGGCTCTTGCCAGAATTTTCGTTCCGGCAGTTCTTCTGCCTGCTACAACTGCTCTTGGCAGCCTTGATCCGGCAGGCCGCGAGCTTGGTTTACTTGCCGGGGCAAATGTAATCATGCCAAATCTTTCACCTCCGGATCATCGGGCAGATTA
>CAZHQX010000304.1:0-1788 GCA_964534195.1 uncultured Oscillospiraceae bacterium
TCTCGCTGGCTACCTCGAAGGATACATTACCTGTATGATTGACAAAAACACCATAACCGCGATTGCTGAGATAAAAAGGCACTGATTTGTAAGCGATATCTGAAGCTGTACCGCCGTCCTCGTTCCAGGTCTGAACGGTCTGGCCGTTCTTGGCAAAAGCGGTAAACCGCTCGCCTAAGCCATATATGCTCTCCTCCGGACCAACTGATAACTCAGTCAGCATATATGGCTCGCACTTAGTTTCATCAAGATAATTAGCTTGCGGCAGCATTGTTGAGGGCTGCCTGTTCCAGCGCATATATCCTAGATTGCGGAAGCCGCAATCAGTAATGATCTTGCCTTGAGATTCGAAGCGGTAGCCGAAGGGATATTTTGTTACTACGATCGTGAGGTCATCGAAGCTCATCCGATACTCGATCTCTGTTTCGTTGATCGTGACCGCGCGCTCTGTTTCATTGGTTTCAAATCGTGGCAGCCGTGTATCATAGCCGGCAAAATGCCATGCTCTGATCGTGACAGCGTTTTTGCCGGTCGCTCTGAATTCCAGTGTGATCGTGGGCTGATTGAGCGTTGCGCCGCGCGATTCAATTTTTGCCACGGGAGCCAGAATGCGCATACCATTTTTGACTGGTTGCATTTCATATGCCTCCGAGGCATAGAGAGCGTTCGCCAGTTCACTGCGAAGCCAGAAACCCTCAGTAAATTTCATTTCAATTACCTCCCACGTTGTTAGTTCAAATCAAACTTAGTATCTTTCGTTTTCGATCAAATCAATTTGAAACAGGCGCTGTTTTGTGTTTTGCTGCTATTGCCGATCCAGACAGTGAAGCTTCCAGGCTGTGCCTTATACTCCATGTTTATATCATAGAAGCGCAGCATATTGGCATCGATTTCAAACTCAACCTCAGCTTCTTGTCCAGGCTCAAGCTTTACTTGTTTTATACCCTTTAGCTCACGTACAGGTCTGGCGACGTTTGCGAATTCATCACGAATGTATAGTTGAACTGTCTCAACGCCTGTCCTGCTGCCAATATTTTTAACAGTGGCCACGGCTTTTACCATTGTGTCAGAGCTCAGCTTATCTGAACTAAGTCTGACAGGAGAGATGCTGAACTTAGTGTAGCTTAGCCCGAAGCCGAAGGGAAATAGAGGATCATTGGGGATATCACAATACTTGGTCAGGAAGCGGTTAGTCGGCTCGGCGCCGTCCTCTGTATGTCTGCCGGTCCTCATTTCGCTGTAATAAACCGGAACCTGGCCGACACTGTAAGGAAGCGACATCGAAAGCTTGCCCTGTGGTGCGGCATCGCCATATAAGGTGTCAACGATCGCGTTGCCGCCTTCTGTTCCCGGCATCCAGACATAGAGAATCGATTTTGCCTTATCCTGTATATCCCGAATATCCAGAGGACGTCCGGCAAAAATTACGACAACTATGTTCTTATTAACCTCATAGACCGCATCCAGCAGCTGCTTCTGAATATCGGGAATTGTAATATCTCCACGACTGCCGCCTTCACCGGTATGCAGATTAGATTCGCCAAGCGCAAGGACTACTTTGCGTTTTCTTGCTGCGAGTTTAGCTGCATCAGCAATCATATCGTCAGTTTGCTCCTGTGTAAGATCACATTCGGTGTTATATTTGAAGCCATAAATTGTTTGTCCCGGGTTTAGAATTCCGCAGCCCTGTGCATACTCTGCATATATGCCTCTTGCTTCAACAGCTTGTCTTATTGAGACACAATCATCAGCCCGTCCGAAGAAGCTCCATGCTCCCAGGATAGATTT
>CAZHQX010000305.1:0-1767 GCA_964534195.1 uncultured Oscillospiraceae bacterium
CCTGCAGATGCTTGATAACATCATAGCCGAGTTGTCCTTTGTAACCAGTTACTAGTACTCTCATAATTATCTGTTCGCGCTGCTCCATAGCTATTTGTTTGCGCGACAGCCTCCTTCATATATTGCTCTATCGTTTATCTGTTTGTATACATTCTATCGTAGTATTCCTGATAATCGCCACTAAGAATGTTTTCCCACCAACTGCGGTTGTCGAGATACCATTTGATAGTCTTCTTGATACCTTCATCGAAATAAGTTTTTGGCTCCCAACCGAGCTCTGAGGTGATCTTAGTCGGGTCTATAGCATAACGTCTATCGTGACCGAGTCTGTCAGTGACGTAGGTAATCAGTGATTCAGGTTTATTCAGCTCATGTAATATAGTTTTTACTACCTCAAGGTTTGTTCGCTCGTTATGGCCGCCAATGTTGTAGACCTCGCCGATTTTTCCATTACGAATGATCAGATCGATGGCTGAGCAGTGATCCTCGACATAGAGCCAATCGCGCACATTATCACCCTTGCCGTAGACTGGCAGGGACTGGTCAGCGAGAGCTCTTGAAATCATTAGAGGTATCAGCTTCTCAGGGAAATGATAAGGGCCATAGTTATTAGAACATCTGGAAATAGTAACTGGCAGGCCGAAGGTTCTAAAATAGGCAAGAACTAGTAGATCCGCAGATGCTTTTGAAGCGGAGTAGGGGGAAGAGGTATGTATAGGGGTCTCTTCAGTGAAGAATAAGTCCGGGCGGTCTAGCGGCAGATCACCATAAACTTCATCAGTTGAGACCTGGTGGTATCTTGGCACATTATATTTGCGGCATGCATCCATCAAGACTTGAGTGCCCATGATATTTGTCTGCAGGAAGAGCTCTGGATTCTCAATTGAGCGATCAACGTGCGACTCAGCAGCAAAATTAACGACAACATCGAAATTCTCTTCTGAGAAAAGCCTATCGATCTCATCTCTATTCGCGATGTCAGCTTTGACAAAACGGAAGTTCTGATTTTGCATCACTGCTTCAAGCGTTTGTAAATTGCCGGCATAAGTCAGTGCGTCCAAGCAGACTATTCTGTCTTCTGGATGATTCTCTAATTGAAAATAAACAAAATTAGCGCCGATGAAACCGGCTCCGCCGGTAACTAGAATATTCATGAATAACCCTCCTGAGGCTCTTACAATAATATTGGTATTATATCATTTAGTATGTAAAGTTGCAGTCACAATCCTTGGCCAGTGGGGCTTTCAGATCTTTGTCAGAGAGGATTGGCTCAATATCGCCCCAGTCAACAGCAAAATCCGGATCATCGTAGCGGATGCTGCGGTCACACTCTGGCGCGTAATATTCGTCTACCTTGTATTGAACCTCTACATCGTCAGTAAGAGTGAGGAAGCCATGTGCGAAGCCCTTCGGCACCAGAAGCTGTTTACCATTATCAGCTGTAAGCTCTACTGCCACCCATTTGCCATAGTCAGGTGAGCCTTGGCGAATATCTACTGCGACATCCAAAATAGCGCCCCTGCTGCATCTGACGAGTTTGGTCTGAGCCTTGGGGTTGTTTTGGAAATGGAGACCTCTTAATGTTCCTTTCTGCGCAGAAAATGATTGGTTATCCTGAATAAATGTGTTGGTTATGCCGAGAGCTTCCAATTTCTCGTACGAATAGGTCTCCATGAACCAGCCGCGATGATCTCCGAAACGCTTGGGTTGGATAATGAATACATCTTTGTGGTTTGTTTTTATTAGTTCCATTTTGGTCCTCCTTGT
>CAZHQX010000306.1:0-1762 GCA_964534195.1 uncultured Oscillospiraceae bacterium
CAGCCGGAGGTCGGCGGTCCCTGGGATATTGTTATTGAGAAGACCCTGCCTGGTCGGACTGAGCGCCGTGTGATCGAGGATGTCCTCGTCGGCGATGTCTACCTCATGAGCGGCCAGTCGAACATGGCGATGGACATCGCCAGTGTCTACAACAGCTTCTGCCAGGATATCGAATCCTTCAGCAGCGACTATGTCAGGCAGTTCAAGCTAAATACAGCCTATGATTATCAGCAGGTCCATACTGATACCGATGATGGCAATTGGGTACGGGCACAGAGTGTCGACAAGAGATCCTTCGGTGCTATCGGTTTCTTCATGGCGGCCCGCCTCTATCGCGGGCACAATATACCGATCGGCCTGATTCAGACTGCTGTTCCAGGCTGTCCGATCGAATCTTTTTTAAATGCTGACAACTACCTCAGATTTTATCCGGAAGGCCCTGAACTGCCATCAGCCTGCCGATCGCGAGCAGATATGGCAGCCCAGACATCAGCAGAGAATCGTGCTATCGCAGAGTTTGAACAGAGCATACTGGCAAAAGACGACGACCTCGATGCTGGTGACGGCATACGAGAATGGCAGCCCTGTCAGATTCCGATCGATCTGCTGAATGGAGTTATTACTGACAGGTCAGAAGGTGCGAACCAGCACAGTGGCTCTAGCGCTAATAAGTCCGAAGGCAGGAACAAACAGAACGGCTCCGGTGTGATCTGGTTTCGCAAGGAGATAGAGCTCACAGCTGATGATCTGGAGAGCTCTCAGAACAATTCTGATTTGAGCGATCATTCCGCTGATGACTCTACAGCAGGACCGGAGCAGTCGGACAAATGCAGCTCAGCGATCGGTCCGCTGCTCGAGCTGGGCTTGATCATTGATAATGACTCTACCTATGTAAACGGCAAGTTTATAGGCAGGACCTTCTCCCAATATGCTTCACGACGCTATAAGCTGCCGGCCGGTCTGCTTAAACCAGGCAAGAATCTGATCGAGGTCAGAGTGGTTTATATGAACGGCATCTGCCGCTTCTGGCGTGAGCAGCCCTATCGACTGACCACCTGTTCAAGAGTTATCGATCTGACAGGAGACTGGCAAATGTCCCCCGGACACCAGGAGGACTCGCCTTTTCCCGGTAAGGTATTTTTTGAATATTTCCCATCAGGTGTTTATAATGCCATGCTTGCGCCTGTGATGTCATATCCGGCTTCTGCACTTCTCTGGTATCAGGGAGAGAGTAATGCCGGTGCGCCTGATGGCTATAGTGATAAGCTGGCGGTATTGGTTGATCAGATACGAGCTGAGATGGCGCTGCCTGAACTGCCGGTCTATTTCGTACAGCTGCCTGACTATGACTCATATGACGATGCGCAAAATGAGAATTGGCAGCAGCTGCAAAATGAACAGGCGCTGGCTGCCAACAAGATCCCTAACGCTTATATGATCGTATCAAGAGATGTCGGCGACATAACTAACCTGCATCCTCAGGATAAGAAAACTCTTGGAGAGCGTATTGCTGATCTGATTCTACCAGCACTTGCACGCGCTTAATTTCTACTAAGCGCGCGTTTTGCCTGCTGACAGAGCTGCTGCATTCTTTTGACGTCTCCAGTGCCTATCAGCCCCTCGGCATAACGCGCTCTCTCGTAGATCTCAGTTAAACTATGCAGATCGAGGCCGCGCTCTGCTTGAACGAAGGCAGCGTATTTTCTCGGACTCATATCGGACTGCCAATCGATTCCCTGCCTGATAATGAAATTGACCAGCC
>CAZHQX010000307.1:0-1757 GCA_964534195.1 uncultured Oscillospiraceae bacterium
GCTATGTCATATGGCTCGATCAGCCAGGAGGCTCACGAGGCACTGGCTATAGCGATGAACCGCTTGGGTGGACGCAGCAATACCGGTGAGGGCGGCGAGGATCCGATACGCTTCCAGATGCTTGAAAACGGTGATTCCAAGAACAGCGCGATCAAGCAGGTGGCCTCTGGCAGATTCGGTGTTACCAGCGAATATCTGGTAAATGCACAAGAGCTGCAGATCAAGATGGCTCAGGGCGCTAAGCCGGGTGAGGGCGGTCAGCTTCCCGGTGAGAAGGTCTATCCCTGGATTGCCAGGACCAGACACGCCACAGCCGGAGTTGGTCTGATTTCACCTCCACCGCATCATGACATTTACTCGATCGAGGATCTTGCCGAGCTGATCCATGATCTTAAAAACGCCAACAGCGGAGCAAGAATCAGTGTCAAGCTGGTGTCCGAGGCCGGTGTCGGCACGATCGCAGCCGGTGTGGCCAAGGGCCGTGCGGATGTTGTACTGATCAGCGGACACGATGGCGGTACAGGCGCTTCACCGCGTACCAGCATCAGACATGCCGGCTTGCCCTGGGAGCTTGGTCTGGCCGAAACTCACCAGACACTGCTGCTGAATGATCTGCGCAGTCGTATAACTGTTGAAACGGACGGCAAACTGCTGACAGGCCGAGATGTGGTAATCGCAGCACTATTGGGTGCTGAGGAATTCGGGTTCGCGACCGGCCCGCTGGTCGCGCTTGGCTGCGTAATGATGCGTGTTTGCAATCTGGATACATGTCCGGTCGGTGTCGCGACGCAAAACCCTGAGCTTCGCAGCAGATTTGGCGGCAAGCCGGATCATGTCGTCAATTTCATGCGCTTTATCGCCACGGAGATGCGCGAGCTGATGGCCGAGCTTGGCTTCAGAAGTATCGACGAGATGGTAGGTCGTACCGATTGTCTGCAAACAGAACGCGCCGAACATTTCTGGAAGGGACGCGGAGTCGACTTGAGTTGCCTGCTCTATCAGCCAAAAGATCATAGCAGTCGATCCATGCACTGTGTTCATAAGCAAGACCATGGTCTTGATAGCTCTCTGGACCGCAGGCTATTGCTGCCATTGTGTAAGCCGGCACTAGATAGCGGCAGTACAGTCAGAGCAATTCTGCCGATAAGAAATACAGACAGAGTCGCAGGAACACAGCTTGGCAGTGAAATCACACGCCAATACGGTGCACAAGGCCTGCCGGAGGACACTATAGAAATAACCTTCAAAGGCTCGGCTGGGCAGAGCTTCGGCGCTTTTATTCCTTCAGGCCTGACACTCAAGCTGCTTGGCGACGCCAACGACTATATCGCAAAAGGCCTCTCCGGCGGCAAGATCATCGTTCGACCCGACCCTTCAGCCGTGCTCAAGGCTGAAGAGAACATCATAGTTGGCAACGTGGCCCTCTATGGCGCGACCTCCGGCGAAGCCTATTTCCGAGGCATCGCAGGCGAACGCTTCTGTGTCAGAAACAGCGGTGCCACAGCAGTAGTAGAAGGCACCGGCGACCATGGCTGCGAATACATGACCGGCGGTACAGTGGTCGTGCTCGGACCAACAGGACGCAACTTCGCGGCTGGTATGTCAGGCGGTATTGCCTATGTCTTCGATCCTGACAGCAGACTGCAAAACTGCTGCAATCAGGAAATGATCAGAATAGACTCTACACTTAATGACTCTGACAGCAGCCTGCTGCACAGATTGATCAGCCGACACTTCGAGTACACAGGCAGCTCAGT
>CAZHQX010000308.1:0-1742 GCA_964534195.1 uncultured Oscillospiraceae bacterium
TGCATATTGCAGCCCTGCAGGTGATAGACAAGTCTGTTGCCAGGACCATCCTGGTTGAAATTGAAACCCTTCTCAAAATATGTTAATTGCATCAGTTTGTGCTCCCCGGATAAATATCAGTTCAATACTAATGCGGCATTCTCTTCTGAAACAACCACCAGGCTTGGACAATCAATATTGTTCACGCCTTGAACTATGTCCTTGTATTGTATACCATGTAAGGTGCGTTGACAACGCTGAGAATGTTACCGGAAATGAAAACCTTTATGAGTGAAAAGCAAATACTTCGTCTAAACCGATATAAAAGACTTCGCCCAAACTGCTATAATGGTTACAATACTGAGCCAGCGGCTCGGCTGATCATATGATATTCGAGGTTTAATATGAAAATGCAGGCATCCAATGTCAAATCACTGAAAAATGACAATCGCGCACTGATCCTCAATGAGATCAGAAAATGTCCCTGCTCGCGCGCTCAGCTTGCGGATAAAACCAGTCTGACTCGCTCTGCCGTAACCATGATCGTACAAGAGTTCATGGCCGAAGGACAACTCAAGGAAACGAGCTCGCTGCAATCAGACCGCGGACGCAGACAGGTCCTGCTCGATATAGTCGATGACCATAAGCTGGCGCTCGGACTGGCCCTGCACCGGCGTGAAATCAGCATAGTTCTGACTAACCTACGTGGCCGTCCTCTTGAGAAGCACAGCAGACCAACCGCTTCTTTTTCCGATCGCGAGTCAGTTCTTAAGTGGTCTCATCAAACTATGAAGAATATGATTGAAAGTCACAAGCTTACACATGACAAGCTGGTTGGAATCGGCATCAGCAGTCCTGGCCCATTAGATCGTCAGAGCGGCCGAATCCTCGAGCCAATTGATTTTCCATTCTTCCAGAATTTTGATATTGCCGATGAAATCGCTTCATGGCCTATCGTATCTGCGATAGATTTATCACCGGATGATCATATAACCACCTCTGTTGACTCATCGGCCTCACAAAAGGAAGATAACGATAAGCCAACTGTAAGCAACTTGCGAGATTCGACAAATGCTATCACCAAGAGCGCTCTCGCTATCAATTTGGACAATAACGCAGTCCTGATGGCTATGCGCGAGTTCTATAATGGCAAAAGTGTAATTTATCAGCATAAGCATATTCTATTCGTAACTATCTCGCGCGGCATCGGCAGCTGCCTGATCAGTGACGGCCAGATATATCGTGGACTCGGTGGATATGCAGGCGAGCTCGGTCATACAAGCATCGATGCCGCCGGACGTCAATGTTCCTGCGGCAATTACGGCTGTATTGAAAAATACGCCACATTAGAAGCATTGAAATCCTTCTTCGGTTTTGAAAGCTACGATGTCGTAGTTGATCTTGCCTATAATGGAATAAGCAAATCTCTGGCAATTATCGAACAGATCGCCGAATGGTTAACAACAGCACTCGTCAACGCTGTCAACCTCTTCGATCTCGACGCCATAGTCCTCTACGGTGAACTAAACTATCGGCCACAGCTCCTTACAGAAATGATTGAGAAAAAGATCAGTCAGCGCTCACTGATCAGCCGTGCTCATGATATTAAGGTTTATGCCTCTTCATATGATGATAAGACAGCAGCTGATGCCAGCACTGCTGGAATCATAGATGCCTATTTTAAACAAAAGCTCGCCAGGTGATTGAGTTATTTGTTTAGTCGGAGAATACACTTTCACTTCGTTTGTAAACACTATTTACTA
>CAZHQX010000309.1:0-1742 GCA_964534195.1 uncultured Oscillospiraceae bacterium
TTCTTGAGCTCATCCATTCGATGTGAAATGTAAACAATGCCAACACCCTTGGCCTTGAGATCCAAGATGATCCTGAACAGCTCTACTATTTCTGAATCGGTCAGAGCAGCTGTCGGCTCATCCATGATCAGAACATCAGCGTTGAAGGAAAGCGCTTTGGCAATCTCAACCATCTGCTGACGGGCAACGGTCAGGCTTGAGACCTTGGCTCTCGGGCTGATATCGATATTCATCATATCGAGTATTTCCTTAGCCTTGGCTTCATTTTTCTTGTCATCCAGAAACATTTTGCCGACACGTGACTCACGCCCGATAAAAATATTTTGGGCTACAGTCAGATGCTGACAGAGATTAAGCTCCTGATGAATGATGTTGATGCCCAAATCCTGAGCGGCACGGGGATTTTTGACTTCTATTTCCTTCCCCTTGAGATAAATCGAACCGGCATCCTTGGTGTAGACACCTGTCAGTATCTTCATCATGGTAGACTTACCGGCGCCATTTTCACCGACCAGAGCATGCACCTCACCGGTTAGCAGCTCGAATCGGCACTGGCTCAGAGCCTGTACACCGGGAAAAGCCTTGTCGATGCCTTCCATTCGAATTAGTTCACTCATGAATACAATCACCTCGATTCACTTTCATTCTAATGACTTTACGAAAAGTGATACATTGAAAATCTGACTTTTGATGGGTAATTTTTCATTGTGTAGACACAGTTTGTACACAAATACTAACAGAACGCCAAAAAGAGGTCAATGAGTTTGTGTATAATTTACAAACAGATTAACCTCTCAGTAAGGGACATAGCGAAAATACACGCGAAACGTTTTATTCAACCAGTGGAAAAACCAGCTTCTGATTCTCAGGAGCATACATGTTCTCGCGATTTATCAGCACTGAATCCGTATAAATTAAGGATTCAGCTTTGTTGGTCTGCAGCAGCCCAACAGCCTGCTGCACCCCGAAATAACCCATTGCATAGGGATTCTGAATAACCGTCGCTTCGAGAGTGCCGCGATCAAGATGAAGAACTTCCTCCGGTGTCAGGTCAACTCCGAACAATCTAATATCAGTCTCAGGATCAGATTGCTGCAGATCAAGGACCGCACGACCGGCTCCAATAGTAGAATGTGCGTTTAGTCCGACTACAATATCGATCTCGGGATCGTTGGACACATGCTCAAGAACTAGTTCTCTGGCCAATGATTCCTGAGAATTACTGAAGACAATGTCCGCGATCTCAATGTCGCTATACTGGCTGACCGCTTGGAGGAAGCCCTCCTGTCTGGCTTCGGCTGTACTCGTGCCAGCGACGAAATTAATCAGAAGGACCTTGCCCTTACCGCCAACTGCCTCAGCCATAGCCTGGCCGATCTTCGCTCCGACCGCGATGTTATCGGTTTCAATAACAGAGCTCACAGCTTCAACGTCTACACCTGAGTCGATAGTGATAACCGGGATACCGGCAGAAATTGCCTGCTGCACTGTATCGGCCAGCTTATAATAATCCGCGGCCGCCAGCAGAATGGCGTCAGGCTTGCGTTCGATCAGCTGCTCGAGCATCTCGATTTGTTCCTCGATCTCATTTTCCTTCTCAGGACCATGGAAGCTGATCGAAGCGTTATATTCCTTACTTGCTGCCTCAGCACCTGTTCTGACAGTCTGGAAAAAATCAGATTCTCTAGTTTTTACCAGCACAGCGATATCCCAGGGCGTGTTTTGTCTGGCAGTACAGCCTG
>CAZHQX010000310.1:0-1735 GCA_964534195.1 uncultured Oscillospiraceae bacterium
TTATTAATTTTATTAATTATTGGAGATCGTATGAGCATTCTGACACTGGAAAAAGTCAGTAAATCTTATTTCGGAACTCAGGTCCTGGATCAAATATCCTTCCAGCTGGACCGAAGTGAGAGACTGGCTCTGACCGGCAGCAACGGCACCGGCAAAACGACTCTGCTGAGACTAATAACCGGCCTCGAGCAGCCAGACAACGGTAGAATCATTCTGCCGTCTTCGGTCATACCCGGATATCTATCACAGCACGTTGAAGAAATCAGCAGGCTTGATATGAATGCTCTGCACGATCAGGAACTGGACAGAATGGAAAAGGAACTGCGTGAATGCGAAGCGAGCTTAGCCCGCCTCTCCGCAGAAGACGGCAGTATAGATCCAACTGAGCAATCACGGCTATTAACGCAATACGGCCAGCTTACTGCCAGCTATGAGGCGGCCGGTGGTTATGATTTTCACCACCGTATGCAGGAGGCCTTAGATGGTCTTGGTCTCGGAAGAGAAATTCTTGATCGTCCATTACAGAGGCTATCAGGCGGCGAGAGAATGCGCGTAGCACTGGCCAGATTGCTGCTTAGGTCACCTGATCTCTTGTTACTTGATGAACCAACCAATCATCTGGACGCTGAATCGATGGAATGGCTCGAACAATTCCTAAACAGCTTCAAGGGCGCAGTCCTGTTCATATCACACGACAGAGCCTTTATCGATCATACCGCAACGGCTGTCGCGGAATTAAGTCAAGGCAGTATAACAATACATAATGGCAATTACTCAAGCTTTGTCGAGCAGGAAGCAGCCAGACAGCTGACTCTGCAAAGAGAGATCAAAAATCTGGCAAAAGAAGTCGAACGTCAGAAGCAGGTTACTCAAACCATGCTTTCTCACCGGAACATTTCCGGCTATCACGCCAGAGAAAGAGTGGCAGCCAAGCTTGCTGCCAAGCTAACAGTAATCAGAGATCAGGCACGCAAGGAGCAAACCAGCCTGAACTTCCGTTTCATGCCTGGACGAATTGACGGAGCTCCTGACAAGGAGCTGGCAAGAATCAACAATATCAGCTTCGGTTATAAAGAGAATGCTCCGCTTTTCGAGCAGGTTGATTTTTCGATAAGACGAGGTCAGAGATATTGCTTATGTGGTCCGAATGGCTGCGGCAAATCTACACTTCTGAAGCTGATCATGGGCAAGATAAGCAATTTCACAGGCGAAATCACATTGTCAGAGCAGGCAACATTCGGTCATATGGGGCAACATGTTGATTTTCAGGACGAGAACGCTACCATTATGGAAACTGTACAGAGACAGGCCGAAGATCTTGATGAGAGCAGTGTCAGAACCCTGCTTGCAGGATATGGTTTTCGCGATGTAGATGTATTTAAGAAGCTAAATGTCTTAAGCGGCGGCGAGCGATCAAGAGTATACCTCTGCTGCCTTCTGCTTGAGAGACCAGATGTACTGTTTCTGGATGAACCAACAAATCATTTGGATATCAGCAGCCGTGAGGTTCTGGAGAGTGCTCTCAAGAATTATGAAGGATCGATCCTGGCAGTCAGCCATGACCGTTATTTCATAGATCAGCTTGGCGGTGAAGTTCTAGGATTCATCTTAACAGCTGTCAACAGCTTTGACAGCTATGAAGCTTACAGGCAGTACGCACGCAGTCAAAATAGCAAAGCAAGTAATAAGACGACAATAACAAAGGGCTCTGATGATAAAAACGCTCCTGATGCAG
>CAZHQX010000311.1:0-1721 GCA_964534195.1 uncultured Oscillospiraceae bacterium
AATTATTAAATGATCAAGGAAAACTTGATCAGGCGGGTTACGCCTATCAGCTGGTCAAAACTTACAATCGTAAAGCTATTAAAGCAAACCCTTTACGAATCAAAGAATGGGATTACTATCTAGTAGCCAACGACTCATTTGGTTTAGCGCTCACTGTAGCTGATAACAGTTACATGAGCTTACTGAGTGCTACATTTCTTAATTTTAAGGATAGAACTGAACACACATTCAGCCCTATGTCATTTTTTACCTTTGGAAAGCTTGGCTTACCCTCCAGCTCTGAATCGGGAGATATTCATGTAAAACAACCTAAGATGGAAATACAAATCCGCCATGAAAACAATTACCGCCATATATTGGTTTCCATACCAAACTTTAATAAACAGGAGTCGTTACAAGCAGATATCCTTTTGACAGAAATGTACGATGATACCATGGTCATCGCTACTCCATATCAGGAGGATCCAAAAGCGTTCTATTATAATCAGAAAATTATTGGAATGAAGGCAGAGGGTACTGTTCACTATAATGACACAGCTCATCTATTCAGTCCCGAGAATTCATATGGAATCTTAGACTGGGGCCGAGGGGTATGGACTTATGATAATACCTGGTATTGGAGCGCGGCTAATGGCAAAATTGACAATGACCTCTTTGGTTTTAATTTAGGATATGGCTTCGGTGATACATCTCAAGCCAGTGAAAATATGCTTTTTTATCAAGGGAAGGCACATAAGCTAGATCGTGTTCAATTCATAATTCCAGGTTTCCCGGATGGACAACCTGATTACATGAAACCTTGGACTTTTTCTTCTAATGATGGACGATTTGAGTCAAGCTTTGACCCTATTCTGGATCGTTCATCCAGAACTAAGGTAGCAGTTCTGGAAAGTGATCAGCATCAAGTGTTTGGATACTTCAATGGGAAAGCGATCCTGGATGACAATACAGTTGTTGAATTTAAAGATTTCATGGGCTTCGCAGAAAAAGTCCATAATAAGTGGTAGTAGTTTAGATCCTGTACCTTATTTCACTTTGATTAAGAGATCATAGCAATTGAAACTAATCCAGATTTTTGAGATTAAGATCCGAGATACGAAGGTCTGGACGGGATTCAGCTTGAGAGGAAAGATACTCAATCAGCTGATCTGCTGTCTGCTGACATGAAGTATTACCGCTGATATAGTCAAGCGATACATTTAATATCGCTGATATCCTTTTGAGAGTTTCAATATCAGGCTCTCTGCTTCCAAGTTCATAATGTGCATAAGTAGACCTGGAAATATTAAGCTGGTCAGCAATATCCTTCTGTGTCAGGTTTCTGGCTGCGCGGATTTCGCGTAACCGTGTTCCTAGCCTCATAATGAACCTCAATGTCATAGTTGCCTGCATTCCATACAGGCCGCAGATCAATGCAACTATGACATTATCGGCTACTGAAGTCGCACATAGCAACACGATGTTGCAAAACGTCACCCAATAAAGCAATATGCTACAAGAAAAATGACGGAAGCGCAAAAATCGAGCGATTGTTGAGGCTGCTCTCGCGAATATAAAGATATGTCAGGGTAATAAACGATATGCTGACAATTCAGTTGATATCTGATCAGAAATAATTGCCGTAAGGCCATGATAATAGCGAACGATCCGATTCTGCAACACCGGGTCATCAGAGCTGAAAACAAGTGGTCTGCTGCATGTAAGTTGGAGCTCTGCCATAG
>CAZHQX010000312.1:0-1720 GCA_964534195.1 uncultured Oscillospiraceae bacterium
CAGGCATTTTGTCAAAAGCCCATTTGTCGCTGTATGGATGGAACAGGATCAAATCAGCTTCTATTCCCAGCCTCTGCAGCGACAGGATCAGCTCATCAAGTCGATCGAAATAGCGATAATCGAAGCTTGAGTAGTCCCAGTCATCGCCATTTTTAACAAACGGGAAAAATTCAGTATGCTCCTCGCTCCATTTACTGTAATGCGGCAAAACACATAGTCTGATTTTGTTAAAAGGACTGTTCTCAAGGCTCTGTAATGTTTGTTTGACAATAGCCTCTGGCTGATGTGCGCAACCATAGCTCGTGGTTCCAAAAGGACGATAAATGCTGCCATCGGCATAAGCGAAATGATACTTATCATGCACCCTGACCGGTCCTTTGTTTCCAACCTCAGGAACGCCGACTTGAAAATTGCCGCTATAGATCACATCGTCACCATTCGAAACAAGCTTCCACTGCCATTCTCCCTGTATCTGCGGCATAAAACGAACAGCAATATTGTCTTCACCCCTGGCAAAAGCCGGAATCTTGATCATGGTTTCGTTATTATTGAATATACAATAAAATTCATCAGAGTCAGCAGACTTAGCCTCAAAAGATGCTATGCTGAAATTGAACTCACAGCACTGCCAGAGACTGGCTGTATCACTTATCACCCTATCGTTTTTGGCTAGTAGTTTCATGTTGCACCTCGTCATTTTGTTTGCGCAATTATCCATATATTGCTGCTTGCGCGATTGATTATACTTATCAGGAGATTATCATAGATTACAAAAAGGTCAATGATTCATGCTGATTGACAATCAAAAATGATCGTATAAGATATATCATAAACAAAACCAATCTGGAGGATAACGTTATGATCATTAATATGGATAAGCCTGCAAAGCGCTGGGCAGAAGGCTTGCCGCTCGGCAACGGATTCTTCGGAGCGATGGTTTATGGCAATACCGTTGATGAAACAATTGACCTCTCAGCTGCTGCCTGGTTTTCTGGCAATAGTGATTGGGAGAATAATTGCCCGGATGATGCCGCCAGGGTTTTTGCAAATATGCGACAAGCGGCAACACATGAAAATTTCGCTGCTGTCAGAGAATTGACAGCTGATTATATGGGCAGGAGATTGAACTATGGAACCAATCTGCCACTGGCTCAGTTGAAAATTAGTAATATAGAAAAATTAATTACAGAGCATAATGGGTCGATCAAAAATTACAAACGTTCACTTGATCTCAAAACAGGTCTCTGTTCTGTTGAGTGGCAAAGCGCCGCACAAGGCAATGAATCTGAAGCGCAAAACAGCAGAGATTATTTTTTGTCACATGCTGATAGGGTTCTGGCGATTCGCATGAGCGGATCTGATTTGTTCGCTGGCATTGAAATAGGCTTGTCCGGAGAAGGCCTTCAGACTATTTCTTATTTAGACAAAGACTCTGGTTATGATTCTGGGTTAAACGCGATCTATAACACATCCTGTGATCTGGCAACAGCCGCGAAAGCGCGCGAGGAAATGCATAGTAATGGCATGACCGGAGCAAATGGAATTATAAGCATGAAGGTGATGAGCCGTGATGGGAAAATCAGCTTCGACAAGAAATGTAATAAAATTATTGTGACAGGCAGCCTGGAATGTTTCGTTCTCTTAACATTCGCTTCTGATCTGGAGCAGAATTCAGAGCAGCTTCAAGCATATTGTGCAGGTATTGTTGATAAGGCTGCCA
>CAZHQX010000313.1:0-1711 GCA_964534195.1 uncultured Oscillospiraceae bacterium
ATTATCGATAAGTGCTTTAGCAGCAACCTGATCACGCAACGACTGCAGATCATATTCTTTGACATCGATACCGCCTACCATTACTGATCCGCAAGTAGCGTCATAGAGGCGTGGTATCAACTGAATCAGCGTACTCTTAGCTGAACCGGTAACACCAATAATACCAATTGTTTCACCAGAATTTATCTTCAGATTAATATTGTCAAGGCAGAGCTTGGCAGCATCCTTAGAATAACTGAAACATACATTTTTGAATTCAATACTACCGTCAGGAACTTCCATGATCGGATCATCGCCGTTTTTGAGATCACTCTCTTCATCCAGCACTTCGACTATACGCTCAGCAGAAGCTTTTGAAATTGTCAGCATAACCATGACCATCGACAACATCATCAAACTCATCAGAATCTGCATAGTATAGGTAATCAAGCTCATCAGCTCACCTGTACTAAGACCTAGCGCTGCATTATTGCCGCTGGCAACGATCGCCCTGGCACCAAACCAGCTTAGAAGCAGCATCGACGCAAACACACAAAACTGAATCAGAGGCATATTGAAAGCCACAGTCCTCTCAGCTTTTACGAAATCATCATGTATATCCTTTGAAATCTCCTCGAAGCGTTCAGACTCATATTTCTCTCTGACAAATGATTTGACGACTCTGATACCGTGTAAGTTCTCTTGAACTCTCTGATTCATTTTGTCATACTTTTTGAAAACACGCATGAAAATTGGAAAAGCGAACTTGATGACCAGAAACAGACCTACACCCATAATTGGCAGCAGAGCCAGGAAAATCATTGACAGTTTATGATCAATACTGAAGGCAGCAACCAACGCGAATACCAGCATAAACGGACTGCGCACAGCCATTCTGATCACCATTTGAAAAGCATTCTGAACATTAGTGATATCAGTCGTGAGCCTGGTAATAATGCTCGAAGACGAAAATTTATCAATATTGGCAAATGAAAAGCTCTGGACATTTTTGAAAATATCCCTGCGCAGATTGGCTGCGAATCCAGCAGATGCCTCAGCTGCATATTTCCCTGCCAGAGCACCGAAGGTCAAAGAAACCAAGGCAAAAGCCAATAATGCACCGCCATATTTATAGACCACAGTCATCTCGCCTGCATCAATACCGCGATCGATCAGCTGAGCCATCAAGAGCGGAATCAGAACCTCCATGATGACCTCAAGTACAACTAATACAGGTGTCTTAATCGTTTGAACTTTATATTCCCTGATACTATGCATCAGCCTTCTGATCATTTATCATTTCCTCCGAAATCGAATTTTTCTGCTGATAGACGTTCAACATTACTCTTCATAATTCCAAGATATTTTAGCATATGTTCCTGATCCTGATGTGAAAGACCTTGGATAAGAGACTTCTCAATATGATTGATATCATCTGTTATTGCCTGGAAGAGCTTAAGAGCTTCCGGTGTCAAACTGATTCTCTTAAGTCTGGCATCATGCTCAGCCTCCTGACGAATTACAAGACCTCTCTCCTCCATCAGAGATATCATCTTCGAAGCAGTTGAACGTGTAATGGCAAAAGCCTTCTCCACATCCTTCTGGTAAACCTCATCTTGCTGATGTTCAGCCAACCAGCTGATGATAAAACCATTCGTACCCTGTAGCTTATCTCCATATTTTTCATTGATCGTATTATAAACAAATCTCTTGATCATATTGTGCAGGGATC
>CAZHQX010000314.1:0-1707 GCA_964534195.1 uncultured Oscillospiraceae bacterium
AGACCTCTTCGATATCGGCCGCGAAATCCGCCATCACAGGGATAGTCCTGAGCGCACGCATGATGCCGCCGATACCTAAGGTGTCAGCGATCGTCTGTCTGAGGCCATACTTCTTGGGAATCTCAAAATCAACTACTGTCGAAGGCTCATAGCCGCCGACCTGAATAGCGTTAATAACAAAATCAGCGCCGCGCAGAGCTTCCTTGCGATTCTCTACACCAGCGTATTCCTTGATCACTGCTCTGCCCTGATTTGTAGTATTATTGATGGCTGTCAGAATTGCCATCGACTCACTCAACCTGACCGCATCGATATCATATAACGCGATCTCAACATCCGATAGAGCCGGAACCGCCATACAGTCACCAAGCACATTTCTGGCAAAAACTGTGCTGCCCGCACCCATAAAAGTTATCTTGATCATTCCATATCCTCCCATGTCATCTTATTAAAACGCCTTAATGGCAAAACTCAGAAGGCGCATGTCTTTTGCCATGATATGAAAAAAGAGCATACGCAATGTTTCCTGCTTGCTCATATAATAGCCATAAGTCCCGATTTGTTGTTATGGCGTTTGTTGCTAACTATTGTATAATTGTTGCATAACTCTTGGATTATTGAGAGGTGGCATTCTATGTACGAGCAGCCGTTCAAGATATTTTACTGCGGTCGCGAAAGCTGCCAGCCGGGTCATTCCTACGGGCCGGCGATCAGGAAGCAGTATCTGATTCATTTTGTATTGGCCGGCCGCGGCAAATTTCATGTCGGCGGAAGAATCTCTGAACTCAGCGCCGGCGACGCGTTCCTCATCCGTCCGGGCGAGGTTACTTATTACCAGGCTGACCAAAACGAGCCATGGACGTACGCCTGGATGGCTTTTGCCGGAGATCAAGCGGATGCGATTCTAGAAGATGTCGGATTTGGAACAGAAGATCATGTTGGCAGCTTCCCTCAGATCGAGCGGATAGACCAGCTGCTTGAGCAGCTGCAGCAGAGCTTCGAAACACCGGCAGAAGGCGAGCTCAGTCTGTCCGGCTATTTTTTTCTGATCATGAGCCAGCTGCAGGGTATTGTTCCCGAGCTTGGCAAAAGCCGGCTGGATGAAGTCAGCCTGCTTACTCATCCGCAAGCATATGATCACAGATATCTGGCAAAAGCCATGTCTTTTATGCGTGATAATTTCTCATATCCGATCACGATCGCCAACGTCGCCCGCCTGATCGGTATCGACCGCACTTATCTCTATCGCATTTTCATGCATTATGAGAAGCGCTCACCTAAGCAATATCTGACCACGCTTCGAATCAAAGCCGCGCGCGAAATGCTGCTGGAAACCGATCATTCACTTGCTGAGATCGCGCTTTCCTGCGGCTTCTATGACTCATCTGCTTTTTGCCGGACTTTTGCCGATCATGAGGGAATGACTCCGGGCCAGTATCGGAAGAGAACGCTGTAGAGAGCGAGGGGCGGACGCGGGGGCGGCAGGCTTTCGACTCGTCTTTTGCCAGGATGTTTTTGTCGTCACTTATGCTCCTGGCGGTATGATGAAGTAGCGAGGTACATGGCGAATGATATCTTCTACCATTTTTCTGGCGTCGCTGTAATACTCGGGGTATCCAAATGGTCCGATTTGCGTGAAATTAGGGTCGCTGACGATGAACTCAAGGGTTTCGCCGGACCTGCGGTAGCCTTTTAGGATCACGGCGT
>CAZHQX010000315.1:0-1705 GCA_964534195.1 uncultured Oscillospiraceae bacterium
ATATTCACCTGTTTCCCAAATCTTAATTGTGTTTCTAATCATATTTCCTCCTCATAAAAATACTGCAGCAGACTCCTGGCCTGCTGCAGTAATTGTACGTTCAAAAGCCCATTGATTGAGCGATACTATTTATGGATCAGCTCAGCTTAATGTCAGCCTGAAGCGGTTTGACTCCAGTCAACTCAACGCTGCGGTCATCAGGCTGAGAAACGCCAACAAAGAGGCTGAAGCTTGAGCTGTCGACAATTCTCTTACCATCCTCATCCACAACGGTAAAAGCCATCGGCTCGATCTCAAGCTCTACTTTTTTGCTCTCGCCGGCAGCCAGCGCAACTCGCTTAAACGCACAGAGATTGTGGTTTCTCACAGCCAGCGCACTTTCATTATCCTTGATATAGCACTGAACGACCTCTTCGATCGCGACATCGCTCTTATTAGTGATATTGACGCTCAGCTTAGCACCCTTATCAGTGGCAGCGGCCAGCAGCTCAAGATCATTAAGCACTACTGAGCCATAGGTCAGTCCATAGCCAAACGGATAGAGGCATGATGTCTCGATATACCTGTAGGTTCTGCCCTTCATCGCATAATCAGTAAACTCAGGCAGATCCTTCACATCATTATAGAAGGTTACCGGCAGCTTGCCGCTTGGAGAAACCTCGCCAAACAGAATGTCAGCAACCGCACGTCCGCCCAGGCTGCCAGGATACCATGCGTTAAGAACAGCATTCGCGTTCTCATCAGCATAGCGCAGATCCATCGCACTACCAGCAGTAAGAATAACAACCATCGGCTTACCAACAGCAGCAACAGCCTCAAGCAGTCTCTGCTGACATGCCGGGATACTGAGATCAAGCTTATCGCCGGCTGCATAAGCATTACCGGTATCGCCCTCTTCACCCTCGATTGTTGAATCAAGACCTATACAGAGAACAACCGCGTCAGCATGCTTGGCCGTAATAACAGCCTCGGAAATACGATCATCCGCCACAGCAAGAGGCTCGACGCGATCCTTGTAGAGATGACTGCCCTCTGAATAGAAAACACGGATATCATCACCGGCTACATCCTGTATACCATCAAGTATTGTGACATAGCGAGAAGCAGTACCGTTGTAATTACCATTGAGCACGACCTTGCTGTCTGCTGTCGGGCCGATAACAGCAATTGACTTAAGAGCTGAACGATCAAGCGGAAGTATGCCGTCATTTTTCAGAAGTACCATAGCCTTACGTGCTGTCTCAAGATTTTTAGCCTTATGGGCTGCACAATCATTAAGCTCATAGCCAATGTTATTGAATTCGCAATCCTCATCGAAGAGGCCAAGCTTGATTCTTGTAGCCATCAAACGTTCAGCTGACAATGTGATCTGATCTTCGGAAATTATACCTTGTCGTACAGCATCCAGAAGATGGTCATACGAGTTGCCGCAATTGAGATCACAGCCGCTCTCGATAGCAAGAGCTACTGATTCAACAGCATTTTTAGTAACCATATGTTTTTCGTGGAAGTCTCTGATCGCCCAGCAATCGGAGACTACATGTCCGTCAAACTCCCACATATCGCGGAGGATGTCTTTTAGAAGTGTAGGACTACCACAGCAGGGCTCGCCATTCGTTCTGTTATAGGCACCCATGACCGCCTCGACATCCGCTTCACGCACAAGCGCCTCAAAAGCCGGCAAATAGGTCTCAAACATATCCTT
>CAZHQX010000316.1:0-1704 GCA_964534195.1 uncultured Oscillospiraceae bacterium
GAAATGCTTGATGCAGCTGGTCTTGAGGACTGTAAGATCGCAGTCAGCAACGCGCTTGATGAGTACATCATAAGAGATCTGATTCAACAGGGAGCGGCGATCGACAGCTTCGGTGTTGGTGAGAGACTTATAACCTCAAGAGCGGAGCCTGTTTTTGGCGGTGTTTATAAGCTTTCAGCAATTGAGAGAGCTGGTGTTGTGCAGCCTAAAATGAAATTCTCAGATAACGCCGGTAAAATTACCAACCCTGGTGACAAGGAGCTTTGGCGCTTCTATGACAAGGTTACGGGCAAGGCTCTGGCTGACCTGATCACTCTCGCTGGTGAGGTCATAGACGACTCCAAGCCTTATGAAATATTCGATCAAATGCATACCTGGAAGCGCAAGCTTCTGACAAATTATGAAGTAAGGCCTCTGCTTTTGCCAGTGTTTAGTGAAGGAAAGCTGGTACACGAGCATAAGTCGATCGAAGAACTCAGATCATACCATGCAGAAGAGCTGGACAGACTATGGGAATCAATAAGAAGATTCGATAATCCACAGAATTACTTCGTTGATCTGTCTCAGAAGCTATGGGATCTCAAGGAGAAGATGCTGTTTGAGAATAATCAGTCTAATCTCTAGATTGATATTTTGATAAATAAGAGTGTAGTTTATATGATATCGACTTAAGCCTTGAATGGGACCACGACGATATCAAAGCATGAAAGGAAGAATTATCATGGCACAGATCGCAAAAATTACAATGGAGAATGGCAGCGAGATCAGAGTTGAGCTCAATTCAGAGCAGGCACCGCTGACTGTAGAGAATTTTGTTAAATTGGTAGAAGACGGATTCTATAACGGGCTTATTTTCCATAGAGTTATACCTGGTTTTATGATTCAGGGAGGCTGTCCAGATGGTACTGGCATGGGTGGACCTGGCTGGCAGATAAAAGGTGAGTTTAAGCGCAATGGTGTTGACAATAATATTCGTCATACACGCGGAGTTATTTCAATGGCAAGATCAATGAGTCCGAACTCGGCCGGATCGCAGTTTTTCATCATGCATCAGGACTCACCGCATCTTGATGGACAGTATGCCGCCTTCGGACATGTTATTGAAGGCATAGAAACCGTTGATGCTATAGCTGCGACCAAGACTGGTGCTGGTGATAGACCGGTTGAAGATCAGAGAATCGCTAGCATTATCATTGAGTAAAGGTTACAGAAAAAACAAATCTCTTACAGTCGTCTTGCGAAATAGCTTGCTATTTGGCTGTATACATGGTATGCTTGGCCAAGGTCAATGCTCTAAACCGATCATCTAAGAATACAGCGCCTTCCTGACTAGATTTGGATTGTGTCTACTTGTTCAAAGGTCGTCGTTCCAGATCTTGTCCTAGAAAATTTTAAGGAGGCGTTTAAGATGCCAGATAAAACAATTAATTGTAAGGATTGCGGAGCAGAGTTCATTTTCAGTGAGGGCGAGCAGGCTTTCTACCAGGAGAAGGGTTTCGCTAACGAACCACAGCGTTGTCCTGACTGCCGTAGAGCACGCAAGCAGCAGAGAAACAACAATGGTGGCGGCGGCGGTGGCGGTCGTTACAGCAACGGCTGGTAATTATTACCACTGAAGCTTATCTGATGAACTGGAAATATAATTGACCGGAACTGATGATTTAAATGATACCTCGTGGCTTAACGGCTGCGGGGTATTTTTAT
>CAZHQX010000317.1:0-1701 GCA_964534195.1 uncultured Oscillospiraceae bacterium
ATTCTCAGACTGGGTTTCTGGCAATTGACAAAAGCCACTAGCGTCACTGAGTCTGCTGCAGTTGATGAGAGTGTTAAGCTGGCCCACTATTTTCTGCATGAGGGCTCGGCGGCGTTTGTTAATGCTGTCCTAAGAAGCTGGCTGCGCATCAGACCGCAAATACCGCGCAAGCTGGAAGCGTTGAATTATGGACTGCCGACCTGGTTGTTTGGCTCACTGAAAAAGTGGTATGGCTATGATAGAGCAGTTGATCTGGCTGAAGCTTTTCTTGAGCCCAAGCCTTGGACTAATCTGAGGGTGAACACTATGCAGGCTGACCCGATTGAGCTGGTCGAGTCTTGGCGGCAGGATGGCCTGGAGGCTGAGAGTGGATCCTACATTCCCAGTGCTGTAAAGCTTAAACTAGCCGGCAACAGTCTGCGGGATCTAATTGCCTGGCAAGACGGACTGGTAACAGCACAGGACGAAGCGGCCATGCTTACATCGTATATTGCTTCACCCCATCCGCATGATAGAATTATTGATCTTTGTGCTGCACCGGGAGGCAAGACGACCCATTTGGCTGAGTTGACTGCAGATAAGGCAGAAATAACTGCACTTGAGCTGCAGCCCCATCGTGCGCTTCTGATTCAAGAGCAGGCGGAACGCCTGAATCTGAATTCTATCAAGACCGCAATTGGTGATGCTGCCGAATACCGATCAGGTGATAATTATGATATAGTGATCGCCGACGTTCCCTGCAGCGGACTTGGACTGCTCGGTCGCAAGCCTGAACTGCGCATCAATATGTCGTATGACAAAATACAGGAGCTGGTTAAAATACAGCGCGACATTCTTGTCAACGCCGCCACACTGGCAAAAGCCGGCGGATGCTTGATATATAGCACTTGTACGATCAATCCCGAGGAGAATCAAGCCCAAATCAAATGGCTTATGGAGGAATCGGAGTTTTCAGGAAAATTCACTGTTGTTGACATATCAGACAAGCTTCCGCAGCCGTTGCTAAACAGTGATGCTGATATAGTGATTCAGGCCGGACAAGGGTATGTTCAGCTGCTGCCTGACAAGCAACAAACTGACGGCTTCTTCATAGCCAGATTGGAGAAAAAAGCATGAAAAACTTCTATGATATGACACTTGCTGATTGGCAGAAGTGGACCGCAGAGAAACAGTTGCCGGCATTTCGTGCTGCTCAGATACATAAATGGATAGCCCGAGGGGTTACCGATACTGATTCGATGACAGATATATCTAAGGATCTTCGGATAATTATTGATCAGGAATTTTATGTTGGCGGGTTTACTATCGCTGATAAAAAAGTGTCAGCAATTGACGAAACCACTAAATATATTTTCCGCTTATTTGATGGCAATACAATAGAGAGTGTTCTTATGAAATACAAGCACGGTTATTCGGTTTGCTTGTCCTCGCAGGCAGGATGCAAAATGGGCTGCACATTCTGTGCCTCAACTGGTGCGGGCTTTGGCCGGGACCTTTCATTTGGTGAGATGCTGGCTCAGGTTGCAATAATCGGACGTGAAAGCGGTCAGAGGATCGGCCATATAGTTATTATGGGCATTGGTGAGCCTCTGGATAATTATGACAACTTAGTCAAGTTCCTAAAACAGGTCAATGACCCCGCAGGACTAAACGTTGGCTTAAGGCACATTTCAGTCTCAACTTGCGGACTTGTGCCTGACA
>CAZHQX010000318.1:0-1692 GCA_964534195.1 uncultured Oscillospiraceae bacterium
CCATGCTGGGATGCTGCCAACGAAGCAGCGCTTCTGTGCCAATTATTCTGCCAGTCTCGATTGAGATTTGAGGTTGGTAATATAGAATAAGCTCTCCACGCTCAAGAGCCCGATGAAGCTGATTTGTCATGTGAACATTCTTCTGCAGGTCTGTCTCCATCAGGTCAGAATAGAAAGCGTACCGATTCTTACCACGTTCCTTGGCACTATACATTGCCAGATCAGCATTTTTTATCAATGCTTCAATATTCATACCGTCGAAGGGATAAATAGAAATTCCAGCGCTGGCTGTAAGGAATATCTCCTGTTCATTCACAAAAATCGGCTCGCTGAAGGATGACATAATCTTGTTTGCTGCCTGTTGGATCTGCTCAGGGCTGGTCATTTGAGGCAGCATGATCAAAAACTCATCACCACCAAATCGACTGACAGTATCATATTTGCGTGTTCCCAAGCTTAAGCGCTCGGAAGCAAGCTTCAGAATTTGATCACCGAAATTATGGCCCATGGTATCATTGATCTGTTTGAATGAGTCCAGATCCACAAAAACTATACCGATCATTTCGTTACTGCGTTCGGCCAAAGAAAGCGCTTTTTCCATATGACTGTTGAAGAGCGCTCTATTAGGTAATCCTGTAAGCTCGTCATATAGAGCCATCTGATAGATCTCACGCTCGGCGTCGACTTTTGCCTGGGTGTCGGCGAATATATTTGCTATAACTCCAAGCTGTTTTGAATGATCGTCGGTCCAGTCTCTGGACTCGCCTACAGTATCCAGCCACCAGAATCCTATGATACTGGTTTTACTCATAAGAGGAATTATCATTAGTGAGTTTGAGCCCAGCTTCTTAAGATGTTTGCGTAATTTGCTGCGTGTTTCCTTTAAAGAATCAGTGCTTCTGACTCGCAGAGGTTCATGTGAATCATGATCTGCCGCCAGGTGGAATATGGCTTCTGCCACAAGATCACAGCTTAATTCAGGCGACATAGCTGCTGCAGAGTTTTGCCAATAGTGTTCACATTTCATACTGCGTGAGTTTCTGGCGATCCTAAATAAATAACTTCGATCAGCTTGAAAATATTGACCGCATAAACCAAGCATCTCAACAAATTTCTTGTCGATTTCAGATTTATCGACTCTGATCAATCCGGTCGATATATGAGAAATCAAATTTTGAAACCTGATCTGCTCGTCGTTTTCTCTTAGTCTAAATACATAGGTTCGGTTAATATACAGAGCCAAAGCAGCTGCTAAAGCAAATAGTATAATTCGAAGCAGATGGTCAACATGTGAGACGGATATTGTGATACTCGGCATTACGATCCATGAATAAGCCTGTGTTAATATTGTCGCAATGAATATTGCTATAATCATGCGTCTCCTGCTATATATGGCCCCCAAGCTCATGAAAATAATGGGTACTGGCCATACAATGTTGGAAGCATAGTTTTCGAGATAATGCAGCATAATTAGTGGAACAGATATTGCGATAAGCGCTACCATCAAATCATCCTGAAGTTTTCGACTGATAGATAACAGAGGAATAAGCCTGAATAGCACCGAAATCAACAATAGCAGAGCTCCAAATAACAGCACAGGATTAAGTTCAACACGGAAGTAGAAATAATGGCCTAAATTGAGAATAGCCCCGGCAAAAAAGGCGAATGATAAATACCTGAAAAGCTCTTTTC
>CAZHQX010000319.1:0-1658 GCA_964534195.1 uncultured Oscillospiraceae bacterium
GCAGCCATTGCTCTTATCGAGTTAATGATTACCTGCAGAGAAGGAGTAATTTCGTCCTTTTCATCCATGTTCTCTAGATCAATGCTCACATCTCCGTCTGCGATTTTGCGCATATTCGCAAATACTTGGTTTTGCATTGTGTCCGCAAAACTATCCATTGCCATCGCCATCTTGCCTATTTGATCGCCGCTTCTCGACTTGATTCTCATATCGAAGCGTCCTTTTGACATGTTTTGAATCATGATCAGTGTTTTCTTAATTGGTCTGGTTACAGACAATGAAACCAGAATTGCCAGAGCTAACGCACTGAGAACCGCGGCTGCGATAATTGTTATTACTATGCTCTCAGAGCGTTTACCGGTTGCTGTATTACTGTTAACTGTTGCTTCTGCGGCCTCGAGCTTAATCTCAATGAGCCTCTGAATATCCTGATCGATCTCAGAACGTAGAGCCGCACCAGAATTATTCATCAAATAAGTAGCATCGCCTCGTCTGTACTCACTTGCATGAGTAATTATCTCCTCTGCCAGAACCATATAATCCATGAACTTGGTTCTGGTGGCACCAACTATTTCCTGTCCCTCGGTGGAAACAAGTGTTTGCTCATACTTATCCAGAGCCTGCTGAAAAATCTCCGCGTTCTGTCTGGCATCGTCAGCGTGCTCAGTTCTGGCAGAGCTGATCTCGGTCATGATAACATCCTTCAGATCGCCCCTGATCCTTTGGAAGGAATCTGCCATAACAATAAGCTCATTCATAGGCTCAGTCATAGTTTCATACATCTGTCTGTCCATCTCAGTTATTTCTCTGGTATTAACTATACCTACAAGACCGATACCGACAGCCATGACAATGATAAGAAAAAACGATGCCATCAATCTGAAGCTGATTGATAAACGACGCAGAATACCAGGCCTGTTCTCTGTTTGCGTCTTCAACTGCCGAGGGTTACTGCCATCAACCTTTGATTTCTGTTTCCTGCTTGTTCTTGAACCTTTTACTGATTTCCCCATAACAAACTACCCCTCCACATATGCATCAACAGGCAAATATATTGCCGATAGTGCAATTTGTACAAAAAACTAACAAACCAACTACGATATATTATCAAAATAAAGTGCTTTTATCAATATGCTATAAATGTTTAGCACAAATACCAGTTATTTCTATTGTTTATTTGAACAACGAGTAATCATTATGCATGATAATGGAGTAATAAGAGATAATCAGACCCTTGCAGGCAGGTATGTAGTGTGATAAACTTCAACACATAGTATTCAATACTACATGCCAGCATAATGGCAATAAATATTGAAGGTACTATAATAGAGTTATCAATAAGGAGCACACGAACATGTCAAGACCACAGAGTAAAATTGAAGAGAGATGGAACTCAGCTACACATGGCAGCATGGCTGTATTATTACTGCTTACAATGCCGCTGGTTCTTGTGCATATAATTAATCAGGCCGGCAAAATGGCCCTAAGAGATGGCATTGGTGTTGCGATATTTATCCTTTGCCTGATAATGATGTTTTCAACCTCGGCTCTCTACCATGGTGTTCCTGCAACCAGCAAATACAAACGAATTCTTAATCGTCTGGATCATATGTCCATCTTCTTCGCCATCGCAGGCAGCTATACACCGATAGTCCTAT
>CAZHQX010000320.1:0-1657 GCA_964534195.1 uncultured Oscillospiraceae bacterium
AGCCGGAGTATAATGAGGTTAGGGTCATGAAGAAGTACGCTATCGATAAGGGTATCCCTTCTGAAGCGGTTTTCATGGATCACGCCGGTTTCTCAACGTATGAGAGTGTTTATCGTGCTGAGGCTATCTTCGGTGCCAGACGGCTTGTGATCGTTACTCAACGTTACCATCTCTATCGGGCGCTTTACATAGCTGATAAGTTTAAGCTCGAAGCTGTAGGTCTTGCGGCTGATCGTTCAAGGCTGAGCGGACAGACCGCCCGTGATCTGAGAGAAATACTGGCCAGAAATAAGGATTTTGTCTATTGTCTGGTTAAGCCCGAGCCGACCTGGTTGGGTGAGACGATTTCTCTTGACGACAGCGGGGATATAACAAATGATGAATCTATGGAATAATAATCAGGGTTAGTCCTGCGACATAGCAATGAGAAACTGACATCTTATGGAGGCGAATGTATGAGGGGATCAGCTGCCAGGCTTAAGTCTTTTGCTATTGTATTTATATTGCTATTGTCATTTGCCGTGATTCCAAATGCCGGCTGTAAGCAGAGCCTGCTTGATCCGAAAGAGCCGGTTACGCTGGCTATGTGGCATAATTATGGCGGCCAGATGAAAAACCTGATGGATGAGATGATTGATGAGTTCAACTCAAGCATTGGTGCAGAGCAGGGTATCATCATCAGTGTCACAGCCATTTCTGGCTCGAGCGAGCTGCATGACATGCTGACAGCGGCAGCCGAAGAGTTGCCAGGAGCCATGCCGCTGCCGGATATAACGACCTCTTACCCCAAGACAGCTGTAATTCTCAAGCAGCATGACAAGCTGGTCGATCTAAGTGACCATTTCAGCAAAAGCAAGCTGGACGAGTATGTGCCTACCTTCGTGGATGAGGGGCGACTGGATGGTGAAGGTCTCTATGTTTTTCCAATCGCGAAGTCTACGGAGGTTCTGTTCGTAAATCAGACCTTGTTTGACAGGTTCGCTGCGGAGAACAATATCGGCTACGAGGATCTGGCAACCTTCGAAGGGATTGCCGCTGCCTCTATGACCTATCTCGATTGGACCGATCGTCAAACACCAGATGTACCTGGTGATGGCAAGGCGTTTTTCATGGCTGACTCGCTTTTTAATCAGGCTTTGGTTGGGAGCAGACAGCTTAATGAGAATTTTCTGATCCTTGATGATGAAGTAAGCAGTGCTGCTGACGCGCGGCTGAATATTTCGAGTCCGGCACATTCCCAGATATGGGGTATTAACTATATTCCGTCAGTCTGTGGAGGTATCGCTGCTTTTGACGGCTATAGCTCTGATTTGTTCAAGACAGGCGATCTGGTTTGTTCGGTTGGCTCAACTGCCGGTGTTCTGTTCTATCCAGAGGTCGTTACTTATCCTGATAATACCAAGGAAGACGCAAGCTATGCCATTTTGCCATACCCGACCTATGTTAATGGCAAAAAAGCCGCTCTGCAGCGAGGTGGCGGGATGTGCGTGGTCAAGAGTGAACAAGCGCGTGAGTATGCTGCTTCGATCTTCCTGGAGTGGTTCACGAGACCTGAGCAAAACCTGAGGTTTACGCTTTCGAGCGGCTATCTGCCGGTTACGAAGGATGCATTTGACAGCTTGTTGGCATGTTCCGGCGCGGAATCAGCGGTGTCTGC
>CAZHQX010000321.1:0-1651 GCA_964534195.1 uncultured Oscillospiraceae bacterium
TTTCTGGCAGAGAGCTTCCCGAATATCAGCGCCGATTTCGGTCCTGGTTCAATGGCCGCTTATCTTGGTTCAAACATCGTCTTCAACCACGACACAGTCTGGTTTGATCATTTCGTCGAGGATTGGGCCGAACAGCCTGAGCTGAGCTTCGATCCTAATAACAAGTGGTGGCAGGAGCATCTGTCACTGGTCAGCAAAATAAGAGGGCTCGCTGGTGATGATTTCTATGTCGGCATTCCTGATATTATTGAAAACGTTGATATTCTGGCTTCGTTAAGAGGAGCAAGCGATCTGATCTTCGACATGATCGATGAGCCGGAAGAAATCGTAAAACGGCTTGCCGAGCTCGATAATGTTTATTTCGAATACTATAACCGTTTCTACGATCTTCTGAAGGATCGTGATGGAGGCTCCTGCTATACGGTTTTCCAAATTTGGGGCCCAGGCAGAACAGCCAAGCTGCAATGTGATTTTTCAGCGATGATGTCTCCTACTCAGTTTAGAGAATTCATTCAGCCTTCACTGCGACAGCAGGCCGCTCAGCTTGATCAGGTTTTATACCACTTGGATGGACCAGACGCGATCAAGCATCTTGATGCTGTGCTCGAAATCGAAAAAATCGACGCTCTTCAATGGACAAGCGGTGATCATGGTCCTGACGGTACACTCGAGGATTGGTACGAGATCTATGACAAGGCCAGATCTGCCGGCAAATCACTCTGGATCAAGGTTTACAGCGGTGGCTTCGATGACTGGATAGCAGGTATTGATAAGCTTGTTGCCAGATACGGTTCAAATGCCATGTTGCTGCATTTGCCGGAAATGAGTCGTAGTCAGGCAGATCAATTCCTGGCCTATGCTGATAAGAACTGGGCTGATGTCAAAGGCTCATTTTGAGACTTAGAAAATGGTTCTTAGGCTTGTAAGCCTGAACATATATGGAAAACAAACACTTAAGAGGAGGAAGAAAAATGAACAAGAAGCTGATTAGTCTCATTCTCTGCGTTGTAATGCTGGTTTCAGTATTTACTGCCTGTGCAGGCGGCGAGAGCACAACCACTACGGCTGCACCTGCTGGTGAAACCACAACTGAGGGCGGCTCAGATGACACGACCGAGCCTACTGAATCATCAGTAGATTTTGCCGGTGAAGAACTCAGCATCCTGGTATCTCAGGGCTGGATGGATAACCACTATGATGGAATAATCGCCCGTTTTGAGGAAGAATACTCTGTTACAGTAGATCTCCAGACCATTCCTGCTGATCAGTATGAGGATCTGCTGCAGTCTAAGCTGACCAGCGGCACCGCAACAGATATATTCTGGATCCAGTCAAATCCTTTTGCCATTGAGAGCGTTCTGGTAGATCCTGCAGCTTATTGTATGGACTTCACAGATGCAGCCTGGGCTGATGTTATCCCAGAAGAGCGTCTCTCTTCTTGTATGGCAGATGATAAGCTTTATGGTCTGATGACATGGACCAACTCTCCTGAGTATGTACTTATGTACAACAAGACTCTTTTTGCTGAGCTTGGTATCAATGAAGCTCCTACATCCTATGCGGAACTGCTGGCAGCAGCTGAGACAATCTCCGCAGAAGGCATCACACCCTGGTTCATCCCTGGCGCTGACGGATGGCAGCATCAGCTGGC
>CAZHQX010000322.1:0-1648 GCA_964534195.1 uncultured Oscillospiraceae bacterium
AGCCTATAGCAGCGGCGATGATCTCGCCATCTGCGTCAGCACTATCAATACCAAGAAGCTCCAATCCACCCTGAGTAAACTCACGCTGTTTTCCACCTCCGGCTTCGTTGAACCGGTACATGTTACCAAGGTATGAAAATCGTAATGGAGGTGCGGAATCACGGCAGACGGTCGCGGCTAGTCTTGCCGCAGGAACAGTACCGTCATAACGCAAGCAAAGTATTCTGCCCTTGTGATCACAAAACTTAAACAGAGTCTCTTGTGGAGTGAAAACCTTGGAACCAGCATAGACATCATAAAACTCGATACCAGGTGTTTCTATCTCATCATAGCCTCTTGCCGAAAAAAATGCTCTCAGTTTGTTCTCAAGCCCTCTCTTGACGGCACATTCCTCTGGTAAATAATCAATCACGCCTTCTGGTGTGTGAAATTGCCATTGTCCCATATAGTCCTCCGCTCTGTCTTTTTACTTCACTGCGCTAAAGCGATAAAGCAATAAAGTGCTGGGCATATTATATACAGCCTCGCCAAAACTGTCAAGCTAACGCCTTAATAGAAAAAAGCACTGCCTGCAGCTTAATTTCTACAGACAGTACCATTTTGTTGATCCCGCAAGGTCTATTCAGGCACAGCGGCCGCGGCATCTCTGGCCCTGGCCTTCTCGATCGCCTGATTGACGATCATGTCTTTTACCTTCATCAACCGCGTCAGATTGCCGCGTTCGTTTTCATCCATTTTCATTGTGATGGAACGAATGGCAGTTTGAAGCTCAGGTATCAAGATATACTCAAGCGAATTAACGCGTCTTCTTGTTTTTTCGATCTCATCAGCAAGCAGCTGAGCCGTTTTCTCAGATTCAGCCAGCTCGATCATGATCGGCAGAGCCTGCTTGAGTGCTATAACAGCCTGATCCAGCTCGCCTCCAGTAGAGGCCATACCATAGGGCAGAGTTTCTCTAAGTCCGCTCATCTCAAACCCTGCTGAAAAAACCGGCACCTTAACGCTCATGATATTCATGGTATCTATATCCAATGACAAGCTCTCGCGGCCTGACATCAGCGCTGACTCAAGAACCGGCGGATCGATCACTGCTCTTGCCATGACCATTTCCTTATTGGCAGCAGCCAGCAGCTTCTCCATTCTCATACGCAAGGCCTGATTTGCCTTGACGATCTCAAGGAATTGGCGCATCAGTTCGTCGCGTTTATCCTTAAGCATTTTATGACCGCGTCTAGCTGTGACCAGCTGTTTTTTCAGCCTCATCAGCTCCATGCGGTTTGGATTGACTTGACGGTTAGCCATCTTGTTCAGTCCTTCCCATAATACTGATCTATAAATACATCCTTAATACGCTTTAGCTCTGTACGCGGCAGCATCGACAACAGTCGCCAACCTGTGGACAGAGTCTCCACGATCGTTCTGTCTGTCTCAAAGCCCTGCGATATGTACTCTTTTTCAAAAGCGTCAGCGAAGGCCGCATAAATTCTATCCACCTCGGACAAGGCATCCTCGCCCAAAATGACCTGCAGCTCTTTTGCGTCCTTACCTCTTGAATAGGCAGCAAACAGCTGATTCATTGTATTGGCATGGTCGGCTCTGGTCTTGCCCTCACCGATACCTTTATCCTTCAGACGTGACAATGACGGCA
>CAZHQX010000323.1:0-1647 GCA_964534195.1 uncultured Oscillospiraceae bacterium
CAGGTCAGAAGCGTCACATAATCATGTCCGGGCTCGATCATGAGCTTCGAAAAATCAGTCGGTTCGATCGTTTCAATATAGTCCACCTGATAAGCCAAAACCTCGCTGATATTGTGAATATAAAACTTATCACCGATAATGAGATCTTCCAGATCAGTGAAGAGCTTGGCCTTCGGCAAGCCGGAATGTCCTGTTATTACGGTATGTGTGGAGTTGCCGCCGATTGGCAGTGATGTACCCTCGAGGTGACCGAGACCTTTTTCCAGGACCTCATCACCTGTACCGGCAAAAATAGGCAATTCAACATCGATAACCGGGATCTCGATGAAGCCGATTTTCTCACGGACTTCCAGCATGCGGGCATATTCCTTGATACCGGCCGTTAGCTGTTCAGTATCGAAAGGATCGTTTGTAATTTTATTATTCAGAACATTGTTATAAGCCTGTGCCAGCTCAATTCGCTCCTTGATCTCAGCTGCTTCAAGTTCACTTATACCCTGGTCAAAGCTGGCAATTTCGTTAGTAAATTCGACACGGTAATAGTAGTCAGACAGAAATGGGTATGAAAAAATGCTGAGCCCTATGATAAAGAGCAACAGCAATGGCCAGACTCTACGTTTTTTCTTAACCGCCATCAAATAACCTCAAATCAGGATCGACTAAAATTCATATTATTTATTCTTCTGCCTGCGAATTATAACATACCCTGTACTGATTAGTACAAGCCCCATAAACAGAAGCAGGAAGAATACTATATCGCCTGTCTGCGGCATCGGAATCCCTGGGAATATCGGCGTAATAGTCGGAATCACGGGTTTATTACTGATTACGATCATCTCGTCATCCGGCGATACGGCCACTTCAAACGGAATCGCTTCTGTCAGCAAGTGATAGCCTTCCGGTGCTTTTGTCTCAATCAGATAATAGCTTCCCGGTACAAGATTTTCGACCTGAAAATAACCGTCCTCATCTGAAGTGACAGTATAATCGCTATTACTCCTTCTGACAGCAACATATTTACCTTCGTGCAGAACCATAACTCTGAACTGAGCGTTTGCCAGTCCCTTATCTTCAGAATTCTCTGCGATTTTTTTGAACAGCTTGCCGCCACGTTCTGATGTCGGATTTTCCCACCAGGCTTGAGGAATTTCTCCTTCTTCAATTATGATAAACTGATCATCATCGTCTTCTAGTTCATAAGTCTTGGGATAAATATCAACATTCCTTAAGCCGCCAAAAGGCAGCTCGACAATGAATGCTTGTGTGTTTATGCTGCCCGGTTTGGCTTGTCTGCCATAATATAGGCCATCCGGAAGCTTATCTGCTGCAACCGTATCTGATGTAAATGCCAGAATGAACGGCGGACCATTCTCGGCTGTGAGCTCAGCGTCTGAAACATCAGCAAGCAGCTGCATTGTATCATAGAGATCAAGGTCTCCGGCATCATTTAGCTGCCAGATGTGATATTCAAGCAGTTCGCCTTGAACCTCGGCAAAAGCCTCCGGCTTGTGTATTGTTATTGAGTTTAGCTGCTGGTCATTATTATTGGGCGCAGCAAGAAGAGAACCAGCGATAAACTGGATCAGTGCCATGAAGATTATGAATTTCTTATATATAAGGTTCATCTTCCAGTCACCTGTTTCTCAA
>CAZHQX010000324.1:0-1638 GCA_964534195.1 uncultured Oscillospiraceae bacterium
TATTTCAAGGGTGTCGACGAGCAAGTATCCAGTAAAAATCTCGAGGAAGTCAATTATCTTGCGGCCAGACTTGATCAATATGGTATAGAAGTTAAACCAAACGCGCTGGATTGGCCTGATATGGCTGCTATGCTTGAGAAGGAAAGCACTTTTGACATATTATTGATGCCTGCGCCCTCTAATAATAGATTGCCTCAAGGTACGATAATGCTAACCCAAACACAGTCTATGAGTTATGCGGCAAACGCAAATGCCTGGCCTGCTCAAATAAGCAGTGAGGCAATAATAATCAATTCCAGAATTTTACAGACCAGCATTGAGAAAAATGTATTCCCATTAACGACATCAACAGCCGGCTGGACAAGAAGGCTCGAGAACATCAGGTTTTATGACCCATCAGCAAACGGAGGTCCCAGCGATGAACCAGAAAATATTTCATAGTAGATATAGTAATCAAGTCGTACTGCTTGACGGTGCTACAGGAACGAATCTTCAAGCTGCCGGTATGCCTGCCGGCGTGAGCCCCGAGAAGTGGATACTGGACCATCCAGAGGTATTGGAAAGGCTTCAGGAGGATTTCTATGAGGCAGGAAGCTCAATAGTTTATACTTTTACATTCGGCGCTAATCGAATTAAGCTTGAGAGTCACGGAGTTGTGTCTGGACCTGAGCAGGTTGAAGCAGTAAACACCAGCCTCGCAAAAATATCATGTGGTGTAAGAGATAAGATGAAGCTCAAGTATCCCGAGCGCGATTTCTATGTGGCGGGTGATCTGGCACCCACCGGCAGGTTCCTTATGCCAGCTGGTGATCTTGATTTTGATGATCTTGTCGAAATATACAGAGAACAGGTTCGTGGTCTAATGGCAGCAGGAGTCGATCTTTTTGTTGCTGAAACAATGATGGACCTGGCCCAAACCAGAGCAGCTGTACTGGCAGTGCGCGAGGAGACTGATATGCCTGTTTTCGCATCTGTAACTGTAGATGATAATGGCCGGACCCTATCTGGCAACAGTTTCGAAGTTTGCCTTCTTAGCCTTGCTGCCGATGGCGCACAAGCCGTTGGTATGAATTGTTCTTCGGGCCCTCTTACAATGGCAGATAACTTAAGATTTACTGCTATTCCCTCAGATTGCCTTTTGCTTGCAAAACCAAATGCAGGCGTTCCTAGACTAAACGAAGACGGAAAGACCGTATTTGACTTAGCGCCTAATGATTTTGCCACTCAAATGATGAGCTTTATCAAAATTGGCGTATCATTAATAGGCGGCTGTTGCGGAACCACTCCTGAGCATATATCTGCCCTATCAGGCGCAGCTGCAAGTACTGCTGCCAACACAACAGAATTGAGCTTTTTGGCACCAATCGGCTCGGTTCTTAAAGATGATGAGTTGGAATCCTCAATTATTGCTTCGCAGCGATCTACATGCAAATTGACTAGCTGGCGAGATTGGCCGGTTCTCGAGTGTACAGACATTTCAACGCTTACTGAGGACATTCTCGATATTATCGAAGATGAACCTGAGGCTATCCAAATAAAGCTGAACTTAATAAATGCGCCGGATAGAAATGATTTTAAAGAAGCTATGGCAGAGCTCCAACTTACATGCAGCAGACCACTTGTTTTCAGCTCTGATGA
>CAZHQX010000325.1:0-1635 GCA_964534195.1 uncultured Oscillospiraceae bacterium
GCAGATAACAAGACAACTGCCAGAGTCGCGGGAGCGATCGCCAAGTCTAACAGAATCATGGCAGAGGACTGTTATCGTGAGGCCGGATATATGCTGCCTCAGAGTGCCGGAACCAAGGAGCTTCTTAAGCAGCTGATCGAATCTGAGAGCTCTGAGAATTTCCCATCAGACGCAGCCAAGAGACTTCTGGAGTTGCTATAAGTAAGTGGCTATATGGTGAATAGACCAAATACTCGCGAGCATATCTCGCGCTTTCTGAAGGGCGTTGTTGTGGGACTGATCATTGTGCTGCCAGGTATGAGTGGCGGCACTTTGATTCTGGTCTTAGGTTTGTATGAAATTCTGATGCACGATCTGGCAAGGATGCGTTTGTTGCCCTGGCTGCCCTTCGCACTTGGTCTTGCCGGTGGTATGGCTGCCGGTTCATTAGCGTTCAGCTTCTTCCTGATGGCCTACACGTCCTGGCTTATGGCCTTTTTACTTGGCAGCGTACTGGGTTCGGTCAGAGCAGTGGTTCGTCCTGAACCGCGCCCCGGTACTGGTGGCGTGTTGTTTGGTCTATTCGGCATTGTAGTCGGCTGGGTACTTGCAGGTTTCTCTGATTTTGGTGATCAGGCAGGAGAACATCCAGGATATCTTATTGTTGTTATAGGAGCTGCTCTGGCCAGTGTTGCCATGGTTCTGCCAGGTGTTCCGGGTTCATCAGTCCTGATTCTATTTGGCATATACGATGACGCCATGCTGGCATTAAGCAGTTTCAATCTTACCTGGCTGCTTGTGTTTGGTCTGGGCGCAGCTGCCGGGATACTTGCTCTGTCCAACTTGGTGGATAGGATATATGCCAGACATCGCCGTCTGCTCAGCTGGTTTTTTGCGGGATTAATAATAGGGTCAGCCCGGTTGCTAATTCCTACGCGAGATGATAACATACTTTTTTATATTCTATTGGCCATATTGGGATTTGCTGTTGTCTGGCTGCTTGAGGGCAGATTCGGTACAACTCAAGAGTCAAAATCTATTAATAGCAGTGGAGACAACAGATGACCCTGATTCACAAGTTAACAGCCAGGCTCAAGCCGCGTGCTGTAGGTATAAATGACGAGCTTCCTCTTTCGTCTGTAGATAAGAAGAAAAGCAAGCGCATAAATTTTCTGTATGGTTCTGTTCAGAGCATGTACCTTGCAGGTATCTGTTCTTTTCATACATTTTTGGTTTTATATCTTAAGGATAACAATTACAGTGAGTTTCAGATCGGCTTGATTATGACGCTCATGTCAGTAATCGGTGTTTTCTCACCTACGATCATAGGGTATATTGCTGATTACCATATACCCATAAAAATGATCGTTGTCGTGCTGATATCGCTGTCGATCCCGCTCGCTTTTATGGTGCAGGCTGCTGTTGCCTTCTATCCAATTGCGCTTGCGGTAATTCTTCTTACAGGCATTGCGGAAAAAGGCATGGGCAGTGTCATCGATAGTTGGGGCATGAGGCTGCGCGGCAAGCATCCTTACCTTAATTATGGCGCAACACGTGGCTTGGCCTCGCTGTCTTATGCGATCATGGCTCTAATAGCTGGCCGCATATACGAATCCTTCGGTCTGGACAAAATGTTTCTGGTTCATGCAGTCGTCG
>CAZHQX010000326.1:0-1583 GCA_964534195.1 uncultured Oscillospiraceae bacterium
CAAGACGATATTGGCAATCTCTGAATTCATCACGTTTTGTCATGAAGGATGGGCAATATAAGCATGTCAGAGTTATAATGAGCTGAATAGCCATAGTGTAAATAAGGTGAGGGAAAACCATGTATAGAATCGTAAACAGACTCTATTTCTATCGTGACAACAGTTTAGATGATGTTCTGGCCAGGCTGGCTGACATTTTCTATGAGTTTGAGCATGACGTATCTGCTCATGAGCTGCTTACTGCTGCCGTATATCAACAAATTGGCAAAATTCTAGCTTTGGCTGAGCAATACGGTCTTAGCGGCAATATCTGGCATCAGTTGATTGCCTGGCATATCGTGATGTCAGAGAATCCTTTCAGTCTGGCTTGTGAGCGTGCGTTGCCGCCGACTGAGCTTGCTGATTTGGCGCGTGCTGATCTTAGACGACTGGCCGGGTTGATGAGCTTCGATTTCAGCCAGATCGAGGATGAACTGGCAATAAACTGTTTTAGCTCGCTTATCCATTTTGGCGATAACAAGGGGTCTGCAGAAGCTGAAGCTTCGGCAGGATCGACAGATAGCTCAGGCGCTATAGAATCAGAGTCCTCATCAGCAGCTATGGGAAATGACGGGGAAGCAGACCCTGCAGGCAGCCTTGATCAATATAAGCTGATCGGCCGCCGTGTCGGTCTTCTTGCAGATCGTTTGGCAAGCGCTTCCGGAGCAGAAGAATTCTATGAGAGTGTTGTCGGCTTTTACCAGTATTATGGCTGTGGTCTGATTGGTCTTGGCAGCGGCTTCCGTCTTGAGAAATCAGACAATGATCTGGAGATCAAGCCTGTTAAGCGTTTACCGCTCGTGCGATTTGAGGATCTGATTGGTTATAGATCGCAGAAGCTTAGACTGATGGATAACACCGAAGCTTTCATAAGAGGGCGCAGAGCTAATAATTTATTGCTTCATGGCGATAGTGGGACCGGCAAATCGACTTGTGTCAGAGCGCTGGTCAATAAGTATTCTGGTGACGGCTTGCGCGTTATCGAGATCTACAAGCATCAGCTGCCTAAGCTGCCCTGGCTGATTTCGCAGCTGTCATCGAGAAATTATCGCTTCATCCTATATATGGATGATCTTTCCTTCGAGGATTTTGAGACTGATTTTAAGTATCTAAAAGCAGTGATCGAGGGAGGCCTGGGCGCGCAGCCTGATAATATCCTGATTTATGCGACATCGAATCGCAGGCATCTTATTCGTGAGACCTGGTCAGATCGCAGTGATATGGGTCGTTCAAATTCTGATGATATACATCATTCAGATACTGCTGAGGAGAAGATTTCGTTGGTTAATCGTTTTGGCGTAACTATATACTTCCCGCGGCCGGATCAGCAGCAGTATCTTGAGATCGTGCGTGGACTGGCCGCGCAGTATCCTCAATTGCGGCTGCCGGAGGATGTATTGATGGAGGAGGCCCGACGATGGGGGATCAGCCTGGGCAACATTTCCGGCAGGAGGGCCAGGCAATTCATCAATTATTTGTTGGGTCAGGCGGAGACTTCACATCAGTAACATATTTCTGGTGTATAAGCTGTACTGTATAGGCCA
>CAZHQX010000327.1:0-1581 GCA_964534195.1 uncultured Oscillospiraceae bacterium
GCTGCAGCAGATCCAACGAATCCAGGCCTGTGTTGCGCAGACTATCTTCAACAAACCGAGTAATATTTTCGCGGTTATAGCCAGATGCGACATGTGGATTCAAACGTCGACCACACTTCGTCGCAATATAAATCTTATCTCTATGCTTACGGACAAACTCACCGACTTTTTTCTCACTAAGCCCACCACTGTAGCCATCAGCGGTATCGAAAAAATTGACCCCAAGCTCCATAGCCGTTTCCAGAGTCTTCTCCGCCGAAGCTTCATCGAAATCTCCGCTCCAGCCATTGCCTAACTGCCAGGTACCAAGAGATACCTCCGAAATTTCATAACCGGTTTTTCCTAACATTCTGTAATTCATTAATTTCCTCCTTCAGCTTCTTCAAGCTCACTTGTGACCCAACCGGCCACCTCACTTAGTGCAGGGTGTATGATCATAGCCTGATCGATCGCTGCTGTGCTGCCAGCGTCTAAACAAAGCCCTGGCCGCAATTTTGCGACATTTTCAAACGGTTGACCGTCAACCAACTGACCATTTGGCATTTCAGTCTCCTGCCTGCTGCAGGAGGCACCTGCGTTCATAAGATATACATAAGGCTGAATCAATATCGCTGCCTGCGGACCAATAATATGGACACCAAGAATTTTATAGCTTGAATCAGTGATCAGCTTAACAAATCCATCATCCTGATCTCCCGGCTCATAGCCTAACGCATAACCATTTGCAGTCGCGGAATAAGGATTTCTGCCAACTAGAATATTATGTCCGGCAGCAATAGCTTGCTGTTCGGTCATACCTACATGTGCAATCTGAGGGTGTGTGAATATGGCCCACGGAACTGAAGCATAAGAAGCCTTACGCCGTTGCTTATTCGAAAACAGATTGTGCACAAGAACCTCTACCTCATAATTTGCTTTGTGCCTGAATTGATACTTACCATTAATGTCGCCGACAGCCCAGACATTATCCTGACTAGTCTCCAGGTACTCATTAGTTTTGATCCAGCCGCGTTCATCGGTCTCAATATCAGTATGCTCAAGATGCAGCAGATCACTATTTGAGCGTACACCAGAAGCAATTAAAACTTCATCGCAAAGAACCTCGATCTGAATGCCATCAATTGTTTCCGAAGTAACGATTTTACGCCCGTCAGCCGAATCAACAGATACCGCTTTTGTACTTGTTAGGACCTTGATTCCATAATGCTCAAACTGTTGCTGCAATTTCTCGCTGATTTCCGGTTCCTCCTGATATGCGATCCTGTCCTGCATCTCGATCAAAGTAACCTTGGTCCCAAAAGCAGAGAATATGTGGGCGAACTCCAATCCTATCGCACCACCTCCGATTATCACGAGATCCTCATATGGTTTATCAGGATATTTAGCGCCGAAGAAACTCTCTGCTGTGAGGTAGCCGGTCTTTTCAAGGCCCTTAATGGGTGGAACAGCTGATCTGGCCCCGGACGCAATTACAATTTTATCAGCCGATACCTGGTAAATCTCATCACTTTCAGCATCCTCGATCTCGACGATCTGCCGACCGACAAATCTTGCTGTACCCTTATAGAGCGTAAGCAGCTC
>CAZHQX010000328.1:0-1572 GCA_964534195.1 uncultured Oscillospiraceae bacterium
GAGACCAGCTATGAAAAGTCAACCATAAATTAGCAAAAAATTTCTTCTTCATATCGATGGTAAAAAAGGGTAACTTTAATAGAGCTCCCTAAGGGTGCTTTTTCAAAATCTATCGATATTGGTATACAGACCTCTTATTCGAGGATGAATTCGACTTCGTCAGTGAGCATCTTCCAGATGACCCTGACCAACTTGCCGGAACAGTGCCCAAGGGCGCTATAGTGAGTCCGGCCTTCCGCCCTCTTGGCGTCATAATAAGCCTTGAAGGTAGCGTTGTTTCTTACAACGTTCCAAGCTGCATTTACTAAGGCGTAGCGCAATACGCGCGAGCCACGTTTGGACATACGCGTTCGTTTGGCCTGGAAGTTTCCAGACTGGTAAACGGATGGATCCAGACCAGCAAAAGCAAGCAGCTTGTTAGGATTGGAGAAACGGTGAATATCACCTATTTCACCAAGAATCATTCCACCATTTATGTATCCGATACCAGGAATGGTCATGATGACAGAATCATTGAATTTCATGATGTCCGTCATTTCAGCTTCAATCTTAGTTAATTGGCTATCCAGTAACTCGATTTGTTGAATGGTTTGAGTTATCTGAATAGATATAGCACTGTCGTTTGCACCGACAGACTTCTGTGCCAGAACTCTTAATTCCTTGGCCTGCTCCTTATTAAAGTGTCCATGAGATTTCACTTTGAGCAGATTGGCCAGATGAGTCATATGCATGGAAGCGATTTCGTTAGGTGTTGGTGCTTCTTTAAGAAGTGCATAGACAGCATTCTGATGCAGACCGGATTTAAAGAAATACTGAAGTTCCGGGAATACCTGATCAACATAGGTTGTCAGTTGGATTTTTAGGCGGGTTCGCTGTTTTACCGTTTTCTGGCGAAAGCGTCCAAGTGCTTTTAAGTCCATCAGATCAAGATCATAGAAACTGACAAACCGTAAAGAATCTTGCATCATAAGAGTTTTAGCAATAACGTATGTGTCGACCTTATCTGTCTTAGTTTTGCGAATGTTATTCTTGCGCATCTGAGACGTCTTGATAGGGTTGAGAACACACACTTTGTAAAGACAGGCAACAAGGTATCGAACAAGGTTGTCACCGTAGTGTGCCGTCGACTCAAGACCGATGATGGTGCTGTCCTTATCGAATGATTCGATTTTGGAAATCAGCAGTTGGAAGCCATCAGCGTCATTTGTGAATTTGAACGGCTCAATGAGTATCTCGCCTTCTGAAGAAACAGCAGCGGCGAAATGGTTGAGTTTGGCAATATCAATACCAACGTAAATCATGAGGTTATACCTCCCTTTCATAAAGTCTGATACCGTGATATCCGCCAGCGATTATCATTGTAGACTTGATTGAAATAAGTACTCATTGGAACAAAAGTTCCGGTACATCCAGCATATAAACAATTCAGATAAAGGTAGCGGCAATACACTCCTGTTGAGTAGTCAAAGCTACAGGGAAATAATCTAAAGTCCACAGTATCTGAATGTATTATAACCACGATATTAAAAAGAAAGGAACGTGTGATAATTAACTTTCTAATTATCATACAAG
>CAZHQX010000329.1:0-1564 GCA_964534195.1 uncultured Oscillospiraceae bacterium
AGCTCCTGCTTCTTGCTGTCATGTGCGATCAATGCGATCTTCTTCTGTCTGCCAATTGTAAAAGTGATATATTCGTCTTGAATAATCATTTTTCCCCTCCTTTTTTTGACATCTTTTTCCTGATTAATTTCGTATTGCTGATACTGGTTTTGATAACTCATTCCGGCGACGGCGAATCATTCTGCAGGCATTCTGTTAATACTCTGTCGAGCTCAGGCAGACTCCTGCGCGGCGCTATCGGCCGGCCGTCAAGTATAAACGCATGGTCACTCTCTCCACTGCATATGAGTTGATCATTGCAGTATATTTCATAGCCCATTGTCAGTCTGGTATTCTTGTAGGCCTTGACGCTTACATGCAGTACTATTTCATCATCATATTTAGCCGGCTTAAGGTAGCGGCAGCGGATACCGGTCACCGGACTTGCGATTCCCTGTTCCTCCAAGCTTCGATAAGGCAATCCAACAGCTCTTAGATATTCGGTTCTCCCTAGTTCGAACCAACGCAGGTAGTTTGAATGATGTACGATGCCCATGGCATCGGTTTCGTAATATCTGACCCGAAAAACTGTTTGGAAGCCGCGTTGATGTATCAATTGTTTCATAAGCAGCTCCTCTCAAAATATTCTTAATACATAATAACCCAGATAAGAAGAATAAAGAACCAGGATTTATGTAAAATGATCAAATCTTGTTACAGTAAGAGCTTTTTACTCAAGTTAAAATCAAACCATTCGAAAACAAATATGGATAAAACTAAATTTAAGGACGTTTACATTAAATGAATAGAAGCAATTTGAATTTTCGCAGAATAATTGTCAGCAGAATAATCGTTTTTACTGTTTTGGCTCTTGTTTTGCTCCTGATATATGGACGTATGATCGCCAATAGCAACGCTACCAACAGTCAGACAGGTCAGCTGATAAATGTACTTGGAAGACAACGCATGCTTACCCAGGAAATAGCCAAAGACGCTAACAGGCTTTATGTTCTGATTCAGGCTGTAGAAACTGGGACAGCTGTTAGCGATCCCGTGATCATAGAGCAAGCAAAAAGCGAGAGCAGGAAGATGCTGCGACAAGCAATTGACGAATTCGAAGAAGTTGTTAATGGAATTTTTGCTGGTGAAATAGTTGTAGCGGATGAAATAGTCTACCTGAATATTTCAAATGAGGAGATAGATAAGCTTCGTTTGGAAATAAGAAGCAAGTGGCATGGTTATCGCCTGGCAGCCGAAACGATTGCTGCAGGCAACACAATTGACTCAAGCATGGGCGAAGCGGTCGTTTACATCAACGCTAACAATATGCAGCTGCTTGATCTTAGCGAGTCTTTGACCAATATGGTGATCGATCAACGGGTCAAGAAAACTGATAATAGCAGAACAATTGCTCAGATCATAATGCTGCTATCACTTCTCAGCCTTTTTGTCGGCATGGTCTGGCTCTATCAATTCGTAATTTTGCCGTTAGATGAGCTGTACCAGCAATTGTCGATCACTGGATTAGAGAGTCCAAAGCAGCGGAAACGTTTTTTCCCGGCAACACCTGCGGCTCTGGCGATGA
>CAZHQX010000330.1:0-1559 GCA_964534195.1 uncultured Oscillospiraceae bacterium
CTATGGAACGAGGAGCTGGCATGCTCGCAAGCTTCCTTCGTGCTGACGGTATTCTTGAGCTCGATCAGAATCTTGAAGGACTTGAAGCAGGCAGTCAGGTAAGTATTCGCCTTCTGCCATGGTCTGATGAGGAGAAAATATCTGAATCTATTGATCTGATCGGCAGTCATGATCCGCTGCTGGATGAGCTTGCGGATATTTCACTTCAAGACGGACGTAGACTGACCTCTGCGCATACAGGCAGCATGGGTGGTCTCATGGCCTTGCGTCGGCAGGAAGCTCTACTGGCCCCCATTCACCTGTTGGATACATCAAGCGGCGAATATAATTTGCCGGACATAAGGAGAATGTTCCCAGACAGATCAGTGGTCCTGATCGAGGGTTTCAAGCGAACTCAGGGACTGCTTGTTCAAGCCGGAAATCCCAGGAATATTCATGACATCAGCGATTTGACATCTGAAAATGTCCGTTATGTCAACAGACAGTCAGGTGCAGGTACCAGAATACTGCTTGACTATCTGCTTGATCGTGCCGGCATCCGGCCTACTTCGGTAAATGGCTATGACAGAATAGAGCTTACACACACAGCAGTAGCAGCTCAAATTGTCGCAGGCACAGCTGACACAGGTTTAGCAGTAATGTCAGCTGCTAAAATATTCGGACTGGATTTCCTGCCGATTACTGAAGAGAGCTATGATTTCGCTGTTAGAGCCGATAGTCTGGATGACCCAAGAGTTCTGGCCTTCATCGATCTTATCAGCCGCGAAGAAATTAAAAACAGGCTGAGTGAGATGGGCGGGTACAGCTGGAACCAGCCAGGCAGAATTATCAAGGGTGACATCTGATGAGAGATAACCATGGCAGAGATATCACATATCTGCGTCTCTCGGTCACGCAGAAATGCAATCTCAGATGCGTGTATTGCAATCCCGAGAGCTGTCCGGAGGCCAATGACCAGCATCTGTTGTCTGTATCCGAGATCCACAGAATATGCCGGTTGTTATTTAAGGCTGGAATCAGGCGCGTTCGTCTTACCGGTGGCGAACCGCTGCTGCGCACCGACCTGGAGGATATCACAGCCGCTATTAGATCTATATCTGATGATATCGACTTGTCATTATCGACCAATGGACAGGGTCTGGCGCCAAGAGCCGATGCGCTCAAGCAGGCCGGCCTGAATAGAGTTAATATCTCAATGGATTCAACCGATGCCGACAAATTCCGAAGACTAACCGGCGGCGGCAATCTTGAAGATACGCTTGCGGCCATTGATGCTTGTTTTGCCTGCGGCATCACGCCGGTCAAGCTTAACGCAGTACTGATTAGAAGCATCAACGACGATGAGATATCCGGGATGATCGAGCTTACCAGAGAACGGCCTCTCGAGGTCAGATTCATCGAGCTGATGCCTATGAGCAATCTCGGCAGAAATCCCAAAATGCAAATGTCAGCTGAAGAGATTCTTAAGCTTGAGCCTCGTTTACTCAAGCTTGAGGAGCAGGAGCCCTGCCAGCCGGCAGTCAGATACAAAATACCTGGCTACGCTGGAACTGTCGGAC
>CAZHQX010000331.1:0-1547 GCA_964534195.1 uncultured Oscillospiraceae bacterium
CTGATGAGCTTCCTCAAAGGGCTTGACCGCAACGCTGGCGCGATCAAATCAGGCGGCACTACCAGAAGAGCCGCGAAAATGGTCTGTCTTGATATTGATCACCCGGAAATAGAAAACTTCATCCTGTGGAAAGCCACAGAAGAGGACAAGGTCAGAGCTCTGGCCAAGATGGGTTATGACGCTGATATGGATGGTGAAGCTTATCAGACAGTTTCCGGTCAGAACAGCAATAACTCTGTAAGACTTACAGATGAGTTTATGCAGAAGGTCACCGGCCTCGAAGAGGAGCCGGAGAGCGTTCAGCTGCTTAAGGGCAGAATAGATGAATCGATCAACCGTGAGGTGCCAGTCGCAGACCTATGGCAAAAATTCAATGAGGCTGCCTGGCGCTGCGCTGATCCTGCTCCTCAGTTTACAGATACCTTCAACTCCTGGCATACCTGCCCGGCAGGTGAAGATGGGCAGCTTGGCGCCCGTCATAACCGACTCAATTCCACTAATCCCTGCGGCGAATACGCTTTTCTTGATGATACCAGCTGTAATCTGGCCTCGATCAATGTTCTGCGTTTCCTTGATATAGAATCGGGACGCTTCGACGTAGAATCCTATGTTCACATGATCACATTGTGTCAGCTTGTGCTGGAAGCGTCTATCCATTGGGGGCAGTTTCCGACTGAGGATATCGCCAGAAAAACCTGGGTTTTCAGAACGACAGGCCTGGGCATGGCAAATCTGGCTTCACTGCTGATGGCCAGCGGACTGCCTTACGATTCAGATGAATCCAGAGCATATGCCGCAGCTCTTACTGGTCTGCTTACAGGCCATAGCTATTATGTGTCATCACTTATGGCAGAAGTTGCCGGACCATTTAGTGCCTATGAGCTTAACCGTGAGCATATGCTGAGAGTGCTGCGCAATCACGCTCGTGTCGCCGGTGCCAGAGAGGATGAGCTGGAGGGCCTGTCATACGAACCACTCCGGGTCAGACATGAGATCCTTGAGAATCTGGGGCAGGCTGATCTGTCAGCAGCATTGAAAGCATCATGGCAGCAGGCACTGGATAGCGGCGAGATCAACGGGTACCGCAACGCTCAAGTTAGTGTTATGGCACCTACAGGAACTATTTCCTTCGCAATGGATTGTGCCGCTACAAGTATCGAGCCTTTCTTCTCGCATGTTGTTTACAAGAAGCTCTCAGGCGGCGGCTTCATGATGCTTGCCAATCCTGTGGTCAGCATAGGTCTGAAGCATCTAGGTTACACAGAGGAACAGATCAAGGACATCATCGATCATATAATGCGTGAGGAGGATGGCCAGGTCATAGACGGACAGATTGAGGATGCCCCCTGGCTTAAGCCTGAGCATCTGGCTGTTTTTGATACCGCCAATCAGTGTGGTAATGGCAAACGCTATATCCATTTCCAAGGGCATGTCCTGATGGTGGCAGCTCTGACACCACTGCTCTCAGGCGCTATATCAAAAACTGTAAATCTGCCGAACGAGGCAACTGTTGAGGATTTCAAGACCGTCCATATCAATGCCTGGAG
>CAZHQX010000332.1:0-1545 GCA_964534195.1 uncultured Oscillospiraceae bacterium
TCGGTGTTATAAGAGATGTAACTGATGATTACAGCACTTTGTTCATCTACTCAGTAATCGCGTTCGCCAGCGCTCTTATCTGCATGCTGACCGTTAAGCACGGGGAAACCAGCGGAGAAGATCACGCACAACAACAGACGGAGGTGACCGTTTAATGTCTCCCATGGGCACAAAAATCTACAGAGACAGCATTTGCCGAACAATTTATAACCTGATAAGACTTCAGGGTGATACGACCAGGCAGTTCCTGATCGACACCACCAAGCTTGCTCCAACCAGTCTCAATCGGGTTTTGGATCGTTTGATAGCTGCAGGCTGGATCACAGAATCTGGTTTGGCAAGCTCAACAGGTGGACGCAGGGCTAATCTCTATAGCCAAAGAACAGAGCACAAAGCGTTTTTAGTTGTTAGAATAAGCAGTGGATCGGTGAGATTCGGGCTCTTTGACCCTGCGCTGCAAGCACTGGCACAACAAGAAGCTGGTGGATTTAGCTCAGCTGAATCTACTTCTGCAGACAAGCCTGATGAGGCCGCTGAGAATGACCCCGGAAAAATCAATTCTGATAGCTTCAACATCTGGCTTAACGAGCTCAAGCTGGCAGTCGACAAGCTTATTTCTGCAATTCCAGAAGAGCGCGAACTCTCACCGGTATACGCACTGATCAACGAGGACAGCGGTCTAAGCCCCGATCAGCTAAACTCTCTGTCAGACATTATCGCCGCAGCCGGCGAAGCCCATAAGCTTCGCGGCATGACTCAATCCCAGGCGGATTGCGCGGCATATGGCACTCTCTGGAAACCGGCAAGCGGCAAGCTTGGCGAGGCTACAGTCGTTTTGATTGCTAATCTCGATAATACCTTCATCTGTCAAGCAGGCGACGGTCTCCGGCACGCAGATGGCCTCAAGGCCATAGTATCAAATGACTTGTTTGTTCCGCTTCTCCAGGGAGATAAACCCCTCACACTGGCAAAAGCCGGGCAGGCAGACGGTCTGCTTAAGCAGTTCAGACGTATTAAGCAAAACAGCGATATTACCTGGAATGATTTGACCGCAGCAGCTACCGCCGGTAAGAAAAAGGCCACGCAAACGATGAGCATCGCAGCAGCTGCGTATGCCTCAACGATCATCAATTCAGCAATTCTATCTCAGGCAGATCACTGGATACTGACTGGTACGATCTTAGCTGAGCTCCCTGGTCTTGTCGCTGAAACTGAAAAACAGATGACAGCGTTATTGAAAAAAAGCAGCACCGATCTTCGAAGATTGGATGTCACAGAGAACACTGATCAACTAATATGGCAAGGAGCAGCAGCAAGACTGCTGGAAGAGCAGCTCAGCCTTCTTGATTAGTAATTCCTTAATAGCAAGCATCAAAAAGAGGCTGTCTCTGAATAGTTCATGAGAACTTGTGAGACCGCCTCTTTTCATTTTTATCAGTATTTGACTGCTTATTTTTTCTTAACAGGAATCCAGATCTCAGAATAATAATTCTCATCCTCGGTTCCTTGAGGAAGACCAGTCGGGTCGCTATACATTTCTACATT
>CAZHQX010000333.1:0-1538 GCA_964534195.1 uncultured Oscillospiraceae bacterium
CGATGCCCGTGTCGGCTGTAGGTCACAGCCTCCTGCAATGTTCCCGTACCGGGGATGCGAGCCGCAAATACGGTACATATTGTTTTTACTGGCTTAAGGCCGGATTGTGTGTCAGATGAGAGATTTCCAAAAGCCCTTGTACAAATATAGGTAATTGGCGCAAATAGAAATGTTTCTGACACACTCTTGCGGTGTTAATCCTGTTATCTTCGACTGCCCCTCATTTGAAATAGCTAATTAGTATCCGCTTTATTATTTATTCGAAAGGAGCTGATGTATTGTCCAAATGTATTGTCCGTGCCATCTCCAATCAGAAGGGCGGAGTAGGAAAAACAACTGTCTGCCAAAACCTTGGAGCAGGCCTTGCCAGACAAGGACAAAAAGTCCTGCTAGTTGATTTTGATGTCCAGTCCAATCTCACACAGAGTATGGGCTGCCAGATGCCGGATGAGTTGCCTTTTACCGTTGCTGACATTATGAAGCAGATCATTGAGGATGAACCAATTGATCCGCTAAGAGGTATCATCCACCACCGGGAAGGTGTTGATCTGCTGCCTGCAAGCATTGAGCTATCGGGCATTGAAAACTCGCTGGTGCATGTTATGAATCGCGAACGTATTTTGAAGAGCTATATCAACCAGCTGCGAAGGGATTATGACTCGATTCTAATCGACTGTATGCCATCGCTGGGTATGCTTACCATCAACGCGCTGACAGCTGCTGACCGAGTTATTGTCCCTGTTCAGGCGCATTTCTTGAGCGTAAAGGGGCTTGAGCTTCTGCTGCGTACAGTTAACAAGGTGAAGAAACAACTGAATCCAGATTTAAATGTTGAAGGCATTTTGCTCAATATGCTCGACCGCAGGTCCAACTTCACAAAAGAGATCGTTCAACTGATCAGAGAACATTTTGGTTCTAATCTGAAGGTGTTCGACTCCGAGATCCCGATGTCAGTTAGAGCGATCGAGGCAAGCGCCGAAGGAAGCAGCATCTTCGACTTTGATCCTGATGGTAAGGTTGCTGAGGCATTTAATCAGCTTGTGAAGGAGGTTTTGAAAAATGAGCGACAGCGTCAAGAAAATAAAACTATCCAGCTACGATGATCTATTTACACCAGACAGCAAAGACAATCTGACAGATGGGACACCGGCTCAGATAACACTATCTAAGCTCATACCTTTTCCCCATCATCCATTTAAGCTATATAAGGATGAGCAAATGCAGGAAATGGTAAATAGTGTGCAGCACAATGGCGTATTGACGCCGATTATTGTCCGGCCCGGAACTGAGGATGGACAATTTGAAATCATTTCTGGACATAACAGAGTTGAAGCTGCCAGGCTTGCAGGCTTAACTGAAATACCTGCGATTATCCGGGAAATGGATAATGAAACCGCCATAGTGGCGATGGTCGATAGTAATCTGCGTCAAAGAGATAAGCTGCTTCCGAGTGAAAAGGCTTATGCTTATACCCTGGGTTCCAGGAAATTATAACGATGGAATAGGAACCCCCAGAGCTTCATAGATATCTTTCTGTT
>CAZHQX010000334.1:0-1532 GCA_964534195.1 uncultured Oscillospiraceae bacterium
TAATTCTCAAACTTAGCAGACCTGGAAAAATCACGGCTATCGTTCTTAACATACTATCTCTGCAAACTGTTATGTTCGGTCACTTCATCAGGCATGCGCCTGGTGCGCTCACAGGCGTAGTTGTTTCGTTTGTGACTATATTCATCGTTATGCTCATCGCCTATTTATTCAAGGAAAAAACCCAGCAATACAACCAGCTCGCTGAGCAGAAAAAGACGACAGATACACTTTATAACGAGCTAAAAAAATCCGAAGCTAAGCTGCAATCCTTGAACGCTGATCTGGTTAAGAGTAATGAAGAGCTCGACAAGAATCGTAAGAAGCTGCATCAGCTGGCCTATTATGACGCTTTGACAGGCCTGCCAAATAGAGCAATGCTTCTTGAAGCGATCGAGAAAAAGATCGCAATGAGTCAAAAAGGAGAGATACAAGGTTTTTCGGTCATCTTTCTTGATCTTGATGATTTTAAGAGGATCAATGATACACTTGGCCATCAGGAGGGCGATGAGTATTTGCGTATAATCGGCTCAAGGCTGAACACCGTTACTCATGATGGAGATCTCTGTGGCCGGCTAAGCGGTGACGAGTTCTGTATAATTTCGAGTAAGTATGACGACATGGGGGTTCTGGCTGATTATTGCGAGCGCTTCCGTGAGGTTGTATCACGCAAGGCTGTGCTTGATGGAAATATCGTTTCATCAGGTGCCAGCATAGGCGCAGCAAGATATCCTCTCGATGGTAATACAGTGCGCGAGCTGCTTACCAGCGCTGACAATTCCATGTACGCAGCCAAGAGAGCAGGTAAAAACAGCGTGAATCTTCCCGAGAACTGATTAAGCCTCAGAACCATCTGATTTACGCTGCTGTTATTACGATATTATTCTGCTTAGCTATTTGACGCTAAATATTCAGTCTGGTCTCTTCAAGCACATCGGGGTCTATAAATCTCTCGATGTTTTTTTCTGCCTCGACCATAGCTGCCAGTGGCATCTGCGGATCTTCCCATTCATCATCATCGCGCCAGCAGAGCCAGACTGCAGCCTCCATGTCAGGTTCTGCAACAGGCGGATTGGCGCTGCGCCTGGTTTCTATATATTGCTGAACTGCATAGACCAGCTCGGGAGGAATAACCAGTGTGATCTTGTCATCGCTGTTGCCGGTGATTTGAAATTCATACTGACCGGTTTGTACTGCTGAGGTCAGTTTGCGCCAGAGAATAGCGTTGCGGTCTAGAGGACCTTCACGGTAATCAGTACCTGGAACAGGAACATAGCCGACACGGAAGCCGGTTAATGAATTGAGAAGTCCTTTTTTAGCGACCCGCCGCATGCGTTTTACGAATACACCCAGGTCATTTAGCAGATACTCGGCAAATATAGCTGGAGTCTCGCCTTCGCGGCTTGTTTTGATCTGCCAGCTGATGGTATTTGACTGATCCATATCATTACCTCCTCGAAATTACTTGCCTCAATTATACAATAAGTGCGTTGACAAACAGGACGGCTTTTACCATACTACAGCTATGATTTTTG
>CAZHQX010000335.1:0-1532 GCA_964534195.1 uncultured Oscillospiraceae bacterium
TTTTTACCGCTTCACTTGGGCTATCCTCCATCAAAGGTACATGTTTATGAGCCGCAGCATGAAATACTACATCCGGGCGACAGTCGGCAAATACCGATTCAAGGCGACTCCTATCGCGTACAGAGCCTATTAAAACAAGCAAGTCCAGGTCCTTATATCTAGACAAAAGCTGCTGCTGAAGATCATAAGCGTTATTCTCATAAATATCGAATACAATTAGCTTTTTGGGACTAAAATTAGCGACTTGACGACAGATTTCTGACCCTATGGAACCTCCGCCACCTGTTACCAATATAGTCTTATTCTCAAGTGTTCCCTCAATTTCCTTGTTATCCAACAATATTTGCTCACGCCCAAGCAGATCAGAAATCTCAACGTGCCTGATATCACTGATACTAACTCTGCCATCGATCAAATCACTTAGCAGGGGCACTTGTCGCAGCTCACAGCCAGTTTTTGAGCAAATATCTAATATCTCTCGCTGATCATGGCTGCTCGCACTTGGAATCGCAAGAATGATCTCATCTACTCTGTAATGTCTAACTGCGGACATTATCATAGAGCGATCACCGACGACAGGGACGCCGCGGATCTTATAATGATGCTTTTCACGATTGTCATCGATAGCCGCTACAACTTGACGACTGCCTGGATGGTCCTGCAGCTCTCTGATAATCTGACTGCCAGCATAACCAACGCCTACGATCAAAACTCTGATCGGATCAGTTCTATCAGCAACTTTTACGTTATCATTTTCTGTTCCTAATTTGCCGATCTCACTGCTAAGATAACTCTTGGATTTTTGCTTCGAGTGTCTGGCTTCTCGAAATGCACTGCTCATAATCATTCTATAAATGATTCTAATGCCTGTAACGCCTAAAAACAGAAACAGCCAGTATATAATGAAAACTGAACCCGGATATTCAATCTTTCGCCAGGATAGAACTGCGGCGACCAAAACGCCTTGAATAAGAGTACCAGCAAACAACACCAAATACTGATTTATGCTGGCATACCTCCATATATGTTGGTAAAAGCCGAAAAAATAGAATATCGCGAATGACAGCAGCATAACCAGACCTATGATTTCAGGCTTTCTGATCATTGGTTCAACATGCTGAAGATAGTCAAACTTCAGCATGACTGCAAACCATAGCGCAATTACAGCCAAAGCTGCATCTACAACTGCCAGCAAAGATTTCTTAATGATAGGTTTTATGTTGGAATAATTCATATTTCCGCCCCGTATATCAATTAGTTTTATAGATTATACATTTTAGCAATTATTGCTTCGGCATTTTCTAACATCAATTTTTCAGCAGCTTCACGCCCATATAGATGACAAATTTCATCATAGGCCTTCTTGTTCTGCGGAGGCCTGATATTAGTATTATGGGCATCAGAAGATATGAAATGAACTATGTCAGCATCAAGAAGCATCTTAGCATATTTTTTTCTCCTAGTATACCGCTCCTGCTTCTCGGCCGGCAGCTTATGGTTAGTAATAATACTACTTGCATTCAGCTGAAGAA
>CAZHQX010000336.1:0-1525 GCA_964534195.1 uncultured Oscillospiraceae bacterium
TCCAGCAGCTTCTCTCTGGACATCGCGATATTGCGATTTCTTACCAGAACCTCCAGAAGATTAAACTCCTGAGCAGTCAGCTCGATCGTTTCATTATTTCTTCTCACAGATCTCTCTTCCAGCTTGATTTCGATGCCACAGATTACAAGGCTGCCATCTGAATGACCGGTACGTCGAAGCACAGCGTCAATTCTGGCCAGAAGCTCAGCAGGCTCGAATGGTTTGGTAATGTAATCATCAGCGCCCAGCCGCAGTCCCTGTACCTTATCGACTACTGAGTTTCTTGCCGTTAAAAAAATCACAGGCAGTCCATGCTGTCTTAGCTCGCTTATCAAGTCAAAGCCATCACGTCCAGGCAGCATAACATCCAACAGAACAAGATCAGGATGCTGAGATGATGCAAGCTCGAGTGCAGCCTCGGCCTCGGCTGCCCGCAGGCAGCTATGCCCGGTCAAACTTAGATTCAGCTCTATGAGCTCTGCTATCGCTTTTTCATCCTCAATAATTAATATTTTAGCCATATGCTTCTCCGTACCTAATGTCAGTGCTGTACGCTTGCTCCAAGTTGCTTCAAATGATAGCTTCTGCTTGTTTGCAATGGGCAATCCTTGAGCTATACTAATAACAGATTACAGTGTAACAATATCACAGAGGCCCGCTTATGCAAAGAATTCTGACATGGGGGAGATTATGAGCAAACTTAAGGATTATTTCCTCAAGCAGAAGATGATGACCAGAGTGCTGATCAGCCTGCTGCCAATTCTTCTGCTATCTATTTATTTATTCGGACTTCGTACACTTGCCCTGCTTGCCGTCGTCACTATAACAGGCATACTGTGCGAATACGGGATCATGCGTCTGATTAACGGCCCGAAGGCCAAGGTGTCTGAAGCAGTTTTGGTCACATGCCTGCTATTTACATTAACACTGCCGCCTTCTGTTCCGTATTGGGTGGCCATGGTCGGTATAGCGTTTGGTGTAGTTTTCGGTAAATGTGTTTTCGGCGGTTTCGGTAAAAATATATTTAATCCGGCTCTGGTCGGACGTTGTCTAATCTATGTTTCTTTTCCGGCACACATGACCGTTGCCTGGTCGAAGCCCTTCAGTGATTTTCCTGGCGGCCTGATCAAATGGAGCGGCGGCGCGGATGCTTTGACGTCAGCCACACCAATGCTTACCTTCAACAAGGAAGGCATCTTGACAGACTATCTCAGGCTTTTTTTTGGCAATATCGCCGGTTCACTCGGCGAGACAAGCGCGCTCCTGATAATCGCCGCGGCAATCTATCTGATCGTAACCAAGACAGCGTCCTGGAAGATAATCGTATCGACTATCGGTTCATTCGCGGTTCTTGGCAGCATCCTCTATTTTACAGGCGTCATCCAGACGGATCCGCTATTTTCCGTGTTGTCCGGCGGCTTCCTGTTTGCCGCTGTTTTCATGGCTACTGATCCCATTTCAGCACCTAAACAGGAAGCATCAAAAATAATTTATGGTGTTCTTATCGGTGTGACCGCATTGATCA
>CAZHQX010000337.1:0-1515 GCA_964534195.1 uncultured Oscillospiraceae bacterium
CTGAACCGACTGAAACGGTTAAGAAGTACAGCTCAGATACAGCACCTTATAAGCCAACCTCTGAGAGCCACAGCTCAGCTGAAAGACAATATCCAGGCAGAACCGCTGATACTCAGAAAACTCCCGGCAGAGAACCAGGAACAAAAGAGAAGAGCAGAGGCGGCAGAATTCTTCCTTGGTTTTTACAGGATCATGATAACTGATTTTTTAAACAATAGTAAGTCAGGAGGATTAAATCGATGAGATGTCCATTCTGCGGACATGATGAGGATAAGGTCATTGATTCAAGACCTGCTGACGAGGGCGCCGCGATCAGACGCAGACGAGAATGTATCTCCTGCGGCAAGCGGTTTACAACATACGAGAAGATTGAGAATCTTCCACTGCTTGTTGTTAAGAAGGACGGCACCAGGCAGCCATATGACCGTGACAAGCTAATTTCCGGATTGCTTAAGAGCTGCGAGAAGCGACCAGTGTCAACATCACAAATTGAGAAGCTGGCCGACAATGTTGAGCTTCAGATCCAAAATTCGCTGCGCCGGGAAATTTCATCCAGGGAGATTGGTGAAATGGTTATGGAGCTGCTCAAGGATATAGATGAAGTAGCATATGTGCGTTTCGCGTCTGTATACAGACAATTTAAGGATGTCAATTCATTCTTACAGGAATTAAATGATATGCTGAATAAGAAATAATGCTGTTATCCGATTAACAGAATATAGCTTCGGGGGTGACTAATATCAAGAAGGCAATGATCGTTGACGACGACCCAAATATAAGCGAACTTTTGCGTCTGTATTTTGACAAAGATGGGTTTGCTGTCATAACCTGTCTCGATGGTGAGAGGGCTTTTGATACCTTCGTACAATCCAGACCTGATGTTGTGATTCTTGATCTTATGCTGCCTGGCAAAGACGGCTACGATGTATTAAGAGAAATCAGACGAGTGTCTGAGGTTCCTGTGATCATGCTTACAGCAAGAGGAGATACACTGGACAAAGTCGTCGGACTGGAACTGGGTGCTGATGATTATGTTCAGAAACCATTTGAGCCCAAGGAGCTGCTGGCCAGGGTCAAGGCTGTCCTCAGAAGATCTGACGGATCTATGGAGATTCGTCAGCAATCAGAGACAGTCGATGCCAGTGACGCGGTTTCTCATCCCGGCTTAACGGTTGATCGGTCAAGATATTCGGTTCTTGTTAATCAAATTGAGATCGAAATGCCACCTAAGGAGCTTGAGCTTTTGTTTTTTCTTGCCAGCCATCCGAATCGGGTTTTTACCAGAGAACAGCTGCTAGAGAATATTTGGGGTTTTGACTTCTATGGTGAATCAAGAACTGTTGATGTACATATCAAGAGAATTCGTGAAAAACTTGACGATGCCGGTGAACATCCATATTGGCAGATAAAAACAGTCTGGGGTGTCGGTTATAAGTTTGAAACTGCAGGCTAAGGCTCCTGACTATGAAGAAGCCTCGCCTCCTGCAATCTTTATATACCAGAACAATACTGTTG
>CAZHQX010000338.1:0-1513 GCA_964534195.1 uncultured Oscillospiraceae bacterium
AATCAGGGAGGCCGATCATGATTGAAATTCAGGGAGTCAGCAAGAGCTATCACGGTGATGTAAAAGCCGTGGACAACATCGATCTGAGTATTGACGCAGGCAGGATATTTGGTTTTCTTGGCCCGAACGGTGCCGGTAAAACTACAACTATTAAGATGATTACAGGCATACTCAGTCCTGACATCGGTGACATTGTTTTGAATGGCAAGAGTATTCTAAAAGAGCCTTTTGCCGCTAAGAGCTGCTTCGGTCTGGTGCCGGACGATCCCAATATTTTCCCAAGGCTTAAGGGTCTTGAGTATTTACGTTTTCTAGGTGATGTATATAAGGTGCCTGCTGATATCAGGGCAGAACGTATCAAGAAGCTTGCGGCAAGGCTATCCTTGACCGATGCTCTGGGCGATAGGATCCAGAGCTATTCGCATGGTATGAGACAGAAGCTGATGATAATCGGCGCATTGATCCATGATCCTGATATCTGGATACTGGATGAGCCGATGACTGGTCTTGATCCACAATCGGCATTTGAGCTTAAGGCAATGATGCGTGAGCATGCCGACGCTGGTAATACCGTATTCTTCTCAACACATGTTCTTGAGGTCGCGGAGCGAATTTGTGACGAGCTGGCTATAATTGACAGAGGTCACATCCGATTTGCCGGTACTCTGGCTGAGATGCGTGAACAAAGTAAGGCTGATGATTCTCTTGAGGCGATGTTCCTCCGGCTGGTTTCAGACAACCATGCCCCTTCGGAGGAGGCTCAGTCATGAAACAGATCGTCAGACTGACAATTGTTATGCTGCGTGGCAGTGGCTTCGCTGTTTTTGGCAGTGATGCCAAAAAGAAGAAAAAATTAGGCAGTCTGGGCAGCTTGCTGCTGTTTGCCTTTCTCTTCATATATATGGCGCTTATTATGGGTGGCTCCAGCATGGGCCTGTACAAAATGCTCGAACCGTTCTCGCTGACAGCCTTGATACCTCAGCTCTATTTATCAGCAGCTGCGGTCATGACCTTTGTTTTCGGGGTTGTTTACGCAATCAGCATTTTTTACTATTCCTCAGATGTCATTCGATTGCTGCCGCTGCCGCTCCGATCCGGTGAGATCATCAGCGCTAAGCTTCTGGTAACCGTTGTTTATATCGAACTGGTTATAATGGCCTTCCTGCTGCCTTCACTTACTGTCTATGGTGTTAATAGCAACGCTGCCTGGTACTACTATTTCCTGATGGTTGTATGCCTTCTGATCTTACCGCTGATACCGTTATGCGCGGCTGCCGTTCTGGTGATTTTAATGATGAGGCTGACGCCTTTTGCCAGGAACAAAGATCGATTCAATACTATTTCCAGTCTGCTTCTTTTGGTTGGAACATTCGGCCTGGTTTCTTTTATTCAGTCCATGGCCGGCCGCGGAGGCAGTGAATTTGCCGAATGGATCGAGGCAGGTACTGACAGCTTAACTAATGTTACCTCGTCTGTTTTTCCAGGAGTTGCTCAGGCTTCGAGGCTGCTTGCC